>NZ_JBHWUO010000008.1:0-225540 GCF_042736975.1 Streptomyces sp. NPDC059989
GGCACCGGCGGCGTCGCGGGCGACGCCTCGGCGGCGGGCGTGGCCGCGGCCGCCGCGGCCGGCGTCCCGATCGCCCTGGCCGCCTTCGACCGCGCGGGCCGGGCCCTGGCCGCGGCCATCGCGGCCACCGCCACCCTCGTGGAGACGGACATCGCGGTCATCGGCGGGGGCGTCGCCGCCTCCGGCGACACGCTCTTCGGCCCGATCCGCAAGCACCTCGCCGCCTACGCCACCCTCTCCTTCGTGCAGGAGCTCCGGGTGGTTCCGGCCACCCTGGGCACGCACGCGGGCCTGATCGGCGCGGCCGCGGCGGCCACCATGCTGCTGCCGCAGGAGGCTACGGCTTGACCGAGCGGTAGTAGCGCCGCGCCCCCTCGTGCAGGGCGAGGGGATCGGTGTAGATCGCCGTCCGCAGGTCCACCAGCTGCGCCGCGTGCACCACGTGCCCGATGCCGTCGCGGCTGTGGATCACGGTCCGGGTGAACTGCTCGGTCAGCTCGGGGTCCGTCTTCTCCGTGGTCACCAGCAGGTTCGGCACCGCCAGGGTCGCCACCGAGCTGGTGTTGCGCGCCCGCGCGTACGCGTCCTGCGGCATCACCGCCGCCCGGTAGTAGCGCGCCGGGCTTCCCGTCCCCTGCAACTGCTCCACCAGATCGCCGAGCTGCACGAGCCGGATCTCGAACCGCTCCGACAGCTCGCGCACCGCGTTCGTGGGCAGGCCCCCGGACCAGAAGAACGCGTCGATCCGGCCCGCCTCCAGCTCCTGCGGCATGGTGTCGATGCCGATGGACACCGGGGTGATGTCCTTCGCCGGATCCAGCGTGGCCGCCGTCAGCAGCCGCTCCGAGATGAGCCGCACCCCGGATCCGGCCTGGCCGACCGCCACCCGCTTGCCGCGCAGGTCGCGCGCCGACTGCACCGGGGAGCCGGCGGGGACCACCAGCTGCACGTAGTCGTCGTAGAGCCGCGCGCACCCGCGCAGCGTGGTCGCGCCCGGCTTGCCGTCCTGCCGGTACTTGGCCACGGCGTCCGCCGTCGCCACCGTGAAGTCGGCCTCCCCTGCGGCCACCCGCTGGAGGTTCTGCTGCGAGCCCTCGCTGGTCTCCAGCCGCACCTTCACCCCGGGCATGTCCTGCCGCAGCTCCTGCTCCAGCAGCTGCCCGTAGCGGTGGTAGACGCCCGTGCGCACGCCCGTGCTGAAGGTCAGCTCGCCCTCGAGCTCCGGTTCCCCGAAGGGCTTGAGCCACCACACCAGGGCGGCGAGCACGGCGAGTACGGCCACCAGGGCCCGCAGGGCATGGCGCCTGCTGATCCGGGGCGGTACGAGAGGCATGGCCGCGATCCTGCCACCCGACCGCCGTCCTGTCACGGCGCGGCCCTGCGGAACCCGGCGCGGCCCTGCGGAACCCGGAGCGGCCCGCAGGGCCGGAGGGCTTCCGGGTACCGCCTACCCTTGTTGCATGACCAGCAGCGACCGGAGCCAGGCAGTGGACGTGAAGCGAAGCTACGAGGTGCGCACCTACGGGTGCCAGATGAACGTGCACGACTCGGAGCGGCTCTCCGGTCTGCTGGAGGACGCCGGCTACGTCCGCGCGCCCGAGGGCTCCGACGGTGACGCCGACGTCGTCGTCTTCAACACCTGCGCGGTCCGCGAGAACGCCGACAACAAGCTGTACGGCAACCTCGGCCGGCTGGCCCCGATGAAGACGAAGCGCCCCGGCATGCAGATCGCCGTCGGCGGCTGCCTCGCGCAGAAGGACCGCGACACGATCGTCAAGAAGGCCCCCTGGGTCGACGTCGTCTTCGGTACGCACAACATCGGCAAGCTCCCCGTCCTGCTGGAGCGCGCCCGCATCCAGGAAGAGGCGCAGGTCGAGATCGCCGAGTCGCTGGAGGCCTTCCCCTCCACGCTGCCGACCCGCCGCGAGTCCGCGTACGCCGCCTGGGTCTCGATCTCCGTCGGCTGCAACAACACCTGCACCTTCTGCATCGTCCCGGCGCTGCGCGGCAAGGAGGAGGACCGCCGTCCCGGCGACATCCTCGCCGAGGTGGAGGCCCTGGTCGCCGAGGGCGTCTCGGAGATCACCCTGCTCGGCCAGAACGTCAACGCCTACGGCTCCGACCTGGGCGACCGCGAGGCCTTCAGCAAGCTGCTGCGCGCCTGCGGCCAGATCGAGGGCCTGGAGCGGGTCCGCTTCACCTCCCCGCACCCGCGCGACTTCACGGACGACGTGATCGCGGCGATGGCGGAGACCCCGAACGTGATGCCGCAGCTGCACATGCCGCTGCAGTCCGGATCGGACCCGATCCTGAAGGCGATGCGCCGCTCGTACCGGCAGGACCGATTCCTCGGGATCATCGAGAAGGTCCGCGCCGCGATCCCGCACGCCGCGATCTCCACCGACATCATCATCGGCTTCCCCGGTGAGACGGAGGAGGACTTCCAGCAGACGATGCACGTGGTGCGCGAGGCCCGCTTCGCGAACGCCTTCACCTTCCAGTACTCCAAGCGGCCCGGTACCCCCGCGGCCGACATGGACGGGCAGATCCCCAAGGAGGTCGTGCAGGACCGCTACATGCGCCTGGTCGCCCTCCAGGAGGAGATCTCCTGGGAGGAGAACAAGAAGCAGGTCGGGCGCACGCTGGAGGTCATGGTCGCGGAGGGCGAGGGCCGCAAGGACGGCGCCACGCACCGCCTGTCCGGCCGCGCCGCCGACAACCGCCTGGTGCACTTCACGAAGCCGGACCAGGAGGTCCGCCCGGGCGACGTGGTCACCGTCGACATCACCTACGCGGCCCCGCACCACCTCCTGGCCGAGGGTCCGACCCTGACGGTGCGTCGCACCCGCGCCGGCGACGCCTGGGAGAAGCGCAACGCCGCCCCGGCCCAGCCCGCGGGCGTCATGCTCGGCATCCCGACCCTCGGCGTCCCGGCACCCCTCCCCGTCACGACGTCGGGCTGCGCGGTGCCCGACTCCAGCCCCGCCGGCGTTTGAGGCGCGGGGGTCCCCCCGGACGGAGTCTGGGGGAGGGTTTGGGGCGGAGCCCCAGGCTTGGAGCCGCACGGGGCTACTGGGGCGAGCCAATCCAGCCCCGCCGGCGTTTGAGGCGCGGGGTCTGGGGCGGAGCCCCAGGGGGGTGAACCCGCACCGGACCACCGGGCGAGCCACATCCAGCCCCGCCGGCGTTTGAGGCGCGGGTGTGGGGCAGCGCCCACGAAGGCACAGCGCAGCGGCCCAGACCCGCCCGAGCCGCGCTGGCGTTAGGCTGCGGATCATGCTCGTAGCCGCCGCCGTCTGCCCCGCCCCACCCCTCCTCGTGCCGGAGGTCGCCGCCGGCGCCGCCGCCGAGCTGGGCGATGCCCGCACCGCCTGCTCGGACGCGCTCGCCGTGCTCGCCGCCTCCCGGCCCGACCTGCTGGTCGTCGTCGGGGCGGCGCCCCGGGGCGGCGGGTACGACCAGGGCACCCCCGGGTCCTTCGCCGGCTTCGGCGTGGACCTGAGCGTGTCACTCGGACCCCTCCCCCAGGAGCCCGCCCCCGACGCCGCCGGGGGACCGCTGCCGACCTCCCTGGCGGTCGGCGCCTGGCTGCTGGAGCACGCCCGCTGGGGCGCCTCGCCGCTGGCCGGGGTCGCCGTCGCCGACCGGCTCGAACCGGCTGCCTGCGCCGTCCTCGGAACCGACCTCGCCCGTTCCGCCGAGCGGGTGGCGATGCTGGTCCTGGGTGACGGAAGCGCCTGCCGGACCCTGAAGGCCCCCGGCTACCTCGACGAGCGGGCCGCCGCCTTCGACGCGGCCGCCGCCCGCGCGCTGGGCGCCGCCGACGTGGCCGCGCTCGCCGCCCTCGACGCCGAACTCGCGGCCGAACTCCAGGCCGCCGGCCGGGCCCCCTGGCAGGTGCTGGCCGGCGCGGCCGAGGGCGCGGGCCTCGACGGGCGGCTGCTGTACGAGGACGCCCCGTACGGCGTGGGGTACTTCGTCGCCGCCTGGTCGTAGGACCGCGGCCACCCCCCGGGCGTCCGGGAACGCCGAAGGGGCGCGTAACCGGCCGGTGCCGGTTCCGCGCCCCTTCGGAGACCGTGTCAGGAAGCCGCCGGCGGCGTCGGCCCGCCGGGAGTGTCCTTGTGCGCGATCTTGCCCAGGGCGTCCTTCGCCTTGCCCTCGACGCTGGTGATCCGGTCGCTGTACTTGCCCTTGGTCTTGGTGTCCACGACCTTGGCGACCTTGTCCAGACCTTCGCCGATCCTGCCCTCGTGCTGTTGGGCGAGGTCGCCGACCTTGTCCTTCGCCGGAGCGAGCTTGGCCTTCAGATTGTCCAGCAGGCCCATGGGTCACCTTCCATTGGCGGGGTAGCTACGTACGGGCGCCCTCGCCGGCTTCGCTGTCCGCGGCCACCTCGGCCGACTGCTGCTTCGGAATCTCCACGGCTTCCACCGCCGGAGCCTCCGCGACAGCAGGCGCGGCCTCGGCCTCTTCGGCCGGAGCGGACTCCGCCGTCAGGGGCTCGGCCGCGACCTCCTCGGTCGCAACCTCGTCCTTACGACGAAAAAACCGATCAAAAACGCCCATGTCTACTCCCATAACGTTACTCGTGTGAGTGAAGTTCCGCCTTGGCCGGACCGGCCTCCGCCGGATACGGGCCGGGCGTACGCCGGGCACACGCCGGGCCGGAACCTCGCCAGGGCAACGACCCCGCCCCCGCCCCGTCACGTAACTCGATCGGGTACATGCCGTGTGGTTTGCGAGACTGGGGCGGTGAGCAAAGCAGCCCCCGCACCGCGGGTCATCGCAGTCGTGGGTCCCACCGCGGCCGGAAAGTCCGATCTGGGCGTCCACCTGGCCCGTCATTTCGACGGCGAAGTCGTCAACGCCGACTCCATGCAGCTGTACCGGGGGATGGACATCGGCACCGCCAAGCTGACGACCGAGGAGCGCGGAGGGGTCCCGCACCACCTCCTCGACATCTGGGACGTCACCGAGACCGCGAGCGTCGCCGAGTACCAGCGCCTGGCCCGGATCGAGATCGACAAACTGCTCGCCGAGGGCCGTACGCCCGTCCTCGTCGGCGGATCCGGCCTGTACGTACGGGGCGCCCTCGACGCCATGGAGTTCCCCGGCACCGACCCCGAGGTCCGCGCCCGCCTGGAGGAAGAGGCCACCCTGCGCGGCCCCGGCGCCCTGCACGCCCGCCTCGCCGCCGCCGACCCGGCCGCCGCCCGGGCGATCCTGCCCAGCAACGGCCGCCGCATCGTCCGCGCGCTGGAGGTCATCGAGATCACCGGCCGCCCCTACACGGCCAACCTGCCCGGCCACGAGTCCGTCTACGACACCGTGCAGATCGGCGTCGACGTGGCCCGGCCGGAGCTCGACGAGCGGATCGCGCTGCGCGTGGACCGCATGTGGGACGACGGGCTGGTGGACGAGGTCCGCGCGCTGGAGGCCCGGGGGCTGCGCGACGGAATCACCGCTTCCAGGGCGCTCGGCTACCAGCAGGTGCTGGCCGCGCTCGCCGGCGAGTGCACCGAAGAGGAGGCCAGGGCCGAAACCGTCCGGGCCACCAAGCGGTTCGCCCGCCGCCAGGACTCGTGGTTCCGGCGCGACCCCCGGGTGCACTGGCTCAGCGGGGGCGTCGCCGACCGCGGGGAACTCCCCGGACTCGCGCTGTCGTTGGTCGAACGAGCGGTTACAGCCTGATCACGTGATGGCATCGGGACGCCCCGGGCGCCCGTTCGGGGGTCGGCGGCGTGCCATCATCAAACTCCTGCGGGTGCGGTCACCGGCAGTGAATGGCGGCGTACTGAGTCCGAGTGGGGAGGGCGCGTGGCGATGGAGGCCGGCCCTCGTGACACCGGGCGGGACGACACCCGGCGGGAAGCGGACCCGAAGCTTCTCGACCGGCCGGAAGGTCCCGAAGCTTCCGGCGGCCCCGACGGTCCCGCGGGTCTCGGGCTGCCCGCCGACCCGGCGCGCCTGACCCCCGACGGACCGGACACACCGGACTCCGCGGAGGCCGAGGCCGCCGCCGGACCGGAGTTCGAGGTCGAACTGCGTCCGCAGCGCCGCCTGCGCCTGTGGCAGATCGCCCCCATCGTGCTGCTCGCCGCCGCCGGCTCGCTGATGTTCGCCTTCCCGCTCGCCTTCGAGTTCGGCGACGGCGGAGCCGTGGTCGCCATGCTCGGCTTCCTGATCAGCTGCTGCGCCGGCGGCTGGGGGATGATGGCCGCCCGCCGGGTGGGCTACACCTGGCCCGGGCTCCCGGCCCGGGGCAGCGGCCGCCGCCCCGACTGGCGCATGGCCGCGCTGTACGCCGTGGTCGCGCTGGCCGTCGTAGCACTCGCCGTGTACCGGGTCGCCCGGCTGCGCTGAGCCGGCCCTGACGGGCACGATGTCCGGCCACCGGACCGATCGGCGCCTCTGAGCAGGGGCTCGATACCATGGGCGGGTGACGCACACCAGCCTCTCCTTCCTCAAGGGCCACGGCACCGAGAACGACTTCGTGATCGTCCCGGACCCGGACAACGCCATCGAGCTGCCCGCGTCCGCCGTGGCGAAGCTGTGCGACCGGCGCGCCGGGATCGGCGCGGACGGCGTCCTGCACGTCGTCCGGTCCGCCGCACACCCCGATGCCGCGCACCTGGCCGGTGAGGCGGAGTGGTTCATGGACTACCGCAACAGCGACGGCTCCGTCGCCGAGATGTGCGGCAACGGCGTGCGCGTCTTCGCCCGCTACCTCCAGCACGCCGGCCACGTCGAGCCGGGTGACCTCGCGGTCGCCACCCGCGGCGGGGTCAAGCGCGTCCACCTCGACAAGAGCGGGAACGTCACCGTCTCCATGGGCCGCGCCGCGTTCCCCGAGGGCGAGGTCACCGTCAGCGTCGGGTCCCGGAGCTGGCCCGCACGCAACGTGAACATGGGGAACCCGCACGCCGTGGCGTTCGTTGAAAGCCTCGACGACGCCGGAAACCTGTACACCGCCCCGCCGTTCAGCCCGGCGTCCGCCTACCCGACGGGTGTCAACGTCGAGTTCGTCGTCGACCGCGGCCCCCGGCACGTCGCCATGCGCGTCCACGAGCGCGGCTCCGGCGAGACCCGCTCCTGCGGCACCGGCGCCTGCGCCGTCGCCGTGGCGGCCATCCGCCGCGACGGAGCGGACCCGGCCACCACCGGCGAACCGGTCACGTACACCGTCGACCTCCCCGGCGGCACCCTCGTCATCACCGAACACCCCGACGGGCAGATCGACATGACCGGACCGGCCGTGATCGTGGCCGCGGGCGAGTTCGAGCCGTCCTGGCTCACCGAAACGGCTTTCGCGTGAAGCTTCCCTCTAATGGGTGATCCGTTTCACGCTGAGCGAGAGGTGGACTGCGCCACGTGGTGGGGTCGGTAACATCAGGCACCGGCCCTGAGGGCTCACCCCATGCCCGCCACCGCCGGTCGAAGCCGCCGGAGGTGCCCATGAGTGCAGAGGCCACGAACCCCGAAGCACACCCCGAAGCGCGCCCTGAGCTCCGCAGACGGGGCCGGACCAGGCTCGATCTGCGCCGGCTCGGCCGCGCGGCGCTGCTCGGGCCCACGTCCCGAGACCGGCTTCCGGACGCCATCGGCCACGTCGCAGAGGCCCACCGCGCCCATCATCCGGACGCCGATCTGTCCATTTTGCGGCGGGCCTATCTGCTCGCGGAGACCTCGCACCGCGGCCAGATGCGAAAAAGCGGTGAGCCGTACATCACACATCCGCTCGCCGTCACCCTGATCCTCGCCGAACTCGGCGCCGAGACCACCACCTTGACGGCCTCTCTCCTCCACGACACCGTCGAGGACACCGACGTGACCCTCGATCAGGTCCGCGAGGAGTTCGGCGACGAGGTCTGCTTCATCGTCGACGGCGTCACCAAGGTCGAGAAGATCGACTACGGCGCCGCCGCCGAACCCGAGACCTTCCGCAAGATGCTCGTCGCCACCGGCAACGACGTCCGCGTCATGTCCATCAAACTCGCCGACCGGCTGCACAACATGCGCACCCTCGGCGTGATGCGCCCCGAGAAACAGGCCCGCATCGCCAAAGTCACCCG
Organism: Streptomyces sp. NPDC059989; assembly: GCF_042736975.1. Taxonomy (NCBI): domain Bacteria; kingdom Bacillati; phylum Actinomycetota; class Actinomycetes; order Kitasatosporales; family Streptomycetaceae; genus Streptomyces; species Streptomyces sp. NPDC059989. Next base: position 8,076 of record NZ_JBHWUO010000008.1, read on the forward strand.
CGACGTCCTCATCCCGCTCGCCGAACGGCTCGGTGTCCAGGCCCTCAAGACCGAGCTGGAAGACCTCGTCTTCGCCATCCTGCACCCCGAGGAGTACGAGCAGACGCGCGCGCTCATCGCGGCCCACGCCGGGGAACGCGACCCGCTGCCCGCCATCTCCGACTCCGTACGGACCGTCCTGCGCGAGGCCGGCATCGCCGCCGAGGTGCAGATCCGGCCCCGGCACTTCGTCTCCGTACACCGCACCTCCCTCAAACGCGGCGAACTGCGCGGCTCCGACTTCGGCCGCGTCCTCGTCCTCGTCGGCGAGAACGCCGACTGCTACGCCGTGCTCGGCGAGCTCCACACCTGCTTCACCCCCGTCGTATCGGAGTTCAAGGACTTCATCGCCGTCCCGAAGTTCAACCTCTACCAGTCGCTGCACACCGCCGTCGCCACGCCCGAGGGCTACGTCGCCGAGGTCATCGTCCGGACCCGGCAGATGCACCGCGTCGCCGAGGCGGGCGTGGTGGCGCTGGGCAACCCGTACGCCACCGGGACGGCGGACGCCGCCGCCGACCCCGACGAGGAGCGGGTGGACCCGACCCGGCCCGGCTGGCTGTCCCGGCTGCTCGACTGGCAGCAGTCCGCGCCCGACCCCGACACCTTCTGGAGCGTCCTGCGCGCCGAGCTGGCCCAGGACCGGGAGATCACCGTGTTCCGGGACGACGGCAGCGCCACCGGCACGATCAGTCTGCCCGCCGGGGCCAGCTGTATCGACGCCGCCTACGCGCAGCACGGCGAGGCGGCCCACGGCTGTATCGGCGCCCGGGTCAACGGGCGCCTCACCTCCCTCTCCTCCCCGCTGTCCGACGGGGACACCGTGCAGCTGCTGCTCGCGCAGGACGCCTCCTCGGGGCCGGCCGCCGAGTGGCTGGACCACGCGCGGACGCCGGCCGCCCGGATCGCCATCAGCAGCTGGCTCGAATCCCATCCCGACCGCGCGATGGCCACCACCAGCGCCGCCCGGGCACCGCTGTCGGTGATCGGGGCCCGCGGTGGCGGGGGCAACGCCGTCGCCGACCTGCCGGACGCCACCGTGCGGCTCGCCGGATGCTGCACCCCCGTGCCGCCGGACGCGGTCGCCGGGTTCGTGGTCCGGGGCGGGGCCGTCACCGTGCACCGCATCCACTGCGCCGCGGTGGCGCAGATGCGCGCGGTGGGGCGCACCTCCGTCGCCGTGCACTGGCGGGCGACGGCGGACTGCCGGGTCACGCTGGTAGCCGAATCGTTCGGCCGCCCCCATCTGCTGGCCGACCTGACCGAGGCCATCGCCCGCGAGGGCGTCGAGGTCGTCTCCGCGACCGTGGAACCCCCGGTCGAGCAGCGGGTCCGGCACACCTACACCCTCCAGCTCCCGGACGCGGGCGGGCTGCCGGCCCTGATGCGGGCGATGCGGGACGTGCCGGGCGTGTACGACGTGAAGCGGGCGTAGCCGCCGCCGGGCCCCGGCGTTCCGCGGGAGGGCCACGGGCCCGCAGCCCCACCGGCGCGGCCCCCGGGGATCCGGCGGGCGGCCCGTGTGCGGTCCGCCGGCGTCAGCCGCGCGTAGGCCCGGTCGGCTCCGGAAGGCCCCGTTCGGGTGGACCCGTCGCGCGCCGTGCGCGGCCGTGCGGCGGCCCCTGGTAAGCGGTGGTGGATGCAGCTCACCTCCCCGCGCCTGCGCGCCTCCCTGCTCGCCGCGGCCTCCCTCACCCTCGTCGCCGCCGTGCTGCCCCCGCCGAAGCCGCTGGGCATCGGCGACCGGCTCTTCCCCGAGCTGGGGAACCCCGGGTACGACGTGCTCTCGTACGACCTGTCCCTCGCGTACAAGGACAACCTGAGCCCCCTCGACACGGTCACCGTCATCGACGCCCGCGCCCTCCAGCCGCTGGAGCGGATCAACCTCGACTTCGCCCACGGAAAGGTGGCGTCCGCCGAGGTCAACGGCGAGCCGGCGCGGTTCGAGAGCGCGGGGGAGGACCTCATCCTGACCCCGGCGCGGCCGGTCACGGCCAACGTGCCGCTGCACATCACCGTCCGGCACACCAGCGACCCGCGCGGCCGCGGGGACGGCGGCTGGGTGCCCACCGAGGACGGCCTGGCCATGGCCAACCAGGCCGATGCCGCCCACCGCGTCTTCCCCTGCAACGACCACCCCGCCGACAAGGCGTACTTCACCTTCCGGGTCACCGCCCCGGAGGGGCTGACGGTCGTCGCCAACGGGGTGCCGGCCCTCCCCGCCCTGCGCATGGGCGGCTCGACCACGTGGACGTACAAGACCCGGCACCCCATGGCCACCGAGCTGGCCCAGGTCTCGGTCGGCCGCTCCGCCGTCGTCCACGGCACCGGACCGCACGGGCTGCCACTGCGCGACGTGGTGCCCGCCGCCGACCGGCAGCGGCTGGACCCCTGGCTGAAGAAGACCGCCGGGCACATCGCGTGGATGGAGGAGCGGGTCGGCCGCTACCCCTTCGAGAACTACGGCGTGCTGATCGCGCGGGCGTCGACCGGCTTCGAGCTGGAGACGCAGACCCTCTCCCTCTTCGAGCACAGCCTGTTCTCCGGCGAGGGCTACCCCGAGTGGTACGTCGAGTCCGTGATGGTCCACGAGCTCGCCCACCAGTGGTTCGGCGACAGCGTCACCCCGCGGACCTGGTCCGACCTGTGGCTCAACGAGGGGCACGCCACCTGGTACGAGGCCCTGTACGCGGACGGGCTCGGCAAGTACTCCCTGGAGCGGCGCATGCGCGAGGCGTACCAGCGCTCCGACCAGTGGCGGGCGGCGGGCGGCCCCCCGGCCGCCCCGAAGGCCGCCGCCCCCGGCGAGAAGATCGGGCTGTTCCGGCCGGTGGTCTACGACGGGGCCGCGCTGATCCTCTACGCGCTGCGGCAGGAGATCGGCGTCCAGGCCTTCGACCGCGTCGAGCGGCGCTGGGTGGCGGACAACCGGGACGGGATCGCGGGCACGGCCGACTTCGTCCGGCTGGCCTCGGAGGAGGCGGGACGGGACCTCGGGCCCTTCCTGGAGCCCTGGCTGTACGGGAAGACCACCCCGGCGATGCCCGGGCACCCGGAGTGGAGCGGGAAAAGGGTGTGACCGCCGGGGAACGGGCATGTCACCATCGACGGGGCCGCTCGGGGAATCCCCGGGCGGTGTGACACGTTGGACGTGACAGCTAACGTGCCGGTCAATGGGCCGGTTAACGTGTCCGTGCTATTCGAATCGACGTAAGGATCCAATGACCTCCTCTTCTTCCTCCCAGGACGCGCGGGACGCACAGGACGCACAGGACGTGCGCGACTCGCAGAGCTTCACCGAGAGCCTTCGGGCCGATGCCCTGATGGAAGAGGACGTCGCCTGGAGCCACGACATCGACGGAGACCGCGACGGCGAGCAGTTCGAACGCTCCGAGCGCGCGGCCCTGCGCCGCGTGGTCGGCCTCTCCACCGAGCTCGAAGACGTCACCGAGGTCGAGTACCGACAGCTCCGCCTGGAGCGTGTCGTGCTCGTCGGTGTCTGGACCTCCGGCACGGTGAACGACGCCGAGAACTCCCTCGCGGAGCTCGCCGCCCTCGCCGAGACGGCAGGTGCCCTCGTACTCGACGGCGTGATCCAGCGCCGCGACAAGCCGGACCCGGCCACCTTCATCGGCTCGGGCAAGGCCCGGGAACTGCGCGACATCGTCATGGAGAGCGGCGCCGACACCGTCGTCTGCGACGGCGAGCTCAGCCCCGGCCAGCTCATCGCCCTCGAAGACGTCGTCAAGGTGAAGGTGGTCGACCGGACCGCCCTCATCCTGGACATCTTCGCCCAGCACGCCAAGTCCCGAGAGGGCAAGGCACAGGTCGCGCTCGCGCAGATGCAGTACATGCTGCCGCGCCTGCGTGGCTGGGGTGCCTCGCTGTCCCGGCAGATGGGTGGCGGCGGCGGTGGCGGCATGGCCACCCGAGGTCCCGGTGAGACCAAGATCGAGACCGACCGGCGCCGGATCCGCGAGAAGATGGCGAAGATGCGCCGGGAGATCGCGGAGATGAAGACCGGCCGCGACATCAAGCGGCAGGAACGACGCCGCAACAAGGTGCCCTCGGTCGCCATCGCCGGCTACACCAACGCCGGAAAGTCCTCGCTGCTCAACCGCCTCACGGGCGCGGGCGTGCTGGTGGAGAACGCGCTGTTCGCCACCCTCGACCCGACCGTGCGCCGGGCCGAGACGCCCAGCGGCCGGATCTACACCCTGGCCGACACGGTCGGCTTCGTCCGGCACCTGCCCCACCACCTCGTCGAGGCGTTCCGCTCCACGATGGAGGAGGTCGGCGACTCCGACCTCATCCTGCACATCGTGGACGGCTCGCACCCGGCGCCGGAGGAGCAGCTGGCGGCCGTGCGCGAGGTCATCCGCGAGGTCGGCGCGGTGAACGTGCCCGAGATCGTGGTGATCAACAAGGCGGACGCGGCGGACCCCCTCGTCCTCCAGCGCCTGCTGCGGATCGAGCGGCACTCCATCGCCGTCTCGGCGCGCACGGGCCTGGGCATCGAGGAACTCCTCGCGCTCATCGACACCGAGCTGCCGCGTCCCGAGGTCGAGGTGGAGGCCCTCGTGCCGTACACCCGCGGCTCGCTGGTCGCCAAGGCGCACGCCGAGGGCGAGGTGATCTCCGAGGAGCACACCGCGGAGGGCACCCTGCTCAAGGTGCGGGTCCACCAGGAACTGGCGGCGGACCTGGCTCCGTACGCGCTGGCGAAGCAGTAGCCGGTAGCGGGTAGCCGCTGGTCGGCAAGGACATGAACGACCGAGGGCCCCCTGCGACGCAGGGGGCCCTCGGTCGTCAACCGACGTGGGTTACTTGAACTTGCCGCTCACGGCGTCGAAGATGCCCTTCGCCTCCGGGCCGAGCCGCGGACCGGCCAGCCAGCCCGCCTTGGCGGGGCCGATCGAGGTGTTCGACACCAGCGCCGGCTTGCCGTCCGCGCCCGCGGCCACCCAGCCGCCGCCGGAGGAACCGCCGGTCATGGTGCAGCCGATGCGGTACATCACCGGGTCACTCGCGTTCAGCGACAGCCGGCCCGGCTTGTCCGTGCACTGGTAGGCCTTCTGCCCGTCGAACGGGGCCGCCGCCGGGTAGCCGGTCGCCGTGATGCCCGCGACCTTCGGCACGGCCGGAGCGTTGAACTCCACCGGGAGCGCCGAACCGACCGTCTCCTCCAGGGACTTGCCGCTGCCCTTCTCGGGCGTCACGTGCAGCACCGCGAAGTCGTACGGGGCACCCGCGCCGCCGGTCGGACCGCCGGTCGCGATCCACTGGTTGGAGGTCTGCGCCCAGTCGCTCCACCACACGCCGTACGGGGCCACCTGCTCGCGCGGCGCGCCCTTGAGCTGCGCCGCCGGCTTGCCCGCGTTGTTGTAGGACGGCACGAAGGCGATGTTGCGGTACCAGCCGCCGGACTTGCCCGCGTGCACGCAGTGGCCCGCCGTCCAGACCATGTTGGACTTGCCCGGGTGGGCCGGGTCCTTGACCACGGTCGCCGAGCACACCATCGAGCCCTCGGGCCCGTCGAAGAAGACCTTGCCGGACTCCGGAACGCTCTGGTGGTAGGGCGCGTTCGCGGCCTTCGCGCTCACCGGAGCCGGGGTCGGGTCGGTGACGCCCTGGTCCTTGCCCGCGTCCGGGTCGACGGACGGGCGCTGGGGCTGCTCGGCGTCGCGCATGCGGTCCGGGTCCCACAGGCCCTCGATGATCGGGTTGATGTAGTCGCCCGCCTCGCGGAGCCAGTCCTCCTTCTTCCAGTTCTTCCACTCACCCCCCTTCCACTTCTCCAGGTCGAAGCCGTGCTGCTTCAGCTTTTCCTTGAGCTGGTCCGGGATCTTGACCCCGTCCGTGCCCGGAAGGCTCGCCGCCACGGTGGGCTTGGCGTCGCCGCCGGCCTCCCCGTCGCCGGGGCCGCAGGCCGCGGCGGTCAGCGCGAGCGCGGCCGCGCACAGGATCGCGGTGACCGGTCGGTTCGGTCGCATGTCGTTCGTCCCCCTGGTGGATTCGAGGCGTGGAGTGCAGCCCCCCACTATGCCGCTGAGGTTGGGGACGGCACAGCCCGGGCTGTGGTTCCTGGGTCTCGGCCCTTGGCGGGCAAGGATCTTGGGCCCACCCGTGATCCCGCGCCGTCACCGTCGTTGGTACGTACGGGGGATGGGGGAGCAGCGTTGGTGTTCGAGGCGCAATCCGGAAGAGAAATCCGTGCGGGAGGACGACACTCGTGGCTTTGACCGAGCCGGCCGCGGCCGCAGCCGCGGCGCAGATCCCCCTCCAGGTACCGGCGCAGGGAGGCCGTGGACCATGGCCGGGTGCGCCGGGTGCGCCGGGTGCTCCGGTTGGGCCCGCCGGCCCGGACGGCATTCTGCGGCGGCAGGCGCAACGGGAGTCCGCCGCGCGGACGTACGCGCGCTCCCTTCCCATCGTCCCGGTGCGCGCCCGCGGACTGACCATCGAGGGGGCCGACGGGCGGCGCTACCTCGACTGCCTCTCCGGCGCCGGCACCCTCGCCCTCGGCCACAACCACCCGGTCGTGCTCGAAGCCATCAGGGGAGTCCTCGACTCCGGTGCCCCGCTGCACGTGCTGGACCTGGCGACCCCGGTCAAGGACGCCTTCACCACGGAGCTGTTCGCCAACCTGCCGCCGGAACTGGCCGCCGACGCCCGCATCCAGTTCTGCGGGCCGGCCGGGACGGACGCCGTGGAGGCCGCCCTCAAGCTGGTCCGCACCGCGACCGGGCGCTCCGGGCTGCTGGCCTTCACCGGGGCCTACCACGGGATGACCGCCGGAGCCCTGGACGCCTCCGGCGGCGCCCCGGACGTACGGGTGACCCGGCTGCCGTACCCGCAGGACTACCGCTGCCCCTTCGGAGTCGGCGGCCCCGAGGGAGCCGAACTCGGCGCCCGCTGGGCGGAGAACCTCCTGGACGACCCCAAGGGCGGTGTACCCGCCCCCGCCGCCATGATCGTCGAACCGCTGCAGGGCGAGGGCGGGGTCATCCCGGCCCCCGACGCCTGGCTCCGCCGGATGCGCGAGATCACCGCGGCACGGGGCATCCCGCTGATCGCGGACGAGGTGCAGACGGGCGTCGGCCGGACCGGCGCCTTCTGGGGGGTCGACCACGCCGGGGTGGTGCCCGACGTGATGGTCCTGTCCAAGGCGATCGGCGGCAGCCTGCCGCTCGCGGTGATCGTCTACCGGGCGGGCCTGGACGTCTGGGCCCCCGGCGCCCACGCCGGCACCTTCCGCGGCAACCAGCTGGCCATGGCCGCCGGCACCGCCACGCTCGCCTTCGTCCGCGAGAACCGGCTCGCCGAGCGCGCCGGCGTCCTGGGCGAGCGCATGCTGAGCGCCCTGCGCGGCCTGGCCTCCGCCCAGCCCTGCATCGGGGACGTCCGGGGCCGCGGCCTGATGATCGGCATCGAACTCGTCGACCCCGACACCGGGGGCGCCGCACCGGCCCTCGCCGCGGCCGTCCGCCAGGAGTGCCTGGACCGCGGCCTGATCGTCGAACTCGGCGGCCGCCACTCCGCCGTCGTCCGGCTGCTCCCCCCACTGACCCTGACCGACGAGCAGGCCGCAGCGGTCCTCGACCGCCTGGCCGACGCCATCGCGGCCGCCGCCCACCGGCCCCGCTGACCCGCCACCCCGAGGACCCGCGATGCCCGACCCGCACCAGTCCACCCCACCCCACCACCCCCTCCCGGACACCCGGCCCGACCCCCGCCCGCCCACCCCGGCCGGCGACCCGGCACCCCCTCCGGCCGACCGACTCGCCCCCCGCCCCCACCAGGCGCCCTCGCCCCACCACCCCCTCCCGGACGTCCGGTCCGACCCCCGCCCGCCCACCCCTGGAAGCGACCCGGCAACGCGCCCGGCGGACCCACTTGACCACCGGCCCCACCCGGACACGCGGGCCGAGCACCGCCCGCCCACCCCGGCCGGCGACCCGGCAACCCCTCCGGCCGGCCGCCTCGACCCCCGGCCCCACCCGGCGACCCCGCCCGCCCTTCAGCCGCTCCGGAACACCGCGGCCGACCCCCAGCCCGCGACCCTCGGCCGTGACCCGGAGGCCAGCCCCCGCCCCGCCACCCTCGGCCGTGAGCCGGAGGCCAGTCCCCAGCCTTCCGCCCCTGGCCGTGAGCCGGAGGCCAGCCCCCGGCCCCCCGCCCTCGGCCGCGACACCGAGGCCGACCTCCGGCCCCCCGCCCCCGACCCGGAAGCCGGCGCAGCCGCAGCCGCGGTGCCCGCCGAGCCCGTCCCCGGCACCCCGCCCCCGCCCCGGACGCCCGCGGCACCCTCCGGTCTCCCCCGGGGGACGGAACCCGCCCCGGGGGCAGGTGTCGGCGGGCCCCGTGACGAACCCGTCGACCGGGCCCCGGTCGCCGAGCCCCGCCCCGGCGCGCCGGAACGTGCGCAGCCGCACGTCGCCGCCCCCGCCGGGGTCGGGGCGGCGGCCACGGTGCCGCGGCAGAAGGACGGCACGCCACCCCGGTCGGCGTGGGGCGGTGTCGCCAGGCCGGTACCGGACGCGCTGCCCGACCTCCTGGACCACCCCGACGCGGCCGTCGCCGCCGATGCGGCGGCGGTGGAGAACCTGCTGCGGTGCTGGGTCCGCGAAGCCGGCATCGGCCGTCCCGACGGGCCCGCCGGGACCCTGCTGCGCATCCCCCTCCCCGCATCCGGCGCCGCCCTGCTTGTCGCCGTCCGCCACTGGTCCCTGGCCGGCTGGCACCGCTTCGGTCCCGCCCGGCTGGCCGGCGCACCCGCCACCGCCCCGGCCCTGGACGCCGTCACCCTCGCCGCCCTGCTCGCCCGCGAGGGCACCGGCACGGCCCCCGCCAACGGCCACGGCAGCGCCGATCTCGTCGCCCGGGTCGCCGACTCGGCCCGCCGCACCGCCGAGTTCATCGCCGACCGGCGCCAACGCCCCGCCGCCCCCGCCCTCATCGGTGTGGACCGCTTCCTGACCGCAGAACAGTCCCTCCTCCTCGGTCACCCGCTCCAGCCCGACCCGAAGAGCCGCGAGGGACTCTCCGAAGCCGAGGCACGCCTCTGCTCACCCGAACTGCACGGCTCCTTCCTCCTGCACTGGTTCGCCGTCGATCCGTCCGTCCTCGCCACCGACTCCGCCTGGACCGAGCGCGGCCGCCCCGTCTCCGCCACCCAGCTCCTCGGCCGACTCGCCCCCGGCATCCCGCTCCCCGAGGGACGCGACGGCACCACCCCCCTTCCCCTTCACCCCTGGCAGGCCCGCGACCTGCTCCAGCGCCCCGCCGTCACGGCCCTCCGCGACGCGGGACTCCTGCACGACCTGGGCCCGTACGGCGTCCCCTGGTACCCCACCTCCTCCGTCCGCACGGTCCACCGCCCGGGCGCGCCCGCGATGCTCAAGCTCTCCCTGGGCCTGCGCATCACCAACTCCCGCCGCGAGAACCTCCGCAAGGAGCTCCACCGCGGAGTGGAAGTGCACCGGCTCCTCCGCACCGGCCTCGCCGAGCAGTGGCAGGCAGCCCACCCCGGCTTCGACATCGTCCGCGACCCCGCCTGGGTCGCCGTGGACTCCCCGGACGGCACCCCCGTCCCCGGACTCGACGCCCTGCTGCGCCACAACCCCTTCCGCTCGGGCGACGACGCCGTCTGCATCGCCGCACTCACCGCGCCCCGCCCATGGCCCGGCCGGACCGCCATGAGCTCCCGGCTCGCCGAGATCGTCTCCGCCCTCGCCGCCGCCACCGGGCGCACCACCTCGGCGGTCGCCGCCGAGTGGTTCCTGCGCTACCTCGACCACGTGGTCCTGCCGGTCCTCGCCTTCGACGCGCTCGCCGGCATCGCCCTCGAATCGCACCAGCAGAACACCCTGGTCCTCCTCGACCCGGCCGGCTGGCCGATCGGCGGCCGCTACCGCGACAACCAGGGCTACTACTTCCGCGAATCCCGCCGCGCGGAACTGGAGCACCGGCTCCCCGGCATCGGCAGCGCCAGCGACACCTTCGTCTCCGACGCCGTCACCGACGAACGCTTCGCCTACTACCTCGGCATCAACAACGTGTTCGGCCTCATCGGCGCCTTCGGATCCCAGCGGCTCGCCGACGAACGCGTCCTCCTCGCCGCCTTCCGCCGTTTCCTCGGCAAGGCCTCGGCCCTCGGCCCGCTCCCCGCGAAGCTGCTCGATTCGCCCACCCTGCGCTGCAAGGCGAACCTGCTCACCCGCCTGGGAGGCCTCGACGAACTCGTCGGCCCCGTCGACACCCAGTCCGTCTACGTCACCATCACCAACCCCCTTCACGATTGACGCGTCGGCACCGACACGGAGACGAGCCCCCATGCCCACCACAGACGCCCCTGCCGATGCCGCCGGCTCCGCCACCGACGCCACCGGCGCGATCCACGCCCTCCACGACACCGTTGAACGGCCTCTCACCGCCGAGCTGTTGCCCCTCCTCGCCGAGGCCGACCTCCTCGACTCCCCGGCCAACTGGGGCAGCACCGACACCCCCGCCGGAGCCTTCCGCCTCGAACCCGTACGCCCGGGACGCGACCTGGAGCTCCTGACCGGCTGGATGAACGACCCCGAGGTGGCCGCCTACTGGGAGCTCGCAGGCCCCGCCGCCGTGACCGCCGCCCACCTGCGGACACAGCTCGACGGTGACGGCCGCAGCATCCCCTGCCTCGGCCTCCTCGACGGCACACCGATGAGCTACTGGGAGATCTACCGGGCCGACCTCGACCCGCTCTCCCGCCACTACCCGGCGCGCCCCCACGACACGGGTATCCACCTGCTCATCGGAGACGGCACGAACCGGGGCCGGGGCCTGGGCACCACTCTGCTGCGCGCCGTCGCCGACCTGGTCCTCGACAACCGCCCTCGCTGCACACGCGTCATCGCGGAACCGGACATCCGCAACACCCCCTCCGTATCGGCCTTCCTCAGCTCCGGTTTCCGCTGTCACACGGAAATCGACCTTCCCGAGAAGCGCGCCGCCCTGATGATCCGGGAGCGGGCGCTGCGCAATCTCCTCTGATTGCCGCCCCGCGGGCCCCGACCGTCCCCTTCGGAGGCTTCCTCCGAGTTGTCGCTTCGCACCTCTCCCTTCGAAAACTCTGCGTCACGCAGCAAAGTTCCCGATCTCCGAGGAGTCCCGTGCAGAATTTCCCAGCAGCCCCCGACTCCGCAGACCCCGTCGTGCCCCCGTCGCCCCAGCACCCCTGCACACCGCCCGAGCTGACCCGTGCGACCTGGGACTTCGCCGCCCGCCGGCTGCTCGCCAAGATGCTGGCCGAGTTCGCCTACGAGGAGATCGTCGAACCCGTACCCGCCCCGGCCGCCGCGGGCGACGCATGGACCCTGACCCTCGACGACGGCAGCAGCCTCGGCTTCCGGGCCCGCCGCCGCGCCTACGGCAGCTGGCACGTCGCCCCGGACACCATCACCCTCACCCCGCCGCCGCCCGCCACCGAACCGCCGACCGCCTTCGGGGACCCGTACGACTTCCTCATCCGCTCCCGCGGCCTGCTGCGCCTCGACGGAGCCACCCTCGGCCACCTCGTCCGCGAGCTCAGCGCCACCCTCGCCTCCGATGCCCGGATCGACCACACCGCGCTCACCGCCGACGTCCTGGCCGACCTCGACTACGCCGCCCTCGAAGGCCACCAGACCGGGCACCCCTGGCTCGTCCTCAACAAGGGCCGCATCGGACTCTCCGCCTCCGACACCGCGGCCTGGGCCCCCGAGGCCCGTACCCGCCAGCGGCTGCCCTGGCTCGCCGCCCACACCTCGCTCGCGAGCTACCGCGGCACCGCCGGCCTGGAGGATCCCGCCCGCCTCTACTCCGCCGAGCTCGACCCCGTCACCCGCGCGGCCTTCGACCAGGCCCTGCGCGACCGGGGCCTCGACCCGCTCGGCTACCTCTATCTGCCGGTCCATCCCTGGCAGTGGGACGAGGTCGTCCTCCCGCTCTTCGCCCCGGCCCTCGCCTCCGGCGCCCTCGTCCCGCTCCCCGCCGATCCCGATCTGCGCCTGCCCCAGCAGTCGATCCGCACCTTCCTCAACCTCACCCGCCCCGACCGCCACAGCGTCAAGCTGCCGCTCTCCATCTTCAACACCATGGTGTGGCGCGGCCTGCCCAGCGACCTCGCCCTCGCCGCCCCCGCCGTCACCGCCTGGATCCACTCCCTGCGCGACAGCGACCCCTTCCTCCGCGACGAGTGCCGGGTCATCCTGCTCGGCGAGGTCGCCTCCGTCACCATCCGCCACCCCGTCTACGACCAGCTCCCCGAGGTCCCCTACCAGTACAAGGAGCTCCTCGGCGCGATCTGGCGCGAGCCCCTGACCGGCCGCCTCGCCCCCGGCGAGCGCGCCCGTACGCTCGCCTCCCTCCTCCACACCGACCCCCGCGGCCGCTCCTTCACCGCCGAACTCGTCGCCCGGTCCGGACTCGCCCCCACCGTCTGGCTGCACCACCTCTTCGCCGCGCTGCTGCCCCCGCTCCTCCACTTCCTCTACCGCTACGGCACCGTCTTCTCCCCGCACGGCGAGAACGCCATCGTGATCTTCGACGAGCACGAGGTACCGGTCCGGCTCGCGGTCAAGGACTTCGTGGACGACATCAACATCAGCGCCGAACCGCTGCCCGAGCTGGACGCCCTCCCCGACGAGGTCCGCGCGGTCCTGCTCGCCGAGCCCGCCGACTTCCTGCCCCAGTTCATCCACTCCGGGCTCTTCGTAGGCGTCTTCCGCTACCTCTCCGCCCTGTGCGAGGACCGCCTCGGCGTCCCGGAGAGCGAGTTCTGGAGCCTCGTACGGGCGGAGATCCTCCGCCACCAGGCCCGCTTCCCCGAGCTCAAGGACCGCTACGAGCTCTTCGACCTGCTCGGCGAACGCCTCGGACGGCTCTGCCTCAACCGGAACCGGCTCTACGAGGACGGCTACCGCGACCGCCCCGACCGCCCGCACGCCGTGCAGCACGGCACCGTGCCCAACCCCTTGTACCGGCCGTGAATCCTCGCCGGTGCGGTCACTGTCGGTGGAGCCCCGTAGGGTTGGCAGTGCTATGACGAAGCCCTCCCTCCCCGACCTGCTGCACGCCGCCGTCTCCGCCGTCGGCGGCACGGAGCGCCCCGGCCAGGTGGCCATGGCCGAAGCCGTCGCCGAAGCGATCGACGACAACTCCCACCGGCTCATCCAGGCCGGTACCGGCACCGGCAAGTCCCTCGGCTACCTGGTGCCGGCCCTCGCCCACGGCGAGCGCGTGGTCGTGGCCACCGCGACCCTGGCCCTCCAGCGCCAGCTCGTCGAGCGCGATCTGCCCCGGACGGTGGAGGCGCTGCATCCGCAGCTGCGCCGCCGCCCGCAGTTCGCCATGCTCAAGGGCCGCTCGAACTACCTGTGCCTGCACCGTCTGCACGAGGGAGCTCCGCAGGACGAGGAGGAGGGCCTCTTCGACCAGTTCGAGGCGGCCACCCCCACGAGCAAGCTGGGCAAGGACCTGCTGCGCCTGCGCGACTGGGCGGACGAGACGGAGACCGGCGACCGCGACGACCTGACCCCGGGCGTCTCCGACAAGGCCTGGTCGCAGATCTCCGTGTCCTCCCGCGAGTGCCTGGGCGCCACGAAGTGCGCGTACGGGGCCGAGTGCTTCGCCGAGGCCGCCCGCGAGCGGGCCAAGCTCGCGGACGTGGTCGTCACCAACCACGCCCTCCTCGCCATCGACGCCATCGAGGGCGCCCCGGTACTGCCGCAGCACGAGGTCCTGATCGTCGACGAGGCCCACGAGCTGGTCTCCCGGGTGACCGGGGTGGCCACGGGCGAGCTCACTCCTGGGCAGGTCAACCGGGCCGTGAAGCGTGCTGCCAAGCTGGTCGACGAGAAGACCGCGGACTCGCTCCAGACCGCTTCGGAGTCCTTCGAGCGGGTCATGGAGCTGGCGCTCCCGGGCCGGCTGGAGGAGATCCCCGAGGACCTCGGCTACGCGCTGATGGCGCTGCGGGACGCCGCGCGCAATGTGATCTCCGCGATCGGCGCCACCCGCGACAAGTCCGTCCACGACGAGGACGCGGTCCGCAAGCAGGCCCTGGCCGCGGTGGAGAGCATCCACGGGGTGGCGGAGCGGATCACGAACCGCTCCGAGTACGACGTGGTCTGGTACGAGCGCCACGACCGCTTCGGCGCCACCCTCCGGGTCGCCCCCCTGTCGGTGTCGGGCCTGCTGCGCGAGAAGCTGTTCGAGGACCGCTCGGTAGTCCTGACCTCGGCGACCCTCAAGCTCGGCGGCGATTTCAACGGGGTCGCCGCCTCCCTGGGTCTGTCCGCCGAGGGAGTCGAAGGGGACGACGTGCCGGTCTGGCAGGGCCTGGACGTCGGCTCGCCCTTCGACTACCCGAAGCAGGGCATCCTCTACGTCGCCAAGCACCTGGCCACGCCCGGCCGCGAGGGCACCCGCGGCGACATGATGGACGAGCTCGCCGAGCTGATCGAGGCGGCCGGCGGCCGTACCCTCGGGCTCTTCTCCTCCATGCGCGGCGCCAAAGCGGCCGCCGAGGAGCTGCGCGGCCGGCTCGACAACCCCATCCTGCTCCAGGGCGAGGAGACGCTCGGCGAGCTGATCAAGGCGTTCGCGGCCGACCCGAAGACCTGCCTGTTCGGGACGCTGTCGCTGTGGCAGGGCGTGGACGTTCCCGGCCCCAGCTGCCAGCTCGTGGTCATGGACCGGATCCCCTTCCCGCGCCCCGACGACCCGCTGATGAGCGCCCGGCAGAAGTCGGTCGAGGAGCACGGCGGCAACGGCTTCATGGCCGTCGCGGCCACGCACGCCGCCCTGCTGATGGCCCAGGGCGCGGGCCGTCTCGTACGGGCCACGGGCGACCGGGGTGTCGTCGCGGTCCTGGACCCCCGGCTGGCCACGGCGCGGTACGGGAGCTTCCTGCGGGCCACGCTGCCGGACTTCTGGTACACCACGGACCGCAACCAGGCCCGCCGCTCGCTGGCCTCGATCGACGCTGCGGCGAAGGCCGACGGCAAGTAGTCCCCGGGGATACAAAACAGCCCTCGGGACCGGCGCAGTGGATCCCGAGGGCTGGATGGAGACGGCAGGGCCAGACGGTCAGACCCGGCGCAGTACCGCGACGACCTTGCCGAGGATGGTCGCCTCGTCGCCGGGAATCGGCTGGTAGGCGGCGTTGTGCGGGAGGAGCCAGACGTGGCCGTCCTCGCGCTTGAAGCGCTTGACGGTGGCCTCGCCGTCGAGCATGGCGGCGACGATGTCGCCGTTCTCCGCGACCGGCTGGCGGCGGACCGTGACCCAGTCCCCGTCACAGATGGCGGCCTCGATCATCGAGTCGCCGACGACCTTGAGGACGAAGAGCTCGCCGTCGCCGACGAGCTGGCGGGGGAGCGGGAACACGTCCTCGACCGACTCCTCGGCGAGGATCGGGCCGCCGGCCGCGATCCGGCCGACCAGGGGAACGTAGGAGGCGGCGGGCTTGCCGGTGGTGTCCGTGGGCTGCGAGCTGGGCTGGTCGGAGCCGCGCACCTCGTAGGCACGGGGGCGGTGCGGATCGCGCCGCAGGAAGCCCTTCCGCTCGAGCGCCATCAGCTGGTGCGCGACGGAGGACGTGCTGGACAGGCCGACCGCCTGGCCGATCTCCCGCATCGACGGCGGGTAACCCCGCCGCTGCACGGAGTCGCGAATGACCTCGATGACCCTCCGCTGCCGGTCCGTGAGCCCGGAGCTGTCGGCGCGGATGCCTGGAGGTCGACCTGGCAGCGAGCGTGCGGGGCGTACGGGCTCCGCCTCCGGGTTCAGGTTTGCGTCGTTCATGGCATGCACCGGCTCGAGTCGGCTCTGGGAGCGGTTCTGGGCAGTGATGGTGGCACTGTCTGCGGTGGTGGTCACGTCGGCCCCTCTCGAAATGTTCTCCCTAGCTGGACAACGGTAGTTGCTTTCGAAAGGTTGCGCCAAACACACGTTCGAGTGAAAAATCGCAGATCGTCCCGCGTGGGCACATCTAGAGGTGTATGGACGATCGGTTTGCCGAACGCGGGTTCGGCTCGGCATCCGCTGCTTACGGTACCCTTCCCGGTCGGGTCGCCACCTTCCGGGTCTCCGGTCAGTGTGGCACCGAAAGGCCTCGCATCCGGCTATCGGACGCCGCGACACGCGGAGCCTCGCAAATCCACCGCAACCCAAGATCTAGTGGTTGGATGAGCGCTGCCACCCAGAAGTTGTGGTCCCCCGGTCTGCCGGGGGTCCCGGCATCGCATATGCTGGTGGCTGCTTCACGAGCCCCCGACAGAGCCTGACTCTGCCGTTCCGGGGCCTTGTGAGGTGATTCAGTCGTGCCAAGAGGGAGGGTGAGGGAACCATGCACTGCCCCTTCTGCAGGCACCCCGACAGCCGCGTCGTCGACAGCCGCACCACCGACGACGGCACGTCGATCCGCCGGCGCCGTCAGTGCCCCGACTGCTCCCGTCGCTTCACGACGGTGGAGACGGCCTCGCTGATGGTGATCAAGCGCAGCGGGGTGACCGAACCCTTCAGCCGTACCAAGGTCATCTCTGGCGTGCGCAAGGCGTGCCAGGGGCGGCCGGTCACCGAGGACGCCCTCGCCAAGCTCGGCCAGCGGGTCGAGGAGGCGGTGCGCGCCACCGGCAGTGCCGAGCTGACCACCCATGACGTGGGTCTGGCCATCCTCGGCCCCTTGCAGGAGCTCGACCTCGTCGCGTACCTGCGCTTCGCGTCCGTGTACAAAGCTTTCGACACCCTTGAAGACTTCGAGACCGCCATCGTGGAACTGCGCGAGCGGCGGCCTCACCCTGAAGAGTGCGAGCCCGGGGCGACCGGTTCGGTCCCCGTGCCCGCCTCCGCCGCCGACTGACCGGACGGCCCTCCCCGCGGCGCTCGCGCGCAGCGGTGTGGCCGGTCAGTCCGGCGAAGAGACGTAGATACAGAGACACAGCATCGTGCCGCGGAATAACGCTGGCACTTTAGGGCGTTTTTGCCCGCATATGGGAGGCCTGGCATGACAGAGACGGCGAGCGGCTCGGCACGTGGTTCCCGCGCCAAGGGGACCAAGGCTGCCAAGGGCGGCCTGCGTATCGAGCGCATCCACACCACCCCCGGCGTGCACCCGTACGACGAGGTGAGCTGGGAGCGCCGTGACGTCGTCATGACCAACTGGCGCGACGGCTCGGTCAACTTCGAGCAGCGTGGCGTCGAGTTCCCCGACTTCTGGTCGGTGAACGCGGTCAACATCGTCACCAGCAAGTACTTCCGCGGCGCGGTCGGCACCCCGCAGCGCGAGACCGGTCTGAAGCAGCTGATCGACCGGATCGTGAAGACGTACACGAAGGCCGGCGAGGACTTCGACTACTTCTCGTCGCCCGCCGACGTGGAGATCTTCGAGCACGAGCTGACCTACGCCCTCCTGCACCAGATCTTCAGCTTCAACTCCCCGGTGTGGTTCAACGTCGGCACCCCCCAGCCGCAGCAGGTCTCCGCCTGCTTCATCCTGGCGGTCGACGACTCCATGGAGTCGATCCTCGACTGGTACAAGGAAGAGGGCATGATCTTCAAGGGCGGCTCCGGCGCCGGCCTGAACCTCTCCCGCATCCGCTCCTCCAAGGAGCTCCTCTCCTCCGGCGGCAACGCCTCCGGCCCCGTCTCCTTCATGCGCGGCGCCGACGCGTCCGCAGGAACGATCAAGTCGGGCGGCGCCACCCGCCGCGCGGCCAAGATGGTCGTCCTGGACGTCGACCACCCGGACGTCGAGGCCTTCATCGAGACCAAGGTGAAGGAAGAGGAGAAGATCCGCGCCCTGCGCGACGCGGGCTTCGACATGGACTTGGGCGGCGACGACATCACGTCCGTCCAGTACCAGAACGCCAACA
The DNA here is from genome assembly GCF_042736975.1 of Streptomyces sp. NPDC059989. Taxonomy (NCBI): domain Bacteria; kingdom Bacillati; phylum Actinomycetota; class Actinomycetes; order Kitasatosporales; family Streptomycetaceae; genus Streptomyces; species Streptomyces sp. NPDC059989. The sequence goes on from NZ_JBHWUO010000008.1 coordinate 26,012, forward strand.
ACTCCGTCCGCGTGAACGACGAGTTCATGACGGCCGTCGAGAACGGCACCAAGTTCGGCCTGCGTGCCCGCATGACCGGCGAGGTCATCGAGGAGGTCGACGCCAAGGCGCTCTTCCGCAAGCTGGCCGAGGCCGCGTGGGCCTGTGCCGACCCGGGCATCCAGTACGACGGTGTGATCAACAACTGGCACACCTGCCCCGAGTCCGGCCGCATCACCGCGTCCAACCCCTGCAGCGAGTACATGCACCTGGACAACACGTCCTGCAACCTCGCCTCGCTGAACCTGATGAAGTTCCTCGACGACGACGGCAAGGGCAGCCAGTCCTTCGACGCCGAGCGCTTCGCCAAGGTCGTCGAGCTCGTCATCACCGCGATGGACATCTCCATCTGCTTCGCGGACTTCCCGACGCAGAAGATCGGCGAGAACACCCGCGCCTTCCGCCAGCTGGGCATCGGCTACGCCAACCTCGGCGCCCTGCTGATGGCCACCGGCCACGCGTACGACTCCGACGGCGGCCGCACCCTCGCCGCGTCGATCACCTCGCTGATGACCGGTACCGCGTACAAGCGCTCCGCCGAGCTGGCCGCGATCGTCGGCCCGTACGACGGCTACGCCCGCAACGCCGAGTCCCACAAGCGCGTCATGAAGCAGCACGCCGACGCCAACGCCGTCGCGCCGCGCACCGAGGACCTCGACAACTCGATCTGGGCCGCGGCCACCGAGGCCTGGCAGGACGTCCTGCGCCTCGGCGAGAAGAACGGCTTCCGCAACTCCCAGGCCTCCGTCCTCGCGCCGACCGGCACCATCGGTCTCGCGATGTCCTGCGACACCACCGGTGTCGAGCCGGACCTGGCCCTGGTCAAGTTCAAGAAGCTCGTCGGCGGCGGCTCGATGCAGATCGTCAACGGCACCGTCCCGCAGGCCCTGCGCCGCATGGGGTACCAGGAAGAGCAGATCGAGGCGATCGTCGCCCACATCGCCGAGCACGGCGTGGTCGTCGGCGCCCCGGGCCTGAAGACCGAGCACTACTCGGTGTTCGACTGCGCCATGGGCGAGCGCTCCATCTCCGCGATGGGCCACGTCCGCATGATGGCCGCGATCCAGCCCTGGATCTCCGGCGCGATCTCGAAGACGGTCAACATGCCGGAGACGGCGACCGTCGAGGAGATCGAGGAGATCTACTTCGAGGCGTGGAAGCTGGGCGTCAAGGCGCTCGCGATCTACCGCGACAACTGCAAGGTCGGCCAGCCCCTCTCCGCGAAGAAGAAGGAAGAGGAGAAGGAGGAGGTCACCGCCAAGACGGAGGAGACCATCCGCGCCGCCGTCGAGAAGGTCATCGAGTACCGTCCCGTCCGCAAGCGCCTCCCCAAGGGCCGCCCGGGGATCACCACTTCCTTCACGGTCGGTGGCGCCGAGGGCTACATGACGGCGAACTCCTACCCGGACGACGGTCTGGGCGAGGTCTTCCTGAAGATGTCCAAGCAGGGCTCGACCCTCGCGGGCATGATGGACGCCTTCTCGATCGCCGTCTCGGTCGGTCTGCAGTACGGCGTTCCGCTGGAGACCTACGTCTCGAAGTTCACGAACATGCGCTTCGAGCCGGCCGGCATGACGGACGACCCGGACGTGCGGATGGCGCAGTCGATCGTCGACTACATCTTCCGCCGCCTGGCGCTGGACTTCCTGCCCTTCGAGACCCGCTCGGCCCTCGGCATCCACACCGCCGAGGAGCGCCAGCGCCACCTGGAGACCGGCTCCTACGAGCCCCTCGAGGACGAGCTGGACACCGAGTCGCTGGCGCAGTCGGCCCCGCTGGCCGCGGTGCCGTCCGAGCCGAAGCCGGTCGCGGCCATCACGGTCCCGGCCCCGAAGACGGCGCACAGCAACGCCGAACTGGTCGAGATGCAGCTCGGTGTCTCCGCCGACGCCCCGCTCTGCTTCTCCTGCGGTACGAAGATGCAGCGCGCCGGCTCCTGCTACATCTGCGAGGGCTGCGGCTCCACCAGCGGCTGCAGCTGACGACCGGCGGTGAGGTGCTGACACCTCACCCGTAAGGGGAGGCCACCCTCGGCGGCCTCCCCTTTGTCGTTCCGTTTGCCCTCCCGGCTATTTAGCCAATTAGCTCATGTGCTAAAAAGGTCTCATGGTTGAGAACACCGAGGCCGACGACGAGGCCGGCGTCTTCCGGGCGCTCGCCGATCCCACGCGGCGCCAGATCCTGGAGGACCTGCGCGGCGGGGAGATGGCGGCCGGGGAGATCGCCGGCCGGTTCCCCATCAGCGCTCCGTCCGTGTCACGGCACCTGGGGGTGCTGAAGTCCGCGGGGCTGGTACGGGAACGCCGGGACGGGAACCGGATCCTCTACACGCTCGTCGAGGAGCGGCTGGCCGCCTGTGTCGGACGGTTTCTCAGCATGGTGTGCCCGGAGCAGATCGTGCTCCGGCACCAGCGGCGCAAGGGCGAACCGGGGGAGAGCGCGCAATGATCAGTCCGAAGATGGCGAGCGTCATCGAGCGAAGGCTGCTCGTGAACTACCGGGTGGAGCCGGAGGTGGCCGCGCGGCTGCTGCCGGCCGGGATGCGGCCGCAGCTCGCGGGCGGCTGGGCCGTCGCCGGGATCTGCCTGCTGCGGCTCGGCGACACCCGGCCGCGCTGGGCGCCCGCCGGCACCGGCGTGCGCAGCGAGAACGCCGCGCACCGGATCTCCGTCGAGTGGGACGGTCCCGACGGGGTCGAGACCGGGGTCTGGATCCCGCGCCGCGACAGCGGCTCCCGCATCAACGTCCTCGCGGGCGGTCGGCTGTTCCCCGGAGCGCACGGCTCCGCCGTCTTCGACGTACGCGAGACGCCCGACGAGATCGGGGTCGCGTACGAGACGAAGGACGCCTCCACGCGCGTACGGGTCGTGGCCCGGGTCGCGGACGAGCTGCGCGGCAGCCGCCTCTTCGGCGATCTGGCCGAGGCCTCCGAGTACTTCCGCCAGGGCGCCCGGGGCTACTCGCCCGCGCGCGCCGCCGGCCGGCTCGACGGGATGCAACTGCACACCGACGCCTGGCGGGTTGAGGCCACCGAGGTCACCCGCGCCGAGTCCTCCTTCTTCGAGGACCCCGAGCGCTTCCCGCCCGGCACGGCCCACCTCGACTGCGCCCTGCTGATGCGCGACGTACCCGTGGAGTGGCACCCGCTGGACCCCGCTGCCGGTACGGGATGCGCCGCGCCGGCCGCGTGAGCGCTTCCTCGCGGCAGCTCGCCGTATGCGACCGGGAGTTCGGGTTTCGGCCGACCGAGCGGGATGCGGCCGAACTGGTGCGGATCGACCGCGCCGGGGACTGACCCGGGCCGCGCGGGGACCGTACGATGGCGCCGTGCTGGTCAAGTGGATTCGCTGCACGGTGACGGACCGACGCGGGTTCGAGCGCGGGCAGCGAAAATGGGCGGGGTTGCCAGGCGAGCCGGGATTCCGGGGGCAGGGCGGCGGCTGGAGCCGGGGCCGGCAGGGGGTCGCGCATGTCTTCACCTTCTGGGAGAGCCGTTCCTTCTACGACTCCTTCATGGCCCGCGCGCACGACCGGCTGGCCGCCGCGCAGAACGGCACCTACACCGATCTGCGGGTGACGCTCTTCGACCACCGCTTCGACGTGAAGACCGGCTTCGAGCCGCGGTTCACCGACGCCGATGTGGTCCGGGTCGCGCACACCCGGGTCCGGGAGGGCCGGGTCGAGCACTTCGCCCTCATGCAGGAGAAGGTCTGGAACCCGGCCATGGCGGGATCTCCCGGCATGGTCCGCGGCCTCTTCGGGGAGGCCCCGGGCCGGGAGTTCCTCGTACTGTCGATGTGGCACGCGGCCGCCGAGCACGGCAAGTACCGGCAGGAGCGGGTCGAGCGGCTCTCCCTGCGCGCCCAGATCCAGGCCGATGTCGAGGCCCTCACCGGGGACGTCGTCGACCTCGAACCCTCCTGGACGGTATGACCGTACGACGATCGCCGGGCGGAACCGGCGTGCCCGGTCCGCGGGCACTCCGGTGGCCGAATAGGGTCGTGGGATGGTTCGACCACGGCGCATCGTCCTCGTCCGGCACGGGGAATCGGAAGGCAATGCCGACGACTCGGTGTACGAGCGGGAGCCCGACCACGCCCTGCGGCTGACCCGGACCGGGCGCGAACAGGCGGCGGCGACCGGGGTACGGCTGCGCGAGCTCTTCGGCGAAGAGACGATCAGCGCGTACGTCTCCCCGTACCGCCGGACCCTCCAGACCTTCCGGGAGCTGCGCCTGGACCCGACACGGGTCCGGATGCGCGAGGAGCCGAGGCTGCGCGAGCAGGACTGGGGCAACTGGCAGGACCGGGACGACGTACGGCTGCAGAAGGCGTACCGGGACGCGTACGGCCACTTCTTCTACCGGTTCGCGCAGGGCGAGTCGGGAGCCGACGTGTACGACCGGGTCGGGGCCTTCCTGGAGAGCCTCTACCGCAGCTTCGAGGCCGACGACCACCCCCAGAACGTGCTCGTGGTGACGCACGGGCTGACCATGCGGCTGTTCTGCATGCGCTGGTTCCACTGGTCGGTGGCCGAGTTCGAGGCGCTGTCCAACCCGGGCAACGGCGAATTCCGGGTGCTCATGCTGGGCCCGGACGGCCGGTACCGGATGGACCGCCCGTTTGAGCGGTGGACCACACCCGAGCCCTACGACCTGGACGGCTAGAGTGGCCCGCGATGACCCCTGACTCCACTCCCGAACGGCGCTACGCACGCGCCCTCGCCAGCCTCCGCGGGCTGGCCCTGGGGGACGCCCTGGGCTCCCAGTACTTCGTCCCCGTGAACTACCCGCTGCTCAAGCGGCGCGAACTGCCCGCCGCCGAGACCTGGCAGTGGACCGACGACACAGAGATGGCCTGCTCGGTGGTGGCCGTGCTCGCCGAGCACGGACGCATCGACCAGGACGCCCTCGCGAGCTCCTTCGCCCACCACCACGACTTCGACCGGGGCTACGGGCCCGCCGTGAACCGGATGCTCCGCCTGATCCGGGAGGGCGCGGACTGGCGCACGCTCGCCGCCGAACTCTTCAACGGGCAGGGCTCGTGGGGCAACGGCGCCGCCATGCGGATCGCGCCGCTGGGCGCGTGGTACGCCGACGATCCCGAACAGGCCACGCACCAGGCGGAGATCTCCGCCTACACCACCCACCAGCACCGCGAGGCCGTGTGCGGGGCCATGGCCGTCGCCGCGGCGGCCGCGCTCGCGGCGGGTACGGACGGCCCGCCGAAGGCCGCCGACCTGCTGGACGGGGTGATCGCGCTGGTACCGCGCAGCGCGGTGGGCGCCGGGCTGCGACGGGCGCGGGACATGCTGGACTACGGCGACGCGACCACGGTCGCGGCGGTGCTGGGCTGCGGGCGGCGCACGAGCGCCCACGACACCGTGCCGTTCGCCCTGTGGTCGGCGGCGCGGGCGCTGGACGACTACGAGCGGGCGTTCTGGACCACCGCGCAGGTGGGCGGGGACGTCGACACGACCTGCGCGATCGTCGGCGGGGTGCTGGGCGCGCGCGGGGAGGCGGTGCTGCCGGCCGCTTGGCTGGCGCGCACCGAGGCCCTGCCGGCGTGGGTGCCGGAGTCGGTGGCGCGTTAGCGGGTTGCCGGCGGGGGTGCCCGTGGCGGCGCGAAGTATCCCGTTCCGATTGTCACGGTCCTGCCACAGAGCTCTTTTGATCCTGTTCAAAACCGCCTGACGTCGGCCTACTCTGTCCGCTTCGCCGCCTCCACCGGAACGCCGGGGGCGGCCGACAGGGGAGGGGAACCGATGTCAGAGCACACCGACGGGGTGGACGGCGCCGAGGCCGCGGCCGCGGCCCGTGGCGAGGCCGCGGCCGGGAGGCCGGCTCCGGCCGGGGGTGACGCGGCGGCGGACGGGCCGGATTCCGGCGCGCCTGCCGCGGCAGCCGCCGCTGCGCCGGCGGCTGCCGCGCCGGGGCCCGCGGCGCGGCCCGGAGCGCCCGGGACGCCCGCCGACGCCGTCGCCTGGCAGGCCTGGCAGGAGCAGCAGCGGCGCTACGCCACCGCCCGCGCGAAGGCCGCCGAGCCGGCCGCCTGGGTCGTACTCGTCCGGCCCGCCGAGGCCGCGCCCATCCGGACCGCGACCCTCGGCGCAGCCCTCGCGGCCGGGCTCGCGGCCGCCCTGCTCCTCGGTGACGGCCTGGGCCTCGGCCTGCTGCTCGCCGTCGTGCCCGCCGTCGTCGCCGCGTACGTCGCCGCCCGAGCGGCCCGTCGTACGGCCCGGCCCTGGACCGTGGTCTGGGCGATCGGCTGCCTCGCCCTCCTCGCCGTGCCGGCCCTGCGGGACTCCGCCTGGCCCGCCACGCTCGCGATCCTCTCCGCCATCCTGCTCGGCGCGCTGGCCCTGCACGGCAGCCGCACCTGGCCCGGGGTGCTGCTCAGCCCGCTCGGCTTCCTCGAAGCCGCCGTGTCCGGGGCCGGCTGGGCCTGGACCGGGATGCGCTCCCGCGGCGGCGTCAGCAAGGACCGCTGGCTGCCCGTGGCCAAGGCGGCCGGCGTCGCCGTGGTCCTCCTGGTGCTCTTCGGCGCGCTGTTCGCGTCCGCCGACGCCGCCTTCGCCGATCTGCTGAGCGGCCTGACCCCCGACGTCTCCGTCGGGGACGGGCCCGTCCGGTTCCTGCTCTTCCTCCTCGGCACCCTGCTCGCGCTGGCCGCCGCCCGCGCCGCCGCGGCCCCGTTGCGCTGGGACCGTATCGAGGTGGCCCCCGGCAAGCCGAGGTCCCGCGTCGAATGGGCCCTTCCGCTCGTCGTGCTCAACCTGCTCTTCGCCGGCTTCAACGCCGTACAGCTGGCGGTCCTGTTCGGCGGGTACGACAAGGTCAAGGCGAGCACCGGCCTCAACTACGCCGAGTACGCCAAGCAGGGCTTCTGGCAGCTGCTCTGGGCCACCCTGCTCACCCTCGTCGTGATCGCGCTCGCCCTGCGCTGGGCCCCGCGCTCCGGAGCCGGCGACCGCCGCTTCGTCCGCATCGTGCTCGGGGTGCTGTGCGCGCTGACGCTGGTCGTCGTCGCCTCCGCGCTGCGCCGGATGGACCTCTACGTGGACGCGTACGGGCTGACCAGGCTGCGCGTGTCGGTGGCCGCCATGGAGCTGTGGCTCGGGCTGGTCATCGTACTGATCATGGCGGCCGGGGTGTTCGGCGCCCGCTGGCTGCCGCGCGCGGTCGCGGGCAGTGCGGCGGCCGCAGTCCTGGCCTTCGGCCTGCTGTCCCCGGACGGGATGGTCGCCGAGCGGAACGTGGCGCGTTTCGAGGAGAACGGCAAGATCGACCTGGCCTACTTCCAGTCCCTGTCGGCGGACGCCGTGCCCGCCCTGGACAAGCTCCCCGAGCCCCGCAGGTCGTGCGCCCTGCGCGGGATCAACGACGAGATGTCCAAGGCCGGCGAGGTCCCCTGGTACGCCATGAGCCTGGGCGAGTACCGGGCCCGGCAGATCCTGCGCGAGCGCCCGGTGACGGCCTCGTACGAGGTCTGCTCCCGGCTGGGCATCTTCGCCGACCGCACCGAGCTCTGAGGGGTGCCGCCGTACGGGGGCCCGGGCGCGGGATCGCTTCCCGCGCCAGGGCCCCTCGTACGTCGGCCGTGCCGTCGGCCCCGCCGGCGGCCGGGCTCAGGCCGCCGGACCGGCCTTCTCGGCGGCGCCGTTGAGGGCCGCCAGGTCACTCTTGCGCACCCGGATCACCAGCAGCGCGGTGGCCAGGGCGAGGCCCGCCATCGCCACGGCGGCGGCGAAGGCGGTCGAGATGCCCTGGGTGAGCACGAGGTCCCCCCAGGGGTCGGGCAGCTGTCCGCTCTGCTTGAAGGCGGCCAGTGCGCCCGGGTCGGCCTGGGCCGCGAAGGCCGGGACCTGCTTCTCGGCTTCGTCGCGGGCGGCCGTTCCGAACACGGTGACCAGGATGGACAGGCCGAGTGAACCGCCGACCTGCTGGCTGGCGTTGAGCAGCCCGGAGGCCGCGCCCGCCTCCTTCGGCGCCACCCCGGAGACGGCGGTGAGCGTGAGGGTCACGAAGTTGAGGCCCATGCCGAAGCCGAAGAGGAGCATCGGCCCGAGCACCCCGGACGCGTACGAGCTGTCGGTCCGGATGAAGGACAGCCAGGTCAGGCCGGTGCCCACGAGGGCGGTTCCGATGACCATGAACGGCTTGGGGCCGAAGCGCGGCAGGAAGCGCTGCGAGAGGCCGGCGGCCGTGACGATGGCGACGGTCACGGGCAGGAATCCGAGGCCGGACTGGATCGGGGAGAAGCCGAGCACGTTCTGCACGAACTGGACGATGAAGAAGAACATGCCGAACATCGCGGCGGCCAGGCCGAGCATGATCAGGTAGGTGCCGGCGCGGTTGCGGTCGGCGAACATCCGCAGCGGGATGATCGGTTCGCGGGCCCGGGACTCGATGGCCACGAAGAGCGCGAGCAGGACGACGGCCGCGGCGAACGAGCCGAGGGCGAGGGCGTCGCGCCAGCCGTCCTCGGAGGCGCGGATGAACCCGTAGACGAGGGAGGCCATGCCTCCGGTGGACGTGACGGCTCCGGCGATGTCGAAGCGGCCGGGGTGGCGTTCGGACTCGGTGATGTAGAGCGGGGCGAGGACCGCGATCAGCACGCCGATCGGCACGTTGACGAAGAGGACCCAGCGCCAGTCGAGCCACTCGGTCAGCATGCCGCCGGCCAGCAGGCCGATCGCGCCACCGCCCGCGGAGACGGCGGCGAACACCCCGAAGGCCCGGTTGCGTTCGGGGCCTTCGGCGAAGGTCGTGGTGATGAGGGCGAGGGAGGTCGGGGAGGCGATCGCGCCGCCGACCCCTTGCAGCGCACGGGCGGCGAGCAGCTGCCAGGGCTCCTGGGCGAAGCCGCCGAGGAGGGAGGCGAGCGTGAAGAGCAGGATTCCGGCCATGAACACGCGGCGGCGGCCCAGGATGTCGCCGGCTCGGCCGCCGAGGAGGAGCAGGCCGCCGAAGGTGAGGGTGTAGGCGCTGAGCACCCAGGAGAGGTCGGTGGTGGAGAAGTCGAGCGCGGTCTGGATGTGCGGAAGGGCGATGTTCACGATCGTCGCGTCGAGGACGACCATGAGCTGACAGGCGGCGATGACGGCGAGCGCCACTCCGGGGCGCCCCTCCCGGCGGGCCGCGCCCGGTGTCCGGGGTGTGGCGAGTTGAGAGCTTGTCACTGAGGATCCCCCCAAAGTGAAATAGTGAACGCATCCGTTCACTGTGGGTCCACGGTAGAAGCGGAGCCTTAGTGAACGCAAGCGTTCACTAAGGCTGAAAAATATGTGCGGGGGACGCGCGGATCGGTCGGAGGATGGGGACATGGTGGGTTCGCCCTGGTCGGCGGCGTCACCGGGGCGCAGGCGGGGCCCCGAACTCGAACGGGCGATTCTCGACGCCGCGTTGGAGCAGCTGAGCACGGTCGGCTGGAACGCGCTCACCATGGAGGGCGTCGCGGCCGGTGCGCACACCGGCAAGGCGGCGCTCTACCGGCGCTGGCCCTCGAAGGCGGACCTGGTGGCCGAAGCGCTGCGGACCGGCCTGCCCGAGATCGGGGAGATCCCCGACCGCGGATCGATCCGCGAGGACCTCTACCTGCTGTGTGTGCGGATGCGGGACGTCATGCATTCGCGCGCCGGGCAGGCCCTGCGGTCCGTCCTTCACGAATGCGACCACGAGCATGCCGACCGCTTCCACGGGGTCATCTGGTCCGGCCTGCACGAGCCTGCGCAGCTGCTGATCAGGGAGCTTGTGCGCCGGGGAATCGAGCGGGGTGACGTGCGAGCGGATGCTAATGGTCCGTTTGTCGTGGATGTCATTCCCGCGATGCTCATGTACCGCGCGAAGGTGTGCGGGAGCGAATGGGGGGATCCGGACATCGGAGAGCTGATCGACGAGGTGATGGTCCCGCTGCTCAGGAGGTGAGACGCGGGTCCCTGTCGTACCGGGGCGGGGTGTGCAGGCGGCGCGGGGCGGCGTAACCTTGCTGGCGCCATGCCGTACGAAGCACCCACCCACACCGTCGAACGCTCCCTCCGTGCAACCACCGGCGCCAAGGTCATCGCCGGGGTCGACGAAGTCGGACGAGGGGCCTGGGCCGGTCCCGTCACCGTGTGCGCGGCGATCACCGGTCTGCGCCGGCCGCCCGCCGGACTCACCGACTCCAAATTGCTCACCCCCAAGCGGCGCGACGTTCTCGTCGACGTCCTGGAGGACTGGGTCACCGCCTACGCCCTCGGGCATGCCTCCCCGGAGGAGATCGACGAGCTGGGGATGACCGCCGCACTGCGCCTCGCGGCGGAGCGCGCCCTGGGGGACCTGCCGGTCCGCCCCGATGCGGTGATCCTCGACGGCAAGCACGACTATCTCGGCCCGCCCTGGCGGGTCCGTACGGTGATCAAGGGCGACCAGTCGTGCGTCGCCGTCGCCGCGGCCTCGGTCATCGCCAAGGTCCGGCGCGACCGCATGATGGCCGCGCTCGGTGAACAGGGCGGCGGAATCGAGGACTTCGCCTTCGCTGCCAACGCCGGATATCCCTCGCCCGTACACCGGGCGGCGCTGGAGGAACTGGGGCCCACGCCCTACCACCGGCTCTCGTGGTCGTACCTTGACGCGCTGCCCCGGTGGCGCCATCTCAAGAAGGTGCGCCGCAGCGAGGAGGCGGTGGAGCTGGAAAACGGAGGCCAACTCGGCTTCGATTTCTGATCGCACCCATGTGCCCCCGGCCGGTACGTTTCGTACCGGTGTTTGATAGACATCACGTCACGCCTCTCACCCCGCCATCGAGGAGCCTCAGATTTACGAGAGTGCCCAGGGTCCCCGCGTCACGCCGGCCGCGAGCCGCACCGCGCAGACCCCCCGTCCCGTACCTGGTCCGCGTCCCGTAGCCGTACCGCGGCCCGGACGCCCCGGTCCCTCCCCCGCAGCGGCGAGCCGCGCGGGCGGTGACCCCAGGCCCGCACCGCCCGCGCAGCGGGCGCCGCAGGCCACCCCCGGACCCGTTCCTGCAGCCTCCGTCGCCCCGGCAGCGCCCGCTGCCCCCACCGCACCGTCCGTGTCGGCGGCGGTGCCGCAGATCCAGCTGATCCCGGCCTCGGCCGAGGGTGCCCTGGACGCGGCCGAAGAGGCCGTCGACCTGCTGCTCGACACCGGGCGCGCGCCCGGTGACGTCCTGGTGATCACCAGCGGCGACCCGCACCCGTGGGCCGCGCACGAGCTGTCCTTCGGCGAGGCCGCGTACTGGGCCCTGCACGACGCCGGGGACGACGTCTTCTACGCGGACGCGGCGCAGGTCCAGCGCGCCGCCGGCCGTCCCGTCGTGGTCTTCGCGGTCAACGGCGGACCGGTCGAGTCCGTCGCCGCCGCCCTGCCGGTCGCGCTCGCGCGGGCCGGTGCGCTGCTGATCGTGTGCGGTGACGCGGAGCAGATCAACTCCGTGCTGGGTGCGGGCGTCTGACGCCCCGTACCCCGGCACGGGCGAGGGGCGGGGCGGGCCTCGGGCCGGCCCCGCTGAAGCCCGAAGGCTGATCCGCCGTACGCCCGCTCCAGGGTGTACGGCCGTGAGGCCTGCCCGGAAGCGGTCCGCCGGCGCACGCTTCTCGTACGCACCGGCGTGTCCGGGCCGCCCGCGGTACGGACGTCAGCGCGCGGCGGTACGAGGGTGAGCGAGCGGCGGTACGAGGGTCAGCGGGCGGCGGTACGAGGGTCAGCGGGCGGCGGTCCGGCGCAGGGCCTCGGCCGCGCCGCCCCCGGTGTGCAGTGCGAGCGGGGCGAACTCGGCCACGGCGTCGCCGAGCCGCTGGGGCCGTGATTCCGAACTGGGCTGCCGGCCGCCCCGGCCTTCGCCCAGCACCTGCCAGCCGCCGCGGGTCAGCGTGATGTACGCGCCGCAGCGCAGGCCGTGCAGGGTGCAGGCGTCCCGCAGGCCCCACATCCACGCCCCGTCCTCCTCGGTCCACCGCTCGTCGCCCTCGCGGCAGTAGAGCAGCACCGCCGTCCGCACCGGGGTCCGGCGCCGCAGGTCGTGCGGCAGGACCCGGCGCAGCCGGGACAGCAGGGCGTTGCGGTACTCCCAGCCGTCGGCCGAGACGGACCGCTGCACGAACGAGGCGCTCGCGACGAGCTGTTCCTCCGGGCCGAGGACGGCGATGATCGCCGTCGACGGAACCGGGCCGTGCCGGGAGTGCAGCCCGCTGACGACCTCGCGCGGGTTGCGCAGCAGCGGAATGCCCGCCGCCGTCCATTCGGACGGTTCCAGCAGTCGGCCGTGCCGGCTGGCGCCGCCGGTGGCCGTTGTCAGGGACGTGGTCGAGGGCGGGGCGAATCCGAAGGTCACGGTCCTCCCTTCGGGTACACGCCCGCGGACGGGCACGGCTGGAGTGCGGGCACGCCGCGGCGCGGCCCAGGAGAGTGCCGGGGAGCCGAGCGGGAGCACTCCGATTCTCGCGTGGCCTCCGAGCATGCGGCAACGAGCAATTGAAGCCGCCGACCGGAATTCGCCGGTATGCCGTTCATATCCTTGCCCCGCCACGCCGAAGATGACGCATTCCGCTACGGCTGGAGCGCCAACACCAGCGGGAACACCCCCTTCGCCCCCGCCCGCCGCAGCAGCCGGGCGGCCACCGCGAGGGTCCATCCGCTCTCCGCACGGTCGTCCACGAGGAGCACCGGCCCCGCCGCCTCCGCCAGTGTCGCCGCCAGGGCAGGGGGCACGGTCAAGGCCTGGTGGAGCCCCCTGATCCGCTGGGCGCTGTTGGAGGAGGGCAGTCCGTACTCCGGGACCTGGTCCGTGTACGCGAGCGTGCCGAGCAGTGGCATCCGTCCGACCTCCGCGATCCGGGCGGCCAGCGAACCGACCAACTGGGGGCGGCTGCGCGAGGGCAGCGCGACCACGCCCACCGGCCGGGCCGGGGCGTCCGGCGCCCCGGAGGCCCAGCCGCCCGGGCCCCGGGCCCAGTCGGCGAGGACCGCGACCACGGCCTGCGCCACGTCGTCCGGAACCGGCTGGTCGGGAGCGTTCGGAGCGAGCATCGGGCGCAGCCGGTTGCCCCAGCCGATGTCGGACAGCCGGCCCAGCGCCCGGCCGGTGGAGGACTGCTCCCCGACGGGGATGCGGCCCTTGAGGTCGACGCCGACCGCCGCCAGCCCGGTCGGCCACATCTTGCGCGGCTCCAGCTCCACACCCGGGCGGCCGAGCTCGCCCCGTGCGCTGTCCAGCGCGGTGCTGGAGACATCGGCGGTGAACCGGGCTCCGGCGCAGTTGTCGCAGCGCCCGCAGGGGGCCGCCTCCTCGTCGTCGAGCTGGCGGCGCAGGAACTCCATCCGGCATCCGGTGGCCGCCGCGTAGTCGCGCATGGCCTGCTGCTCGGTGGCCCGCTGGCGGGCCACCCACGCGTAGCGCTCGGCGTCGTACACCCACGGCTCGCCGGTCGAGGTCCAGCCGCCCTTGACCCGGTGCACGGCCCCGTCCACGTCGAGGACCTTGAGCATCGTCTCCAGCCGGGTGCGGCGAAGGTCGACCAGGGGTTCCAGGGCGGGCAGCGACATCGGCCTGCCCGCCTGGGCCAGGACGTCGAGGGTGCGCCGCACCTGCTCCTCCGGGGGGAAGGCCACCGACGCGAAGTACTGCCAGATCGCCTCGTCCTCGCGGCCCGGGAGAAGCAGCACCTCCGCGTGCTCCACTCCGCGGCCGGCGCGGCCGACCTGCTGGTAGTAGGCGATGGGGGAGGAGGGCGAGCCCAGGTGCACGACGAAGCCGAGGTCGGGCTTGTCGAAGCCCATCCCGAGGGCGGACGTCGCCACCAGGGCCTTGACCCGGTTGGCCTGGAGGTCGTCCTCGGCCTGCTGGCGGTCGGCGTTCTCGGTCTTGCCCGTGTACGAGGAGACCGTGTGCCCGCGGTGACGCAGGTAGGCGGTGACCTCCTCGGCCGCCGCCACGGTCAGCGTGTAGATGATCCCGGAACCGGGCAGCTCCCCGAGGTGGTCGGCGAGCCAGGCCAGCCGGTGCGCCGCGTCGGGCAGGGTCAGCACCGCCAGGCTCAGGCTCTCGCGGTCGAGGGCGCCGCGCAGGACCAGCGCGTCCGTGCCGGCTCCGGTGCCCAGCTGTTCGGCGACGTCGGCCGTCACGCGGGCGTTGGCCGTGGCGGTGGTGGCGAGCACCGGGACGCCCGGCGGGAGGTCGGCCAGCATGGTGCGCAGCCGGCGGTAGTCGGGCCGGAAGTCGTGCCCCCAGTCGGAGATGCAGTGGGCCTCGTCCACGACGAGCAGGCCGGTCGCCGCGGAGAGCTTCGGCAGGACCTGGTCGCGGAAGTCCGGGTTGTTGAGCCGCTCCGGGCTCACCAGCAGGACGTCCACCTCGCCAGCCGCGACCTCGGCCTGGATGCCCTCCCACTCCTCGGGATTGGCGGAGTTGATGGTGCGGGCGCGGATCCCGGCCCGGGCCGCGGCCTCGACCTGGTTGCGCATGAGCGCGAGGAGCGGGGAGACGATCACGGTGGGGCCGGCGCCGCTCGCCCGCAGCAGCGAGGTGGCGACGAAGTACACCGCGGACTTGCCCCAGCCCGTGCGCTGCACGACCAGGGCCCTCCGCTTGTGCGCGACGAGGGCCTCGATCGCCCGCCACTGGTCCTCGCGCAGCCGAGCAGTGCCCGTCGGGTCGCCCACGAGACGGGCCAGTACGGAGTCGGCCGAGGACCTCAGGTCTGGGTTCATGCCCCCCATGCAACCCGATGCCTCTGACATCGCGCCAATGCCGCTCTGAGCCTGTGGATGTTGAACCGTCACATGCTTGTCCGCCGGCTGTCCGCGTTCGCCGAGTTATCCACAGGGGTTTCCGGATCGGATCATGCACGGGACCTTCGTGGCATGACGAACAACCACGAGTCACGCACCCCGTCCGACCGGCCCTCCATCAGCCCGGCCGGATCCACCGGCCCCCAGATCACCCTGCGCAGCCCGGCCGAACTGGCCGACGCGCTGCCCTACATGCTCGGCTTCCACCCGAGCGACTCCCTGGTCATGGTCGCCGTCCACGGCGAGGGCGGGCGCTTCGGCGGCCGGCTCCGCGTCGGCATCCCGGCCACCCCCTCGGAATGGGAGGACACCGCCCGGCAGGTCGCCGACTGCCTGATCCGCGGCAGCGAGCGGCGCGGCGGCAAGCCCGACGGCATCGTCGTCTTCCTCTGCCAGGAGCCGCGCGGCGGAGAGAGCGGCCAGCGGGTGATGACCCGGCTGCGGCCGCTCGCCCAGCGGATCCGTCTCGCCTGCGGCGCCCTGGACGTGCCGGTACTGGAGGCCCTGTGCCTCTCCTCGGGCCGCTTCTGGTCCTACGTCTGCCCCGACGAGCGCTGCTGCCCGGCCGAGGGCAGCCCGCTGGCCGCCGTCGGGACCTCGGTGATGGCCGCCGCGGCCACCTTCGCCGGCCTCCAGGTCCGGGGCTCCCTCAAGGAGATCGAGAGCCGGCTGGCACCGCTGGGAGGTGAGGTGGCCGCCGAGATGGAACGCGCCCTGGACCGGGCGGCCGCCGCGCTCGTGCCGAAGATCCTCGACGGGGCCACCCGCGAGGAGGTCGGCGCCGAGACCCTCACCCTGGCCCGGTCCCTGATGACGCGGATGACCCTCGCCCCGCCCGCCGAGGGCGGCCCGCACGCCGACGACTGGGACGACGCGCTGCTCGGCCACGACGAGGCCGCCTCGCTGATCCTCGGCCTCCAGGACCGGGAGATCCGGGACATCGCCGCCGAATGGATGGAGGACGAGGAGGCGGCCCCCGCCCTGCGGTTGTGGCGGGCGCTCGCCCGCCGCTGCGTCGGGGCCTACGGCGAGCACGCCGCGGCACCGCTCACCCTGGCGGGCTGGGTCTCCTGGTCCACCGGTGACGAGCCGACGGCCCGGATCGCGCTGGGCCTGGCCCTGCGGGCCGACGCCGAGTACCGCTTCGCGCAGCTGCTGCACCATGCCTGCAACGAGGGCATCGACCCCGAGGGGCTGCGGCAGTGCCTGCGGGAGGAGCGGCGGCGCCGGGAGCCCCGGCGGGGGCGCCCGAAGGCGGGCACCCGTCCCCCGGGCCGCCCCGGCAGGACGACCACCCGCCGCGAGTCCCGCCGCACCACGGGGAGCGGACAGTGAGCCGGCGCCGGAGCGAGGGTCTCCGTCCAAGTCCGAGGCGGAGCTCGGGTCTCCGTCCGAGCCCTGGCTCGCGCCGGAGCCCGGGTCCCCGCCTGAGTCCGAGCCCGAGTCCGAGCTCGCGCCCGGCCCGCTGTGGTGCTCCGGCGCGACGGCTGTGGTGTGCCGTGGGCGCGGCGCTTCGGCGCCGGCTTCACCCCGGACGGGCGCGGCCGGGGCCCGGGCCCGTGACCCGGGCGGGGGCGGGGGCGTTCAGCTGGGGGGTGGTGGGGGCCCGGCCGCGCCGCCGCCCAGCTGAACCGACCGGAGCGCAGACAAGGCGACACATGTCTCACCCCGCACCTACCCGACCACCCGGCGTGCCTGCCGCCCGCAGGCCGGAACTGCCGCCCGTGCACGGCGCCGTCATCTGCGTGGCCGCGCCCTGCCTGGCCATCTCGCCGGAGCACGGCCAGCTCACCGGGCGGGGGATCGACGGGATCTACCGCTCCGGGCGCCGACTGCTCTCCCGCTGCGTGCTGCGGGTGGCCGGCCGGGACCCGGTGGCCGTCCAGGGACGCAGCCTCGGCGCGGACCGGGCCGCCTTCACCGCGACGGTGCGCACCGGAGCGGACCCCGGCCCCGACCCGGACATCGGTGTGGAACGGGTGCGGCACGCCGACGGCACCGAGCGGATCACCCTGCGCAGCTTCACGGCCCGGCCGGTACGCCTCCCCGTGGAGGTCCTGCTCGGCACCGACCTGGCGGAGCTGGCCGCGGTGGCGGCCGGCAGGGCCGGTCCCGAGCTGCCCGCCGGGGTGCATGCCGCCGGACTGCGCTGGAGCACCGGCGAAGCCCAGGCCGTCACCGTCGCCGAGCCGCCGCCGGACGATGCCCTGGCCTCCTCCGGGCTGCTGCGCTGGCAGCTCGAACTGGGCCCCGGCGAGTCCCGCACCATCGAACTGCGGACCACGCAGGACCGCGTCGGGCGGGCTCCCGCCGGACAGGTCGCGAACCCGTTGGCGGAAGCCCGGGCCGAAGGGGACGACCCGCGGGTCGATGCCTGGTTCCGGACCAGCGTCGAGGACCTGGGCGCGCTGCTGCTGAGGGATCCCGGGGAGCCGGGCGACGCCTTCGCGGCCGCGGGGGTGCCGTGGCGGCTGGGACTGGCCCCGGCGGAGTCGCTCTGGGCCGCCAGGATGGCGCTGCCGCTCGGGACCGGGCTCGCCGCGGCCACCCTGCGGATCCTGGCGCGGAGCCAGACCGGCGGGCGGGACCCCGGCGCGGGGAAGATCCCGGGGCCGCTGCGCGGGGCGGGCCCGCAACTCCCGCCGGGCTGCACCGGCACGGAGGCGACCCTGGCCTTCCCGGCGGTGCTCGCCGAAGCCCGGCTGTGGGGGATGCCGGAGGAGGAGGTGGCCCGGCTGCTTCCCGCCGCCGAGCGGTGTCTGGACTGGCTGCGCGGCGCGTTCGGGAAGGACGGGTTCGTCGCCGACCCGGAACCGGGGCCGCGGCGCTGCGAGACACAAACCCACGCCCACCGGGCCGCCCTCCTCGGAGCCGACCTCCTGGCCGGATGCGGGCGCCCCGGCGCCGAGGAGTGGCGGGACCGGGCGGCCGCGCTGCGCGAGCGGTTCCGGACCGGGTTCTGGATCGACGGCCCCGACGGCGGCCGGCCCGCGGCTGCCCTGCACCCCGACGGCAGGCCGCTGCCCCGCCTGACCGGGGCCGCCGCGCACCTGCTCGACACCGGGCTGCTCGGCGGTGGCCGGCTCGCTCCGGGGCTCCTGGACCCGGTCCGCACCGAGCAGCTGGCCCGGCTGCTCGGGGCCCCCGCGATGGACTCCGGCTGGGGGCTGCGGAGCATGGCCGCGCGGGAGCCGGGGCACAATCCGTTCGGCCACCGATCGGGCGCGGTACGGGCGTACGAGACGGCCGTGGCCGTGGCCGGCCTGGCCCAGGCGGGCTTCGAGAAGGAGGCCGCCGGCCTGCTGCGGGGCCTGCTGGATGCGGCGGAGAGCTTCGGCTACCGGTTGCCGGAGATGTTCGCGGCCGAACAGCGGACCTCCGGCAGCGCCCCGCTCCCGCACCCGGCGGCCTGCCGCCCGGCCGCGGTGGCCGCGGCCGCCGGGGTCCACGTCCTGACCGCCCTCGCCGGGATCCGTCCCGACGCCCCGGCCGGCACGGTCGCGCTCAGTCCGCTCCCCGGTGCACCCCTCGGCGCAGTGCGGCTCTCGGGCCTGCGGGTGTCGGGGGAGCCCTTCGCCGTCCGGGTCAGCCGGCTCGGCCTCGGCATGGTGGAGGAGGCCGCCGATGCGCTCCAGCTGGGGGGTTAGGGCGACGACACCCGCCGGCCTCCAGATCGATGCCTTCAAGGTCACCAAAGCGCTGTTTATCGTCAGGGAGACGACTATGATCGCGTCATGTCGCCCTACGACCCGTCGGCCTTTCCGCCCTTCGCCGTCACCGTCGACCTGGTCGTGCTCACCGTACGGCGCCACGCGCTCTGCGCGCTGGTCGTCCGCCGGGGTGAGCAGCCGTTCCAGGGGCGCTGGGCGCTGCCCGGCGGATTCGTGCGCGGCGACGAGGATCTGGCGGGCGCCGCGGCCCGCGAGCTCTCCGAGGAGACCGGGCTGTGTGCGCACGATCCCGCCGTCCCCGGCGTGGGCAACGGGGCGCATCTCGAACAGCTGGCGACCTACGGCGACCCCAAGCGGGATCCGCGGATGCGCGTGGTCAGCGTGGCGCACCTGGTGCTGGCTCCGGACCTGCCTGCGCCCCGGGCGGGCGGGGACGCCAACAGCGCGCGCTGGGCCCCGGTCGACGAGCTGCTGGCAGTCGCCGATCAGGCGTCCGCGGGGCTGGCCTTCGACCACGCCCGGATCCTCGCCGACGGTGTCGAGCGGGCCCGCTCGAAGATCGAGTACTCCTCGCTGGCCACCGCCTTCTGTCCGCCCGAGTTCACGGTCGGGGAGCTCCGCCGGGTCTACGAGGCCGTCTGGGGGGTGGCCCTGGACCCGCGGAACTTCCACCGCAAGGTCACCGGGACCCCCGGGTTCCTGGTACCCGCCGGCGGCACGACGACCCGTCAGGGCGGCCGCCCGGCCCAGCTGTTCCGAGCGGGCGGGGCCACGCTGCTCAACCCGCCGATGCTGCGCCCGGAAGTCTGACGCTCCGAGCCCGGTCCCGCCGCCCATCGTGGCGGGATCGGCGACAATATCGGCATCCCATCGGACCGGTTGCGCAGTAAATCGGACATATCGCGTTATCTTGCTTGCGGTACTCACCCTGCCGCAGAGCGGTCTCACCCCCCGCGAGAGAAGCGATGCTCCAGGTCATCGGACTCACCAGCACCCCCCGCCACAACGCCCCGCCCCTCGTGGACGACCTCACCTTCGAGGCCCGCCCCGGGAGCGTGACCGCCCTGCTCGGCGAGCCGGGATCGGGCAAGACCACCGCACTGCGGCTCATGCTCGAACTCGAACCGGGCCGCGGTGTCACCTACTTCCGCGGTCGCCCCCTGCACCGGATCCCACACCCCGCCCGTGAGGTGGGCGTGGTGCTCGGCGACGTCCCGGGCAACCCGTCGCGGACCGTCCGCAACCAGCTGCGGATGCTCTGCGCCGCCGCCGGGGTGCCCACCTCGCGAGCCGACACCATGCTCGACGTCGTCGGCATCGCGGGTCTGCGGGATCACCGGCTCGGCTCGCTCTCTCTGGGCATGGAGCGCAGGGTCGCGCTGGCGGCGGCGCTGCTCGCCGACCCCTGCACCCTCGTCCTGGACGAGCCCGGCGCCGGGCTCTCCCCCCGGGAACGCGGATGGCTGCACGGGCTCCTGCGCGGACACGCCTCCCTCGGCGGGGCGGTGCTCTTCACCACCGACGACGCCAAGGAGGCCGCCCGCAGCGCCGACCGCGTCGTCAGCATCGAGGCGGGCCGGCTCGTCGCCGACCAGGACGCGGCCGAGTTCGCCCGGACCCGGCTGCGCCCGCGGGTCGCCGTGCGCACCCCGCACGCGGCCCGCCTGGCCGACGTACTGGGCCGGGAGGCCCGGGCCGCCCAGCGCGCGGTGGAGATCGTCGAGGAGAGCGGCAGCCGCCTGTCGGTGTACGGCAGCAACTGCGCCGAGGTCGGCGAGGCGGCGTTCCGGCACGGGGTGCTGGTCCACCAGCTCGCCGACGAGACGGGTGATGCCGGCGCCCCGGCGTCACCGGTCCCGCACGCCCGCGCCGCGACCGCGACGGCCTCCGGCGCTGCCGCCACCGTGTCCGAAGGCGCCGCCGGCGGGCGGTCCCGGCGCGGCCGCTCGCGGCGGCCCGCCTCCGCGGTGCGGCGCGTCGGCGGCCCGCTGCGGCCGCTGCGCTACGAACTGCTGCGGGTCTTCGGCACCGCCACACCCCTCCTCACCGCCGCGCTCGTCGTGGCCGTCTCCGTCCTCACCGCGCTGGTGCTGGCCAAGGCGGGGCACACCCCGCAGAACCGGCTGCTCGCCGCCTGGCCCGAACTGCTGCCGCTGCCGCCCGCCGCCCTCGGCGCGGGACTGCTCGGCGCCCTGGCCTTCGGCGAGGAGTACCGCTACCCCGCGCTCGCCGCCGATCGCGGGACCGTGCCCCGCCGGATGGGGCTGCTCACCGCCAAGCTCGGAGTCTGCGCCGTCCTCGCCCTGCTGATCGGCGCCTTGGTGGTGGTGGCCGACGCCGCGACCCTGGCGCTCGTCTTCGACAGCGGCCCGCTGCGCATCCCCGCGGAGTGGCTCTCTCCGGCCGTGAGTTGGGCCGGTCTGCTCATCGGCTGCGCCTGGGCCGGTGTCCTGGCCTCGGGCGTCTTCCGCTCCGCCACC
Organism: Streptomyces sp. NPDC059989; assembly: GCF_042736975.1. Classification (NCBI taxonomy): domain Bacteria; kingdom Bacillati; phylum Actinomycetota; class Actinomycetes; order Kitasatosporales; family Streptomycetaceae; genus Streptomyces; species Streptomyces sp. NPDC059989. The sequence goes on from NZ_JBHWUO010000008.1 coordinate 46,993, forward strand.
GCGGGCCTGGCCGCCGTGCTCGCCGTTCCGGTGATGGTGGTTCCGCTGGTGCGCAAGGTGCTGGAGGGCCCGTCGGCGTACCCGGTGACCGGACTCGCCCCCCGGCTGCGCGGCCTGACCTGGGTGCAGTGGCCCCCGGAGGCGGACCGCCTGGTCCTGGGGGCCTTGCGGGTGATGGCCCAACCCGTCGGAACGGCGCTGGTGTTGTCGCTGATGGTCCTGTTGTGCGCCTATGGGTTCACCGGACTGCGCAGCCGGGTCCGTTGGTGATCGTTCCGGTGCCGGAGAAGTCCCGCAGGCGACCGTTGCGGTCCACCTCGCGTGAAGCAGATCGCAACTCCCCGTAAATGGCCCGGTTCTTTACGATAAGTCGTCAATTGCGCAGGTGGCACCGATCACCCTTTCGTGTGCTTTTCACCAAAGACCTCAAGGGTGGTGGAGACACGGCCGACAAAGGATTCGTGAGTACCCTTGCGCACACCATGATGACCGCCGCCCGCCACGCCGACTCCGGCCTCGCCGGCCCGGGCGAACTCGACCGCTACCCCTACGCGGAGGCCCCCGGGTCCGACCGCGTCGGAGCGCCCCACTGGGACGGCGCCGACGTCGAGTTGAGCCGGGTCGGCCGCCGCGCCGCCGGCAGCCGGGGCCGCGGACTGCACGGCCAACTCGTCCAGCAGCTCGGCCAGATGATCGTTTCGGGTGACCTCGGAGCGGACCGCCCGCTGGTCCCCGAGGAGATCGGCCAGCGCTTCGAGGTCTCCCGTACCGTCGTCCGCGAATCCCTGCGGGTCCTGGAGGCCAAGGGCCTCGTCAGCGCCCGCCCGAACGTCGGCACCCGGGTCCGCCCCGTCGCCGACTGGAACCTGCTCGACCCCGACATCATCGAATGGCGGGCCTTCGGCCCCCAGCGCGACGACCAGCGCCGCGAGCTGGGCGAGCTCCGCTGGACCATCGAACCGCTCGCCGCCCGCCTCGCCGCCGGCCACGGCCGCCCGGACATCCAGCAGCGCCTCGCCGACATGGTCGAGATCATGGGACACGCCCTCGGCCAGGGTGACTCGATCACCTTCACGCGCGCCGACAACGAGTTCCACGCCCTCCTCATCCAGGTCGCGGGCAACCGTATGCTGGAGCACCTCTCCGGCATCGTCTCCGCCGCGCTCCAGGTCTCCGGCAGCCCGATCACCGCCTGCGACCGCCCGAGCGAGGCCTGCGTCGCGCACCACGCCCGCATGGTCGAGGCCCTCGCCGCCGGCGACGCGACCGGCGCCGAAAACGCCATGCGCCAGCTCCTGACGGTGCATCCGGAGGTCGAGCGCGTGGTTCCCGCCCCGCGCGAGCACTGACGGGCGGACGCGCGGGGGTGTACGACATGTCGCCGGGCCCGGTCGGGTCCGGCGACACCCGCGTGCGGGGTCGATTCCCGGCGTTTCGGTGCCGCCGTACCCGCGCGTATGGCCCTATGACCGGCATTGGTGCATACGGGGTGTGACTCGGGCCACGAAGATTGGGCGTAACACTCAGCGAGGTCACGCGATGACCTAAGAGGTGATGGCCGACGGAGGGAAGACAGCCGCCCTTGCGGGTGCTGTGCAGCTCCCCGGCCCCTGCCCGCGCCCCCGGCCCATCCCCAGTCGGTGGTCGTCGGCTCCGGTCCAGCACCACGAGGCCCGGGGTCGGAAGCCGTTCCCATCGTTCCGAGAGGTTGTTCGTGTCGGCCAGCACATCCCGTACGCTCCCGCCGGAGATCGCCGATTCCGAGTCTGTGATGGCGCTCATCGAGCGGGGCAAGGCCGAGGGGCAGATCGCCGGCGATGACGTGCGTCGGGCCTTCGAGGCTGACCAGATTCCAGCGACCCAGTGGAAGAATGTTCTGCGCAGCCTCAACCAGATCCTCGAGGAAGAGGGTGTGACGCTGATGGTCAGTGCCGCGGAGTCGCCCAAGCGCACCACCCGCAAGAGCGTCGCAGCGAAGAGCCCGGCCAAGCGGACGGCCACCAAGACGGTCGCGGCGAAGACGACGGCTGCGCAGACCGTGGCCGCCGCGGCCCCGGCGGCCGAGACGGCGGACCCGGAGACCACGGACGCTCTCGTGGAGGAGCTCGGAGCCGAGCCCCCCGCGAAGAAGACGGCGGCGAAGAAGACGGCGGCCAAGAAGGCCGCACCCGCGAAGAAGACCGCCGCCAAGAAGACGGCGGCGAAGAAGACCGCCTCCAAGAAGGACGCCGACGAGGCCGGTGACGAGGAGACCCCGGAGGAGGGTCCCGACGCCGCCAAGGCCGAGGCCGACGAGGAAGAGGAGGGCGGCGAGAGCAAGGGCTTCGTCATCTCCGACGACGAGGACGACGCCCCCGCCCAGCAGGTCGTCGTGGCCGGCGCCACCGCCGACCCCGTCAAGGACTACCTCAAGCAGATCGGCAAGGTCCCCCTCCTCAACGCCGAGCAGGAGGTCGAGCTCGCCAAGCGCATCGAGGCGGGCCTGTTCGCCGAGGACAAGCTGGCGAACTCCGACAAGCTGGCGCCCAAGCTCAAGCGCGAGCTGGAGATCATCGCCGAGGACGGCCGCCGCGCCAAGAACCACCTGCTGGAGGCCAACCTCCGCCTCGTGGTCTCCCTCGCCAAGCGCTACACGGGCCGCGGCATGCTCTTCCTCGACCTGATCCAGGAGGGGAACCTGGGTCTGATCCGCGCGGTCGAGAAGTTCGATTACACCAAGGGCTACAAGTTCTCCACCTACGCGACGTGGTGGATCCGGCAGGCGATCACCCGCGCCATGGCCGACCAGGCCCGCACCATCCGCATCCCGGTGCACATGGTCGAGGTCATCAACAAGCTCGCCCGCGTGCAGCGCCAGATGCTCCAGGACCTGGGCCGCGAGCCCACCCCGGAGGAGCTGGCCAAGGAACTCGACATGACCCCCGAGAAGGTCATCGAGGTCCAGAAGTACGGCCGCGAGCCGATCTCCCTGCACACGCCGCTCGGCGAGGACGGCGACAGCGAGTTCGGCGACCTGATCGAGGACTCCGAGGCGGTCGTCCCGGCCGACGCCGTGAGCTTCACGCTCCTCCAGGAGCAGCTGCACTCGGTGCTCGACACCCTGAGCGAGCGCGAGGCCGGCGTGGTCTCCATGCGCTTCGGCCTCACGGACGGCCAGCCCAAGACCCTCGACGAGATCGGCAAGGTCTACGGCGTCACGCGTGAGCGGATCCGCCAGATCGAGTCGAAGACGATGTCGAAGCTGCGTCACCCGTCCCGCTCCCAGGTGCTGCGCGACTACCTGGACTGACCGGTACGGGGGCGACGGCGGGTGGCCGCGCGGGTGCGCACGGCCACCGGTCATCCCACTCTGGGTGGAGTCATGCACACTCGGAGTCAGGAGGCCTCATGCGTCGTCCCTTTGCCCGTGCTCTGGCGGGAGCGCTGACCCTGGCGGCGGGAGCGGCCGCTGCGCCGCTGGCCCAGATGCCGCAGGCGGCCGCGGACAGCGTGGTGATCGGCGGGAAGCCGGTCAAGGTGGCCGACAGTCCGTGGGTCGTGGCCCTCGCCAGCCGTGACCGGTTCGGGGGTACGAGGGGCGGCCAGTTCTGCGGGGGCGTCATCGTGTCCCCGACCCGGGTGCTGACCGCGGCCCACTGCCTGGGCCGCGAGGTGCTGGGCGGCCCGGTCGAGGCGGTCCCCGACTTCCGCGTGATCGCCGGGCGTACGGAGCTACGGGCGAGCGACGGCCGTGAGATCGCCGTGCGCGGGGCCCGGGTGAACCCGGACTACGACCCGAGGAGCAATTCCGGGGACCTCGCCGTGCTGGAACTCGCCGAATCCGTGCCCGCCCACTACGTCCTCCCCCTGGCCGGTGCGGGCCATCCGGCCTACGCGCCCGGGACCGAGGCGGCCGTATACGGCTGGGGCGACACGAGCGGCTTTGGTGACTACGCGTACGCGCTGCGCGCCGCCCCGGTGACCGTCCTGTCGGACGAGGTGTGCGGGCGCGCCTACCCCGGGGACGCGGATGGGCAGTACCGGGCCGAGTCGATGGTGTGCGCGGGGGACGGCGGGGGAGGCAAGGACGCCTGCCAGGGCGACAGCGGGGGCCCGCTGGTGGCCCAGGGGCGGCTCATCGGGCTGGTGTCGTGGGGCCGCGGCTGCGGGCGGGCCGACAGCCCGGGGGTGTACACGCGGGTCGCCCCGCTCGCCGGCTTCGTGACGGCCCCGGAGAAGGGCGCACAGCCCGCCGGGGTCCAAGGCACCGCGCCGGGGGCCAGTAGGGGCTCCGGACCGGCCGCAGGGCCCGTATGGGGGCATCGTACGGACTAGTGCCCGAGGCCGGCGGCAGCGGACGGCGCCGGCGCACACGGGAAACCGCCCGTCCCCGAGGGGGCGGGCGGTCCCGGAAGTGAGGACGGGCGGCACCCCCGGGTCTCAGGGGTGCCGCCCGTCGACCGGCATCGCCGGTCCTGGCTCGTCGGATGCGAGGTACAGGCCTGTGTCAGCGGTCCTCGGGTTCGGCGGCATTGGCAGCCGGAGCGGACGTAAGCCGCTCGGTCTCATCCTGTATTTCCGCGGCGATCTTCTTGAGTTCCGGCTCGAACTTGCGACCGTGGTGGGCGCAGAAGAGCAGTTCACCGCCGCTCAGCAGGACGACGCGCAGATATGCCTGGGCGCCGCAACGGTCGCATCGGTCAGCGGCCGTCAGCGGGGTCGCGGGTGTCAGAACAGTAGTCACGTCGCCTCTTCTCTAGCTCGACGAGCTGTCGTACCAGGGTCAACATCCAACCAGGCCGAAAACGTTCCCGCTCGCGGCTTTTCCTCGAAACTTCCTTCCGAAGCTGGCCGGCTGCTGCCGGTTGGCGGCGAAGGAGCCGTATTGCGTTGCTTTACGGTTTCGCGTTGTCAGTCGTTCGCTGTTGCAGTTCCATCCTCCCCGGCGTGAGTGCCAGGTTGTTCATGAGGACGTGCCCGAACCCTAAATGGTTCATGCCTGGAAGGGAACGTGATGTTTCCGTCACCCGCACGGGGGATCGAACACCCGTGCGGATCTGGACTAGGCTGAGGAACGGGCGAGGGTGGCGTTGCATCGGCTCTACCTGGCCTCGGTACCCTTCGACCGGCACCCGAGCCACCCCTGCGCCCCACCGGGCCAGAAAAGAAATTCAGCGAGGAGCGAACTGCGTGACCGCCGACACGTCCGTGCCTTCCAGCGCGCTGCTGTCCGGAGCAGACCGGGACGGTTCCAACTACACCGCGCGGCACCTGCTCGTCCTCGAAGGGCTGGAGGCCGTCCGCAAGCGCCCCGGCATGTATATCGGCTCGACCGACAGCCGGGGCCTCATGCACTGCCTCTGGGAGATCATCGACAATTCCGTCGATGAGGCCCTGGGCGGCTACTGCGACCACATCGAGGTGATCCTCCACGAGGACGCCTCCGTCGAGGTCCGCGACAACGGCCGGGGCATTCCCGTCGACGTCGAGCCCAAGACCGGCCTCTCCGGCATCGAGGTCGTCATGACCAAGCTGCACGCCGGCGGAAAGTTCGGCGGCGGCTCGTACGCGGCCTCCGGCGGCCTGCACGGCGTCGGCGCCTCCGTGGTCAACGCCCTCTCCGCCCGCCTGGACGTCGAGGTCGACCGCAACAGCTCCACCCACGCCATCAGCTTCCGCCGCGGCGTCCCCGGAATGTTCACCGAGCAGGGCCCCGACAGCCCCTTCGACCCCGCCAACGGCCTGCGCAAGGTCAAGCGGGTCGCCAAGGGCAAGACGGGCACCCGGGTCCGCTACTGGGCCGACCGCCAGATCTTCCTCAAGGACGCGCGGCTCAACCTGGAGACGCTCTACCAGCGCGCCCGCCAGACCGCCTTCCTCGTCCCCGGCCTGACCCTGGTCGTCCGCGACGAGCGCGGCATCGACGGAGCCGGCAAGACCGAGGAGACCTTCCGCTTCGACGGCGGCATCAGCGAATTCTGCGAGTACCTCGCCCAGGACAAGGCCGTCTGCGACGTCCTGCGCCTGACCGGCACGGGCACGTTCAAGGAGACCGTCCCGGTCCTCGACGACCGCGGCCACATGACCCCCACCGAGGTCACCCGCGAGCTCGGCGTGGACATCGCCCTGCGCTGGGGCACGGGGTACGAGACCAACGTCAAGTCCTTCGTGAACATCATCGCCACCCCCAAGGGCGGCACCCACGTCTCCGGCTTCGAGCGCTCGGTCGCCAAGACCGTCAACGAGGTCCTGCGCTCCGCGAAGCTGCTGCGCGTGGCCGAGGACGACGTGGTCAAGGACGACGCGATGGAGGGCATGACGGCCGTCGTCACCGTCCGCCTCGCCGAGCCGCAGTTCGAGGGCCAGACCAAAGAGGTGCTCGGCACCTCGGCAGCCACCCGGATCGTCGCCGCCGTGGTGGCCAAGGAGCTCAAGGCCTTCCTCACCTCCACCAAGCGCGACGACAAGCAGCAGGCCCGCGCCGTGATGGAGAAGATCGTCGCGGCCGCCCGGACCAGGATCGCGGCCCGCCAGCACAAGGAGGCGCAGCGCCGCAAGACCGCGCTGGAGACCTCCTCGCTGCCCGCGAAGCTGGCCGACTGCCGCAGCGACGACGTGGAGCGCAGCGAGCTCTTCATCGTCGAGGGCGACTCGGCCCTCGGTACGGCGAAGCTCGCCCGGAACTCCGAATTCCAGGCGCTGCTGCCGATCCGCGGCAAGATCCTCAATGTCCAGAAGTCGTCCGTCTCGGACATGCTCAAGAACGCCGAGTGCGGGGCGATCATCCAGGTCATAGGAGCCGGCTCGGGCCGGACCTTCGACCTCGACGCCGCCCGCTACGGGAAGATCGTCCTGCTCGTCGACGCCGACGTCGACGGCGCGCACATCCGCTGCCTGCTGCTCACGCTCTTCCAGCGGTACATGCGGCCGATGGTCGAGGCGGGCCGGGTCTTCGCTGCCGTGCCGCCGCTGCACCGGATCGAGCTGGTCCAGCCGAAGAAGGGCCAGGACAAGTACGTCTACACGTACTCGGACAACGAACTGCGCCAGACCCTCCTGGAGTACCAGCGCAAGAACATCCGGTACAAGGATTCGATCCAGCGCTACAAGGGCCTCGGCGAGATGGACGCGGACCAGCTGGCGGAGACCACCATGGACCCCCGCTTCCGCACCCTGCGCAGGATCAACATCGGCGACCTGGACTCGGCCGAGACGGTCTTCGACCTCCTCATGGGCAACGAGGTCGCCCCGCGCAAGGAGTTCATCACGAGCTCCGCGGCCACCCTGGACCGCTCGCGCATCGACGCCTGACCCCGCGACCGGCACACCCGGGCTGTTCGCTCCATCACCTGAAGGGGTGAACAGTTCCGGGACACCAGTCCGGAAAGGGTCCATTCCGCACATCCTTGTGGGCACGCGGCCAATGCGGCAGCGGACAAGGAGAGTTCGGTGGACAAGCACGAAGGTCGTGATGCCGGAACGATCCGGCTGGACGACCCCTGGTACGACGCGCTGGCCGTCGGCTGGGGCGAGGGCGGGGAAGCGTCCCCGCCGCCCCCGGTCCCCGACGGCCGCCCCGCGCCCGGCGCATCCGAGATCTACCTCGAAGTGCAGCGCAGCGCCGCGTTCCAGGAGGTCCGCAGCCGCTACCGCAGGTTCGTCGTCCCCGCGACCGCCGGCTTCTTCCTCTGGTACGTCGCCTACGTGGTCGCCGCCACCGCCGCCCCCGGCGTCATGGCCCGGCCCGTGGCCGGCGCCGTCAACGTGGCCATGCTGGCGGGGCTCGGGCAGTTCCTCAGCACCTTCCTGCTGACCTGGGCGTACGCCCGGCACGCGCGACTGCGCCGGGACCGCGCCGCGCTCGACCTGCGCTGGACCGTATTCGAGCAGGAGCGCGGCCAGGAGCGGAACCGGGCGAGGGGGACCGGCCGGTGACCACCGAGCACCAGACCCTCGCGCTGATCCTGTTCAGCGTCTTCATCGCGGTGACCCTGGGCATCACCACCTGGGTCAGCCGCAACCGGCACGGGTCGGCCGAGGAGTTCTACGCCGGAGGGCGGCTGTTCTCGCCTCTGGAGAACGGTTTCGCCATCGCGGGCGACTACATGTCCGCCGCCTCCTTCCTCGGCATCTCCGGGCTGATCGCCCTCTTCGGCTACGACGGCCTGCTGTACTCGGTGGGCTTCCTGGTCGCCTGGCTGGTGGTGCTGTTCCTGGTCGCCGAGCTGGTCCGCAACTGCGGGCGCTTCACCCTCGCCGACGTGGTGGCCGCCCGGATGAGCGAGCGGCCGGTGCGGATCGCGGCCGGCACCTCCTCGGTCGTCGTCTCCGTGCTCTACCTCGTCGCGCAGATGGTCGGCGCGGGCAGTCTGGTCGGCCTGCTGCTCGGGAGCTCGGGCACCGCGGCACGGACGCTCACCGTGATCGGCGTGGGAGCGCTGATGGTGGTCTACGTGTCCTTCGGCGGAATGCGGGCCACCACCTGGATCCAGATCGTGAAGGCCGTGCTGCTGATGGGCGGGGCGATCACCCTGACCGTGCTCGTGCTGCTGCGCTTCCACGGGAACTTCGACCAGCTGCTCACCAGCGCCGCCGACCGCAGCGGGCACGGGCTCCGGTTCCTGAGCCCCGGCCTCAAATACGGCGGCGACTGGACCGCCCGCGTCGACTTCATGAGCCTCGGCCTCGCGCTGGTCCTGGGGACCGCCGGGCTGCCGCACATCCTGTCGCGCTTCTACACGGTCCCCACCGCGCGGGCCGCGCGCCGGTCGGTGGTGTGGGCGATCGCGCTGATCGGCGGCTTCTACCTGATGACCATCGTGCTCGGCTTCGGGGCGGCGGCCCTGGTCGGCCCGGACGCGGTGCGGGCCTCCAACGCCTCGGGGAACACGGCGGTTCCGCTGCTCGCCGCCCACCTCGGCGGGGGCGCCGAGACCACCGGGGGCGCGGTGCTCTTCGCCTTCGTGGCCGCCATCGCCTTCGCCACCATCCTCGCCGTGGTCGCCGGGATCACCCTGGCCTCGTCGGCCTCCGTCGCGCACGACCTGTACGCCTCCCTCAAGCGGCGGCACGCCAGGCAGCGCAGCGAGGTCTCCGTGGCCCGGATCGCGGCCGTCGGCATCGGGGCGGTCGCGATCGCTCTCGGGCTGCTCGCCCAGAACCTCAACGTGGCCTTTCTGGTGGGACTGGCCTTCGCGGTGGCGGCGTCGGCGAACCTGCCGGTGCTGCTGTACTCGCTCTTCTGGCGCGGGTTCACCACGCGCGGTGCCGTCTGGGCGGTGTACGGCGGCCTGATCCCGGCGGTGCTGCTGGTCGTGCTCTCGCCCGTGGTCTCCGGGAGCGCCGAATCGCTCTTCCCCGGCGTGGACTTCCAGTACTTCCCGCTCCAGAACCCGGGGATCATCTCCATCCCGCTGGGCTTCCTGGCGGGCTGGCTGGGCACGGTCACCTCGGGCGAGGAGGCGGACGAGCGCAAGCACGCAGAGACCGAGGTCCGCTCGCTGACGGGGGCCGGGGCGGTGTGAGCCGTCAGGGCCCTTCCGAGGGGAGCCAGGTGTAGCGGTGCTCCGGGCGGCCCGTCTCGCCGTAGCGGAGGGCCAGGGTGACGCGGCCCGAGCGTTCGAGGAGCTTCAGGTAGCGCTGGGCGGTCTGGCGGCTGATGCCCGCGCGGTCGGCGATCTGCTGGGTGGACAGGGCGCCTCCGGCGGAGCGCAGGACCTGGCGGACCAGTTCCGCGGTGGTGGGGGAGTGGCCCTTGGGGAGGTCGTTCGGGGATCCGGCGGCGGCGAGGGCGCCGAAGATCCGGTCCACCTCGGCCTGTTCGGCCTCGCCGCCGGTGTCCAGGGTGCGGCGCAGTGCCCCGTACGCCTCCAGCTTCGAGCGCAGGCCCGCGAAGGTGAAGGGCTTGACCAGGTACTGGAGGGCGCCGAGGCGCATGGCGGTCTGCACGGTGGCCAGGTCACGGGCCGCGGTGACCATGATCACGTCGGTGCTGTGGCCGAGCTGGCGCAGGCGGCGCACCAGGTCGAGGCCGTTCTCGTCCGGAAGGTAGTGGTCGAGGAGGATCAGGTCCACGGGGTGGGTGGTGAGGAAGTCGAGGGCCTCGGCCGCGGAGTGGGTCTGCGCGACCACCCGGAAACCGGGAACCTTCGCCACGTAGGCCGCGTTGATCCGGGCAACGCGCATGTCGTCGTCGACGACCAATACGCGCATCGGGGTCTCGTTCATCGCAGGGCCTCCGGGAGTACGACGGAGAACTCCGCCCCTCCGTCCGCTGTCTCGCCGGCCCGGGCGCTGCCGCCCTGCCGCTCCGCGAGGCGGCGTACGAGGGCGAGGCCCAGCCCGCGCTCGCGGTGGGCCTTGGCCAGCTTGGTCGACCAGCCCTCCGTGAAGATCTCCTCGCGGCGCGCCACGGGGACGCCGGGTCCGCTGTCGCGCACGCGGAGCACGGCGGTCCGGCCTTCGGCGCGCAGCTCCACCTCCACCAGGGGTGCCGCCGAGCCGACCGCGGCGTCCAGGGCGTTGTCCACCAGGTTGCCGACGATCGTGACGAGGTCGCCCGGGTCCACCAGTCGGTCCGGGAGGAGGGTGGCCTCGGCGAGCCGCAGCGGGACGCCGCGCTCTGCCGCGACGGTCGCCTTGCCCACCAGGAGGGCGGCCAGCAGCGGGTCGTGGACCTTCTCCGTGACCTGTTCGGCGGTGGTGCGGTGCACCCCGACGACCTCGGTCACGAACTCCACCGCCTCCTCGTGCAGGCCGAGCTCCAGCAGGCCGAGGAGGGTGTGGAGGCGGTTGGCGTGCTCGTGGTCCTGGGCGCGCAGGGCGTCGATCAGGCCACGGGTGGAGTCGAGCTCGCGGCCCAAGTGCTCCAGCTCGGTGCGGTCGCGCAGGGTGGCCACCGCGCCGCCGTCCTCGGTGGGCATCCGGTTGGCGACCAGGACCCGGGGGCCCTGGACGGTGACCAGGTCGCGGCCGCTCACCCGGCCCGCGAGGACGTCCGCGGTGCGCCCGGCGCCGAGTACGTCCTCCAGCGGGCGTCCGGCGAGGACACCCGACGGGCCCGCCGCATCCGGCGTGAGGCCCAGCAGCCGGGCGGCCTCGTCGTTGACGAGCCGGACCCGGCCCGCCCGGTCGAGCGCGATCACGCCCTCGCGGATGGAGTGCAGCATCGCCTCGCGCTCGGCGAGCAGGCCGGCGATGTCGGAGAAGGCCAGGTCCCGGGTCTGCCGCTGGATCCTGCGGGACACCAGGTAGGCGGCGAGGGCGCCGGCGGCCAGGGCGCCGCCCGCGTAGGCGAGCAGGCCGGGGATGGCGCCCAGCAGCCGGTCGCGGACGCTGTCGTAGGCGATGCCGACCGAGACGGCGCCGACGATCTCGCCGTCGGACGCCAGGAGCGGGACCTTGCCGCGGGCCGAGCGGCCCAGGGTGCCCTCGTCGATCTCCATGACCTCGCGGCCCGCCAGGGCGTCGCTCGGGTCGGTGGAGACGGGCAGCCCGATCCGTCCGGGGCTGGGGTGCGAGCGGCGGATGCCGTCCAGGTCCATGACGACCACGTACTCGGCTCCGGTGGCCCGGCGGATCCGCTCGGCCGAGGACTGCACCGGGCTGTCCGGCGAGGCCCCCGAGTCCAGCAGGTCCGCGGCCAGTGACGGGTCGGCCGCGGCGGACTGCGCGATGGCCAGGGCGCGCCGCATCGCCTGGTCGTCGAGCTGCGCGCTCAGCGGGGCCAGGAACAGGCCGGTGGCCAGCACGACCACCCCGCCGGCGATGGCCAGCTGGGTCAGCAGGATCTGGGAGACGGCCCGTCTGGGCAGCCCGAGGCGCCGAGCGCTCATGAGGAGGAACCGCATGAGTAGCAACGGTAGGTCGGCTCCGGCACAAGCGGAATTCCCTCGTGCACGCAAATCGCTTGCGTGATTTGCGCCCAGCTTGCGCAAGCGATGACAGCACGAAAATGCGGTCACGGTAGTAGACGACTCAGCAATGCTCTGCAACTCTCGCACCGCACGATGCAAATTCCTATCTCACCTGGTTCACAAAACTCATGCCGAGGGTCGAGGACATATGAGAAGGCTCAACTGGAGATGGCGGGCCCTGGCCGCCCTCATCGGCACCACCCTGCTGATCCTGGGCCTGCCGGCCCTGACCGCCGCGGCCGCCGGCGGCCCGAGCATCGCCGCCGGCCGACCCGCGACCGCGAGCAGCGCCAACGGCGCCTACGTGGCCGCCAACGTCACCGACGGCAACCAGTCGACCTACTGGGAGAGCGCCGGCAGCACCTTCCCGCAATGGGTGCAGACCGACCTCGGGGCCGTCACCCGCGTCGACCAGGTCGTGCTCAAGCTGCCCGCCGCGTGGGAGGGCCGCAGCCAGACCCTGTCCGTCCAGGGCAGCGCCGACGGCACCGGCTTCAGCACCCTGGTGAACTCGGCGGCGTACGCCTTCGGCCAGGGCAGCGGCAACGCGGTGACCACCACCTTCCCGGCCGCGCAGACCCGCTACGTCCGGATCGAGATCACCGCCAACACGGGCTGGCCGGCCGCACAGCTCTCCGAGCTGGAGGTCCGCGCCCCAGGCGAGTCCTCGGCCAACCTCGCCCTCGGCAAGACCCTGACCGCGAGCAGCAGCACCCAGACCTACCTCCCGGCCAACGCCAACGACGGCAACACCGCCAGCTACTGGGAGAGCGCGAACAACGCCCTGCCCCAGTGGATCCAGGCCGACCTGGGCGCCTCCGTACGCGTGGACCGCGTGGTCCTGCGCCTCCCCGAGAGCTGGGGCGCCCGCACCCAGACCCTGAAGCTCCAGGGCAGCGCCAACGGCTCGGATTTCACCGACCTCACCGCCTCCAAGGCCTACGACTTCAACGCGGCCGGCGGCAACGCGGCGACCCTCGCCTTCGACGCGGCCACCACCCGCTATGTCCGCGTCCTGATCTCGCTCAACTCCGTACAGCCGGGCGGTCAGCTCTCCGAGCTGGAGATCTACGGCCCGCAGACCGGCGACACCCAGGCGCCGACGGCCCCGACCGCGCTCGCCTACACCGAGCCCGCCACCGGTCAGATCCGGCTCACCTGGCAGTCGGCCACCGACAACGTGGCCGTTACCGGCTACGACGTCTACGCGAACAACCAGCTGCGCACCAGCGTGGCCGGTGACGTGACGGCCTACACCGACACCCAGCCCACCGGCGCGAACGTCACCTACTACGTCCGCGCCAAGGACGCCGCCGGCAACCAGTCGCCGAACAGCAACAGCGTGACCCGCGCCGGCGACACCGGCGACACCCAGGCCCCGACCGCCCCGGGCGCCCTGACCCTCACCCAGCCGGCCGCCGACCAGGTCAAGCTCACCTGGCAGGCCTCCACCGACAACGTGGCCGTCACCGGCTACGAGGTCTACGCGAACAGCGTGCTGCGCACCACGGTCGCGGGCAGCGCCACCACCTACACCGACACCCAGCCGGCGAGCGCCACCGTCGGCTACTTCGTCCGCGCCAGGGACGCGGCGGGCAACCGCTCCGGCGACAGCAACACCGTCACCCGCAACGGCACCGGAGGCGGCGGTTCCAACCTGGCCGTGGGCAAGCCGATCACCGGCTCCTCGGTGATCCACACCTTCGTGGCCGAGAACGCCAACGACAACAGCACCGCCACCTACTGGGAGGGTGCGGCCGGCGCCTACCCGAGCACCCTGACGGTCGCCCTCGGCGCCAACGCCGACCTCGACCGCCTCGTCCTCAAGCTCAGCCCGGACAGCAGCTGGGGCACCCGTACCCAGACCATCCAGGTCCTCGGCCGCGAGCAGAGCGCCTCGGGCGTCAGCCCGCTGGCCGCCGCCAAGGAGTACGTCTTCAACCCCGCCTCCGGGAACACCGTCACCATCCCGCTGACCGCCCGCGTCGCGGACGTCCAGCTGCGCTTCACCGCCAACACCGGCGCCTCCAACGGCCAGATCGCCGAGTTCCAGGTCATAGGCGTCCCGGCGCCCAATCCGGACCTGGAGATCACCGCCCTGAGCGCGACCCCGGCCGGCCCGGTGGAGTCGGACCCCGTCACCCTCTCCGCCACCGTCAGGAACAGCGGCCCGGCCCCGGCCGCCGCCACCGCCGTCGCCTTCCGGCTGGGCGGCACCAAGGTCGGTACGGCCGACGTGCCCGCCCTCGCTGCGGGCGCCACGGTCACCGTCACCGCCGGGATCGGCCCGCGCGACGCGGGCACCTACCCGCTGAGCGCGGTCGTCGACGAGGCGAACACGGTCGTCGAGCAGAACGACACCAACAACACCTTCACGGGCTCCCCGCTCGTGGTCCGCCCGGTCGCCAGCTCGGACCTGGTCGCCTCGGCAGTGAGCTGGTCGCCCGGCGCCCCCTCGGCCGGGCAGCCGGTCGCCTTCACGGTCACCGTGCGGAACCAGGGCACCGTGGCCGCCGCCTCCGGCACGCACGGGGTCACCCTCACCCTCCAGGACGCGGTCGGCGCCACCGTCCGTACCCTGACGGGCTCCTTCAGCGGGGCCCTCGCGGCCGGCGCCGCCACGGCCCCCGTCGCGCTCGGCAGCTGGCCGGCCGTCAACGGCAAGTACACCGTCAAGGTGGTCCTGGCCGACGACGCCAACGAACTGCCCGTCAAGCGCGGCAACAACACCTCCACCAAGCCCCTCTTCGTGGGCCGCGGGGCGAACATGCCCTTCGACATGTACGAGGCGGAGGACGGGGTCGTCGGCGGCGGAGCGACGGTGCTCGGACCCAACCGCACCATCGGCGACCTCGCGGGCGAGGCCTCGGGCCGCAGGGCGGTCAGCCTCGACGCGACCGGCGAGTACGTGGAGTTCACCACCCGGGCCGCCACCAACACCCTGGTCACCCGCTTCTCCATCCCGGACGCCCCGGGCGGCGGAGGCATCGACTCCACCATCAACGTCTACGTCGACGGCGCCTTCAGGAAGACCCTGCCGCTGACCTCCAAGTACGCCTGGCTGTACGGCGCCGAGGCCGCCCCGGGCAACTCGCCCGGCTCCGGCGCACCGCGGCACATCTATGACGAGGCCAACATCCTGCTCGGCGAAACCGTCCCGCAGGGCAGCAGGATCCGCCTCCAGAAGGACGCGGCCAACACCTCCGCCTACGCCATCGACTTCGTGAGCCTGGAGCAGGCCACGGCCCTCCCCAACCCGGACCCGGCGACCTACACCGTGCCGGCGGGCTTCACCCACCAGGACGTGCAGAACGCCTTGGACAAGGTCCGGATGGACACGACCGGCAAGCTCGTCGGCGTCTACCTGCCGCCCGGCGAGTACGACACGGCGAGCAAGTTCCAGGTGTACGGCAAGGCCGTGCAGGTCGTCGGCGCCGGACCGTGGTTCACCCGCTTCCACGCGCCCGCGTCCCAGGACAACACCGACATCGGCTGGCGCGCGGAGGGCACCGCGAAGGGCTCGTCCTTCTCGGGCTTCGCCTACTTCGGCAACTACACCTCGCGCATCGACGGCCCGGGCAAGGTCTTCGACTTCTCCAACGTCTCCGACATCACCATCGACAACATCTGGAACGAGCACATGGTGTGCCTCTACTGGGGCGCCAACACCGACCGGATCACCATCAAGAACTCCCGGATCCGCGACATGTTCGCCGACGGCATCAACATGACCAACGGCAGCACGGACAACCTCGTGACCAACAACGAGGCGCGGGCCACGGGCGACGACAGTTTCGCGCTGTTCTCGGCGATCGACGCGGGCGGCTCGGACATGAAGAACAACGTCTACGAGAACCTGACCACGATCCTGACCTGGCGCGCGGCCGGTGTCGCCGTCTACGGCGGCTTCAACAACACCTTCCGGAACATCCACATCGCCGACACCCTCGTCTATTCGGGCATCACCATCAGCTCGCTGGACTTCGGATACCCGATGAACGGATTCGGGACGGATCCCACGACCTTCGAGAACATTTCGATCGTGCGGTCCGGCGGCCATTTCTGGGGGGCGCAGACCTTCCCCGGGATCTGGCTGTTCTCGGCCTCGAAGGTGTTCCAGGGGATCCGGATCAACAATGTCGACATCGTCGACCCGACGTACAGCGGAATCATGTTCCAGACGCAGTACGTGGGAGGACAGCCGGTCAACCCCATCAAGGACACCGTCCTGAAGGACATCACCATCACCGGGGCGAAGAAGAGCGGCGACGCCTTCGACGCGAAGTCCGGCTTCGGCCTCTGGGCGAACGAGATGCCCGAGGCGGGGCAGGGACCGGCGGTCGGTGAAGTCACCCTGCACAACCTCAAGATGAGCGACAACGCCGTGGACGTGCGGAACACGACCTCGACGTTCAAGATCAACCTGCTGCCCTAGGGGCGAGGGGCGGGGCACCCGGGGTGCCCCGCCCCTTCGAACCGCAAGCCACTTGCATGGCTTGCGCTACTCTTGCGCTCATGACGCGACGACTTGCTCAAGTGGCGAAGAAGGTGGGAGTCAGCGAGGCAACGGTCAGCCGGGTGCTCAACGGCAAGCCGGGCGTCTCGGAGGCGACCCGCCAGTCCGTGCTCACCGCCCTCGACGTCCTCGGCTACGAGCGCCCCACCCAGCTGCGCGGCGAGCGGGCCCGGCTGGTCGGGCTGGTCCTGCCCGAGCTCCAGAACCCCATCTTCCCGGCCTTCGCCGAGGTCATCGGCGGTGCGCTGGCCCAGCAGGGGCTGACCCCGGTCCTCTGCACCCAGACCACCGGCGGGGTCTCCGAGGCCGACTACGTGGCACTGCTGCTGCAGCAGCAGGTGTCCGGAGTGGTCTTCGCCGGCGGCCTCTTCGCGCAGGCCGACGCCCCGCACGAGCACTACCGGCTGCTCTCGGAGCGCAAGGTTCCGGTGGTGCTCATCAACGCCTCCATCGAGGACCTCGGCTTCCCGTGCGTGGCCTGCGACGACGCAGTCGCCGTCGAACAGGCCTGGCGCCACCTCGCCTCCCTCGGGCACGAGCGGATCGGCCTGGTGCTCGGCCCGCCGGACCACATGCCCTCGCTGCGCAAGCTGGTGGCCGCCCAGGCGGTGGCCGCCGCGGCCGGCACCGAGCTGCCCGAAGCCCATGTGGAGCGGGCCCTGTTCTCCCTGGAGGGCGGGCACGCGGCCGCCTCCCGCCTGCTGGACCGCGGGGTCACCGGCATCATCTGCGCGAGCGACCCGCTGGCCCTCGGAGCGGTACGGGCCGCACGGCGCCGGGGCTTGGACGTGCCCCGCGAGGTCTCCGTGGTGGGTTACGACGACTCGGCCTTCATGAACTGCACCGAGCCCCCGCTGACCACCGTCCGCCAGCCCATCGAGGCGATGGGCCGGGCCGCGGTCGAGCTGCTCACCGCGCAGATCCAGGGCGCGGCCGTCCAGCCCGGCGAACTGCTCTTCGAGCCGGAGCTGGTGGTCCGCGGCTCCACCGCGCAGGCCCCGCGCGGGTAGCGCCCGTACTGCCTTCGCGCATCGCGCCCAGGGCTCCGGAACGTCGTCCACCGACGTTCCGGAGCCCTTTTTGCGTTCGGTGCACGACCCTCCCGCGACGGCTGTCAATCTCTTACGAAATTTACACGAGATATTGCGTCCTTCTGTGGGCGGTGGTTGAGTGTGCCGCGCTCGCCCCATGCCTCCTGCTCGATGCTCGAAGGGGACCACCGATGAGAACCAACGTCCGCCGCGCCGTCGCGGCCGCCCTTGTCTCCGCGCTCGCCGTCACCGCCCTCGCGGCCTGCGGCACGAGCAGCAGCGGCGACGGCAAGAAGCCCCCGGCCGAAGGGGGTTCGGCCGACGCCACTGCCCCGCTCGACCCGAAGGCCAAGGTCACCCTCACCATCGACTGCATGCCGCCCGCGGCGAAGGCGGCCGAACTGAAGGAGTGGAAGGAGGACGTGGCGGAGTTCAACAAGACCTACCCGAACGTCACGATCGAGGGCCGCTCCACCCCCGGCCAGTGCCTGGAGCCCCCGCGCTTCACCGCGATGCTCAAGGCCAAGTCCCAGCCGGACGTGTTCTACGCCTACTTCACCGACCTCAAGCAGGTGCTCGACAACGACGGGGCCGAGGACATCTCGGCCTACGTCACCCCCGCCTCGGTGCCCGCGTTCGGCGACATCGACCAGAACGTCCTGGGCGTCCTCAAGCAGGACGGAAAGCTCTACGGCCTGCCCACCAGCAACTACACGATGGGCCTGCTGGTCAACCGCAAGCTCTTCCAGCAGGCGGGCCTCAACCCCGACACCCCGCCCCGCACCTGGGAGGAGGTCCGGGCCGCCGCGAAGAAGATCGCGGCCCTCGGAAACGGCGTCGCCGGCTTCGGCGAGTACAGCGTGGAGAACACCGGCGGCTGGCACTACACGGCCACCATGTACGGCCTGGGCGGCGACATCGTCGGCGCCGACGGCAAGGCCGCCTTCAACAACGCCACCGGCCGGCAGATCGTCGACAACCTCCACGCCATGCGCTGGCAGGACGACAGCATGGGCAAGACCCAGCTGCTCAAGTGGGGCGACCTGCAGAAGCAGATGGCCTCGGACAAGCTCGGCATGTTCCTCGCCGCACCCGACGACATCACCTACATGGTCCAGCAGCTCGGCGCGAAGTACGAGAACTTCGGCATGGGACCCATCCCCGGCGGCGCCGCCACCCTGGCCGGCGGCAACGGCTACATGATCAAGAAGGGCGGCTCGCCCGACAAGATCAAGGCAGCCGTCGCCTGGCTGAACTTCAAGACCCTCGCGGTCGGCAAGGGGCAGTTCCGGTACGACCGCAGCAAGGCCGACGGCCTGCCGGTCGGCCTCCCGCAGCCCGCCTTCTTCACCGGCGCCAGCAAGGCCGAGGACGACGCGCTGAAGGCGGCGAGCGCCACCATGCCGGTCGCCAACTTCAAGTCCTTCCTGGACGCCCCGGTACCCGGAAAGCCGGAGCCGGTGAAGGCACAGGAGGTCTACAAGGTGCTCGACAAGGTGATGTCGGGGGTCCTCACCAACAAGGACGCCGACCCCGCCCAGCTCCTCGGGGACGCCGAGAAGGCGGTCAACCAGGTACTGGGGAACCAGTAACCGCTCCCGGGGGTCCTCCCGGCCCGCTCGCGAGGACCCCCGGCCGCCCCCTCCCGCGTACCGACGGCGACGACCCCACAAGGAGCGACGAGCGGCGATGTCGGCCCCCACCCCGCCCCAGGCCTCCCGAGCGGAGTTCCTCCGGGCGCTCAAGCGGAACCTCACGGCCCACGGCTTCCTGATCGGCGCCGTCCTGTGCTTCTCCTTCTTCTCCTGGTACCCGATGGTCCGGGAGTTCCTGCTGGCCTTCCAGAAGACCGAGGGCGGCGCCATCCGCTGGGTCGGCTGGGACAACTTCGCCTACGTCTTCGGCGACCCGGGCTTCTGGCAGGCCTGGCGCAACACCCTGCTCTTCACCGGCCTCGCCCTGCTCCTCGGCTTCGCGCTCCCCTTCGTGGTCTCCCTCGTGCTCAACGAGTTCCGCCACGCGCAGGGCTATCTGCGCCTGCTCGTCTACCTGCCGGTGATGATGCCGCCGGTCGCCTCGATCCTGCTCTTCAAGTACTTCTACGACCCCGGTTACGGCCTTTTCAACAGGGCGCTGGAATTCCTGCACCTTCCGGCGCAGGACTGGCTGCAATCCACCGACACCGCGATGCTCTCCGTCGTCATCGCCTCCACCTGGATGAACATGGGCGGCGCGACCCTGATCTACCTCGCCGCCCTCCAGGGCATCCCCGGCGAGCTGTACGAGGCGGCCGAGCTCGACGGAGCGGGCCTCCTGCGCAAGATCTGGCACGTCACGATCCCGCAGACCCGGCTGATCCTCTCGCTCATGCTGCTGATGCAGATCATCGCGACGATGCAGGTGTTCGTCGAACCGTTCCTGCTGACCGGCGGCGCCGGCCCCGAAGGCTCGACCACCACCGTCGTCGTCCTGATGTACCAGTACGCCTTCAGCTTCAACCAGTACGGCGGCGCCGCGGCCCTGGGCCTGTGCCTGCTCGTCCTGCTCGCGGGCTTCTCCGCCCTTTACGTCCGCCTCAGCCGCGACAACGAGAGCTGACAAGGAGCCCCTCCCATGGCAGAGCGCACGCTGATATCGCCCGCCCGACTCGGCAGCACCCGGGGCAAGGTCCTCTACTGGACCGCCCTCGTCCTGGTGGTGGCCTGCTTCACCCTCGTCTTCCTCGGCCCCCTCTACTGGATGGCCGCGAACGGCCTCAAGAGCACCCAGGAGTTCGCCCTGGTCCCGCCGACCCTGGTCCCGGACTCCCTGCACACCGCCAACTACACCGCCGCCTGGAAGGTCATGGACCTCGCCGGACTGCTGTTCAACACCCTCTACTACGCCCTCGGGGCCCTGGCCTTCCAGCTGGTCCTCGACGTGGCCGCCGCCTACTCCCTGTCCAAACTGCGGCCCGTCCTCGGCAAGGCCGTGCTCGGCATGATGCTGGCGACCCTGATGATCCCGGCGACCGTCCTCGTCGTACCGCAGTACCTCACCGTCCTGGACATGCCGCTCATCGAGCGGAACCTGCTCAACACGCCCTGGGTGATCTGGCTGCCGTCCGTCACCAACGCCTTCAACATCTTCCTGCTGAAGCGGTTCTTCGACTCCATCCCCCAGGAGATCCTCGACGCCTCCGCCATCGACGGGGCGAGCGCGGTCCGCACCCTGCGCTCCGTCGTCCTGCCGATGTCCCGGCCCATCCTGGGCGTCGTGTCGATCTTCGCGATCGTCGGCGTCTGGAAGGACTTCCTCTGGCCGATGCTCACGCTCCCCGACCCGTCGCTCCAGACGCTCAACGTCGGCATCTACTCGCTGTCCACGGGAGTTCCCGAGAACCATCTCATCGCCGCGCTCGCGATGGCCTCGGCGCCCACGCTCATCATCTTCCTGATCTTCCAGCGCAACATCATGAGCGGCCTGACGGCAGGCTCCCTCAAGGGCTGAAAGGATCGACGTGCCGGCTTCCGACTGGTGGCGCTCGGCCGCCATCTACCAGGTGTACGTACGCAGCTTCGCCGACGGCGACGGGGACGGCACCGGTGACCTCGCGGGTGTCCGGGCCCGCCTGCCCTACCTCGCCGAACTCGGCGTGGACGCCCTGTGGTTCACCCCCTGGTACCTCTCCCCGCTCGCCGACGGCGGCTACGACGTCGCCGACTACCGCACCATCGACCCCGCCTTCGGCACCCTGGCCGAAGCCGAGAAGCTCATCTCCGAGGCCCGCGAGCTGGGCATCCGGACCATCGTCGACATCGTCCCGAACCACGTGTCCGACCGGCACGCGTGGTTCCGGGCCGCCCTCGCCGGCGGACCGGGCAGCCCCGAGCGGGAGCTCTTCCACTTCCGGCCCGGCCGCGGCGAGCAGGGCGAACTGCCGCCGGGGGACTGGCCCTCGCAGTTCAACGGCGCCGCCACCTGGACGCGGGTACCGGACGGGGAGTGGTACCTGCACCTCTTCACCCCGCAGCAGCCCGACCTCAACTGGGAGCACCCCGCCGTCCGCCGCGAGCACGAGGAGGTGCTGCGCTTCTGGTTCGAGCGGGGCGTGTCCGGCGTACGGATCGACTCCGCCGCCCTGCTCGCCAAGGACCCGGCCCTGCCCGATCTGGCCGGGCGCTCCCCGGAGCCCTGGCCCGGCGAGACCCATCCCTACATCGACCGCGACGACCTGCACACCATCTACCGCTCGTGGCGCGCCATCGCCGACGCGTACGACGCCATCTTCGTCGGCGAGGTCTGGCTGCCGGACTCCGAGCGCTTCGCCCGCTACCTGCGCCCCGACGAGCTGCACACCGCCTTCAACTTCTCCTTCCTCAGCTGCCCGTGGGACGCGGAGCGGCTGCGCACCTCCATCGAGGAGACGCTCGCCGAGCACGCCCCCGTCGGGGCCCCGGCCACCTGGGTGCTCTGCAACCACGACGTCACCCGTACGGTCACCCGGTACGGGCGCGCCGACACCGGCTTCGACTTCGCCGCCAAGGCCTTCGGGACCCCGACCGACCTGGAGCTGGGCACCCGGCGGGCCAGGGCCGCGGCCCTGCTGACCCTGGCCCTGCCCGGCGCCGTGTACGTGTACCAGGGCGAGGAACTGGGCCTGCCGGAAGCTGACATACCGCTCAGCCGTATTCAGGACCCGATGCACTTCCGGTCCGGCGGCAGCGACCCCGGCCGGGACGGCTGCCGGGTCCCGCTGCCGTGGACCGCGGAGCCGTGGAACGACCCGTGGCTGCCCCAGCCCGCCGACTGGCCGGCCTACGCCGCCGACCGGCAGGACGGCGACCCGGACTCCATGCTCACCCTCTACCGGACGGCCCTCGGGCTGCGCCGGGCGGCGGCCGGATTCGGCGGCGGCTCGCTGGAGTGGCTGCACGCGCCGCCCGGGGTGCTGGCCTTCGCCCGCCCCGACGGGCTGGTCTGCGTGGTCAACCTGTCCGAGCAGCCGGTTCCGCTGCCGGCCCACACGAGTCTCCTGCTGGGCAGCTCCGCGCTTGACGGGACGGGGCTGCTCCCGCAGGACACGGCGGTCTGGCTGCGGACCTGACGCCGCGGCCGGACCGCCGCCCCGTGGCGGATCCGCCCGTCACGGCATCGGCTGCGGCGGGCGGGGCCCCTGGTACTCCCCGCTCGGGCGCATCCGCAGCGGCCGCTCCTGGTACTCCTCCAGCGCGTGCGCGATCCAGCCCGCCGTGCGCGCCACCGCGAAGACGGTCTCCCCGGCCTCCGCCCCCATATCGCACGACACCGTCAGCACCGCCAGCGCCAGGTCCACATTCGCGTGCAGCCCGCCCTGCCGGGCCATCACCGCCGCCACCTCCCGCGCGGCACCCAGCGCGGGGCCGGCCTGCGGCAGCCCCTCCAGCCGGGCGAACAGCGCCCGCGCGCGCGGGTCCTCGCCCTTGTACAGCCGGTGGCCGAGCCCCGGCACCCGCCGCCCCGCCCGCAGGTACTCCGCCACCACCGGAGCGGCCCCGCCCCGCTCCAGGACCTCGACCAGCATCCGGTGCGCGAGCCGGCCGGCCGCGCCGTGCAGCGGTCCTTCGAGCGCGCCGAGTCCGGCCGACACCGCCGCGTACGGATGGGCCCGGGCCGAGGCGGCCACCCGTACCGCCAGGGTGGAGGCGGCCAGATCGTGGTCGACCAGCAGCCCCAGCGCCAGGTCCAGCACGGCCAGCGCGTCTGGATCCGGCTCGCGCGCCGTCAGCCGCGACCACAGCTGCCGGGCCATCCGGCCGTCCCCGGCCCATCCGGCCGGCCCGGCCTCGGGCAGGGCCCCGACCAGCGTGGGGATCAGGCAGCGCGCGGAGCCCAGTACGGCCTCCTCGGACAGGTCGAAGCGCAGCGGGTCCGCCACCGCCGCCGCGGCCACCGCCACCCGCAGCCGGTCGATCGGTCCGCTGTGCGCCGGGAGGGCGGCCACCGCCCGCCGGGCCGCGGCGAGGGGCTCCGCCGGAGCCGTGAAGCGCGCCCCGCGCGGGAGCGTGCCCGTCCAGAGCCACTCCGCGACCTCCTCGTAGGCGTACCGCGAGGCCAGGTCCACCGCGTCCACGCCCCGGAAGTAGTACCGGTCCGGCTCGATGAGCGTGAGGGCCGTGCGTACGGAGAGCTCCCCGGCGGGCGCCGCCGCCTCGCGCCGGTTGCGCCGGGCCAGCTCCTCCACCTCGCCCGCGTCGAAACTGCTGCCGCGGCCGACCGGATCGCGCCTGCTGGTGAGCTGGCCGCGGCTGACGTAGGCGTACACCGTGGCGGGCTTCACCCCGAGCAGCTCGGCGGCCTGGCGGGTGGTGAGCCGTCGCTCTTCGTTCATGCACGACACCCTACATATATTGATTCAATCAATATTGACAAGGATTGCATCAATCATCGATGGTCGATCCATGAACACCACTGACAGCACCATCGAAGGACCTCGCGGTCTCGCGGGAGTCGTGGTCGCCGAGACCGAGCTCGGTGATGTCCGGGGCCGTGAGGGCTTCTACCACTACCGCCAGTACTCGGCCGTCGAACTCGCCGGAAGCCGCAGCTTCGAGGACGTGTGGCACCTGATGTTCCGCGGAACGCTCCCGGCCGACGCCGCCGAGCGCGCCGCCTTCACCGCCGAAATCGCCCCGCTGCGGCGCCTTCCCGAGGAGGTGCGGGCTGCGCTCCCCGCCCTCGCGCGGGCCACCGCCCTCTCCGGACCCCTCGCCGGGCTGCGCACCGCGCTCTCGCTGCTCGGGGCCTCCGCCGGCTTCCGCCCGGTGTACGACCTGGATCCCGCTCGGCGTGCCGCCGACGCGCTGGCCGCCTGCGCCGCCGTACCGACCCTGCTGACCGCGCTGCACCGGCTGGGCCAGGGCCTGGAGCCGGTGGATCCCCGCGACGACCTGCCGTACGCCGCCAACTACCTGTACATGCTGACCGGGCAGGAGCCCGACCCGGCCAAGGCCCGCGCGGTCGAGCGGTACCTGATCTCCACCATCGACCACGGATTCAACGCCTCGACCTTCACCGCCCGCGTGATCGCCTCCACCGGCGCCGACGTCGCGGCCTGCCTGACCGGGGCGATAGGCGCCCTCTCCGGCCCACTGCACGGCGGCGCCCCGAGCCGGGCCCTGGACACGCTGGACGCCATCGGCACCGAGGACCGGATCGGGCCGTGGATCCGCGAGCGGGTCCTCGCGGGGGACCGGATCATGGGCTTCGGCCACCCCGTCTACCGCACCGAGGACCCCCGCTCCCGCATGCTGCGCGACATGGCCCGCGGCTTCGGCGGCCCCCTCGTGGACTTCGCCGTCGAGGTCGAGCGCCAGGTCGAGGCGATCCTCGCGGAGCTCAAGCCGGGCCGCGAACTGCACACCAACGTGGAGTTCTACGCGGGCGTGGTCATGGAGCTGTGCGGGCTCCCGCGCGAGATGTTCACCCCGACCTTCTGCGCGGCCCGCGTGGTCGGCTGGAGCGCGAACATCCTCGAACAGGCCGCCGACTCGAAGATCATCCGCCCGGCCGCCCGCTACACCGGACCCACCCCGCCCCAGCCGGTGCCTCCGCTCGGCTGACCGCGCCTGACTACGATCGACCGGGTGAACAGCAGGCAGCCCATCCCCGTCGTCGTCCTCGCCGGATTCCTCGGATCCGGCAAGACCACCGTGCTGAACCATCTCCTCGGCAACCGCGGAGGCACCCGGATCGGAGTCGTCGTCAACGACTTCGGGTCGATCGAGATCGACGCCATGTCGGTCGCCGGCCAGGTCGGGGACTCCATGGTCTCGCTCGGCGGTGGCTGCCTGTGCTGCGCCGTCGACGGCAGCGAGCTGGACGCGTACCTGGAGAAGCTCTCCGCACCCGTCCACCGGATCGACGTGATCGTCATCGAGGCGAGCGGGCTGGCCGAGCCCCAGGAGATGATCCGGATGCTGATGGCCAGCGAGAACCCGGCCATCCGCTACGGCGGCATGGTCGAGGTCGTGGACGCCGCCGAGTTCGACGCGTCCCGGGCCAGGCACCCCGAGACGGACCGCCACCTCGCCGTCGCCGACCTGGTGGTGCTCAACAAGACCGACCGGGTCGATTCCGCCGAACGGGCCCGCATCGAGGGGGAGCTCGCCGCGCTCTGCGCTCCGGGCACCCCCGTGGTCGGGGCCGACTACGGGCGGATCGACCCGGAACTGCTCTTCGACCGCCGCCCCTGGACCGAGACCCGCGGCCAGCTCTCCTTCGAGGACCTCATCGCGGAGGCCGAGGACCACGAACACGAAGACGAGCACTGCGGGCACGCGCACGCGGCGTACGAGAGCACGGAGTTCGTCTCCGAGCAGGCCCTCTCCCCGCGCCGCTTCATCGACTTCCTGGACCGCCGACCGGCCGGGCTCTACCGGATCAAGGGCTTCGTCTACTTCGGCGTCCCCGGGCACGAGGAGCGGTACGAGGTCCACGCGGTCGGCCGTTTCCTCCGCTTCGCCCCGGGGCCCTGGGGGCGGGGCGAGGAGCGCCTGACGCAGCTCGTCCTGATCGGCTCCGGCACCGACGGCCCCGGACTCCTGCGCGAGCTGGCGGAATGCCGCGAGGCCTCGCCGCAGGACGCGCGCCCCGAGAGCATGTGGGGCATCCTCCGCTACGTCGCGCAGCCCGAGCCGCCCGCCTCCTCATCCGAGGCCGAGGAGACCGCGGAGGCGGCGGAGACCCACTAGAACCTGGACCCGGCGGCCCGTTGCGGAGGCGAGACATCAGTTTCACGAGACCAGGTTCGTCGTGGCAGGCGGGTCGGCGTGTTTCCCCAAACGGGGGCTGATTGTCACATACAGTGCGCAACCGTGATGTCCGGTAAATCCGGAAACGTGCCGTTAAGGCAGGAAGGGGATGTTGTGCGCAAGCTTCGCAAGGCTGCTCTTGTGGCCGCCATGATCGGGAGCCTCAGCATGGTCGGGGCGGGAGTTGCCTCCGCCGTCGGCTCCGACACGGACGGCGCCTCCAGGGAGTGCACGCAGGCAGCTGCTGCCAGCAACACGTCCACCGACTACATCTTCCCGGTGAACGTCGCAGTCGCCGTCTTCGGCAACGTGACGCAGTCGAACGTGACGCAGACGAACGAGGCGCAGTCGAACACGATCCAGCAGATCTGCGTCAACGGGGACAACAGCTCCGCCGCAAATGTCGCCAGCCTCGGGGTGGAGCAGTCGAACGCCTCGGCGAACGTGCTGGACGAAGCCCTGGACAGGTTCTGAGCGTTGAGACCGGGACGGCTCCGGGATCCGAAGTGTCGGATCCCGGAGCTGCCTTGCGTTACGACCAGCGCCAGAGCCCGATAGCCCCTCACACCGAAGACCGTTGCAGTACTGGCTAGGCGACCTCGACGCCGTACTCGCGCAGCAGGTCCTCCAGGCCGCCCCGGTAGCCCTTGCCGCCCATCACGAAGTCCCAGTCGCCGTTCGCGCGGTGCCGGAAGGACCCGAGGACGAGCGCGGTCTCGCCGGCCCGGCCGTCCGAGACCTCCAGCTGCCCGAGCTCCGATCCCGCCGCGTCGAGGAGCCGGATCCGGGCATCGGTGAAACCGGCGAGGTCGGCGTGCGGGTCGACCTCCGGGTCGATCGCGGCCACCAGGACCAGGCGGTCGGCCTCCCGGGGGAGCGCGTCGAAGGCGACCTCCAGCGCGGCCTTGTCGGGCGCGGCGTGCGCCCGCGCCCGTACGGAACCATCTGGGGTCCGGGGGTTGTTGAAGAAGACGAAGTGGTCCTCGCTCAGCACCCGGTTGCCCGTGCAGACCAGCGCGCACACGTCGAGCGCGACCGCGCCCGACCAGGACATGCCTAGCACGTTGTGGTCCGGGGAAGGGGCCGGCTCGGGTGTCCGCTGCGCCGGGATGCCCGCGGTGGCGCCGCCTCCCAGGCGTCCCCGCAACCCGTACTGGTGAAGCAGCTCCACGAGCTTGTCGCCGGGAACCAACTCCAGCGGCTTGCCGTTGGCAAAGGTGTACGACCCGGGCCCGAAGGACGCGGTGGTGACCAGCACCCCCTTGTTCGCCCCCTTGTCCTGGACCGTGCCGTACAGATCCCGTACCGCCGTGGGCGACACGGTGTTCCGGTAGCGCTTGACCTGCACCACGATCCGTCCGCCCGTGATCGGGGACGGGTCGTTCGCCTCGATGTCCACCCCGCCGTCGCCCGACCGCTGGGTGGTCAGCGCCTCCATGCCCATCGCCCGGAAGAGCTCCGCCACCAGGTTCTCGAAGGCGATCGGGTCCATCTCGAACAGGTCGGGCTCGTCCTGGTCGCCGCCCGCGTGCCCGCCGTGGCTGACGACCCCGCCACCGACCTCGTCGGGCCTGCGCCCGGGCCGTACCGCGGTCAGCTGGTCCGGCCGCGCAGACAGCTGCCCGCGCAACCCCTCCACCAGGCAGTCCACCGCGCTGACCTGCTCCAGCCGCAGCCCCTCGAAGGCGGGCCGGGCTGCCGACAGCGTGGCGAGCACGAGCTGTGCCTCCCGGCCCGTCACCGGATCGTGGGCGTCCACGAAGCCGTTGACCACCACCGAGTCCAGTACGCCGAACTCGTCGGCGGCGTACAGCTCGCGCACCACCAGCAGTACGCACTGCGCCAGCAGGTCCCGGTACAGTGCCCGCCGCTGCGTGGCCGGGCGGGCCGTCTCCTTGTCCTGGCCCGTACTCGGCATGTACCGGACCGATTTGGCCTCCGGGACCACGGCGTACCCCGGCAGCTCCCAGTCCAGCACCAGCTGGCGCGCCCCCGGGTCGTACGCGGCGGCCACCTGCCTCGGCAGCGCCTCGGGCCAGGCCGTCGAGGCGTACAGGGCCGCGGAGAAGTACTCCACCACGGCCTCCGCGTCGCCCGCGCGCAGGGCCCCGGCCAACTCGGTGAGCCCGCTGTTGTGGGCGCGTATCCCGGCGAGCTGCTCCGCCGCCCAGCGGTCGTACTGCTGCCGGTACGCCGCCAGCTGCTGCTGTCGCTGTTGCTCCGCGGCATGGGCGGCCTGCCAGGCCTGCGTGTACCGGGCGTGCGCCTCGCGCTCGGCCTGCGCCCGCCGGTTCGAGCCGAGCGTCCAGCCCGCGCTCTGCTGCTGGAACTGCTGCAGCTGCGGCATCGGCACCGTGTGCGCCAGCGTGCCCGGATTGAAGGGTTCGAGCTGCTCGGACCGGACCAGTCCGGCCGTCCGGAACGCCGGTGCCCGGCACCCCGCGGCCAGCAGGCTCTGCAGGGCGGCGACTTCCGCCTCGATGCGCTCCGTACGCCGGCGGGCCTCGGCCTCGCGGTGCTGCCGGTCGGCGGCCTGCTGTTCCCGCCGCCGACGCTCCGCCTGGCGCTGCTGGATCACCTGCGTCTGCTGCATCCGACGCTGGGTCTCCGCCCAGTCCCCGATCACTCCGCCCGAGCGACGACTCATCAGCTCTGTTCTCCCCCACCCACCAGTGCCAAGAGGGAAAACACTAGTCGCCATTCAGGTGGTACGTCCCCCGTTGGGCGTACCACCTGAATGGCGACTTCCGTCCTACAGCGCGGCCCCGGCCAGAGCCGCGACGCCCGCCGGCAGCGCGGCCCCCGAGCCGTCCCGCCGCGGGTCCACGGCCGGCAGCTCCGCCGGAGTGCCGTTCGCCGCGGCCGCGCGGACGGGGGAACCGCCCGCCCAGGCCAGCACCAGTACGTCCTCGCCCTTCAGGAACCGCTGGCAGCGCACCCCGCCCGTGGCCCGGCCCTTGCGCGGGTACTGGTCGAAGGGGGTCAGCTTCCCGGACAGCACCGAGTCGTCCAGCGTCCCGTGCGAGCCCGCCACCGTGAACACCATCGCGTCCCGGGCCGGGTCCACGGCCGAGAAGTGGATCACCTTGGCGTTCTCGGCGAGCTTGATGCCCGCCATACCGCCCGCCGGGCGGCCCTGCGGGCGCACCTGGCCCGCCGGGTAGCGCAGCAGCTGGGCGTCGTCGGTGATGAAGACCAGGTCCTCCTCACCCGTGCGCAGTTCGACCGCGCCGACGATCCGGTCGCCGTCCTTGAGGGTGATGACCTCCAGCTCGTCCTTGTTGGCCGGGTAGTCCGGCACGACGCGCTTGACCACGCCCTGCTCGGTGCCCAGCGCCAGGCCCTGCGAGGATTCGTCCAGCGAGGTCAGGCAGATCACCTTCTCGTCCGCCTCCAGCCCGGAGAGGAACTCCGAGAGGGGGGCGCCGCCCGCCAGGTTCGGCGCGGCGTGCGTGTCCGGCAGCTGCGGCAGGTCGATCACCGACAGCCGCAGCAGCCGCCCGTACGAGGTGACCGCGCCGACCTCGGCCCGGGCGGTCGCCGCGACCTGCGAGACGATCAGGTCGTGCTTGGCGCGGGCGCCGCCCTCCTCCTCCGGGAGCGGGTCGCCGTTCGCCGTACGGGCCAGCAGGCCCGTCGAGGACAGCAGCACGCGGCACGGATCGTCGGCGACCTCCAGCGGAACCGCCGCCACCGCGGTGCCCGCCGACTCCAGCAGGACCGTACGGCGCTCGGTGCCGAACTTCTTCGCGACCGCCGCCAGTTCCGTGGAGACCAGCTTGCGCAGCTCGGTGTCGGACTCCAGGATCCCGGTCAGCTCGTCGATCTCGCCGGTCAGCCGGTCGCGCTCGGACTCCAGCTCGATCCGGTCGAACCGGGTGAGCCGGCGCAGCGGGGTGTCCAGGATGTACTGGGTCTGGATCTCGCTCAGCGAGAACCGCTCCATCAGCCGGGCCTTGGCCTGCGCGGAGTTGTCGCTGTCCCGGATGAGCCGGATGACCTCGTCGATGTCGATGAGCGCCACCAGCAGGCCCTCGACCAGGTGCAGGCGGTCGCGGCGCTTGGTGCGGCGGAACTCGCTGCGCCGCCGGACGACCTCGAAGCGGTGGTCGAGGTAGACCTCCAGCAGCTCCTTGAGGCCCAGCGTGAGCGGCTGCCCGTCGACCAGCGCCACGTTGTTGATGCCGAAGGACTCCTCCATCGGCGTCAGCTTGTAGAGCTGCTCCAGGACGGCCTCCGGGTGGAAGCCGTTCTTGATCTCGATGACCAGGCGCAGGCCGTGCGAGCGGTCGGTGAGGTCCTTGACGTCGGCGATGCCCTGGAGCTTCTTCGAGCCGACCAGGTCCTTGATCTTCGCGATGACCTTCTCGGGGCCGACCGTGAAGGGCAGTTCGGTGACGACCAGGCCCTTGCGGCGCGCCGTCACGTTCTCCACGGCGACTGTCGCGCGGATCTTGAAGGTGCCGCGGCCGTTCTCGTAGGCGTCCTTGATCCCCGAGAGGCCGACGATCCGGCCGCCCGTGGGCAGGTCCGGACCCGGCACGAAGCGCATCAGCGCCTCCAGGTCCGCCTGCGGGTAGCGGATCAGGTGGCGGGCGGCCGCGATGACCTCGCCCAGGTTGTGCGGGGGCATGTTGGTGGCCATGCCGACCGCGATTCCGGACGCGCCGTTGACCAGCAGGTTCGGGTACGCGGCGGGCAGCGCGACCGGCTCCCGCTCCTGGCCGTCGTAGTTGGCGGTGAAGTCGACGGTGTCCTCGTCGATCGACTCCGTCATCAGAGACGTGGCGTCGGCCATCTTGCACTCGGTGTAGCGCATCGCGGCCGGCGGGTCGTCGTTGCCGAGCGAACCGAAGTTGCCGTGGCCGTCGACCAGCGGCAGCCGCATCGAGAAGGGCTGGGCCATGCGCACGAGGGCGTCGTAGATCGACGCGTCACCGTGCGGGTGGAGCTTGCCCATGACCTCGCCGACGACGCGGGCGCACTTCACATAGCCGCGATCGGGGCGCAGACCCATCTCGTTCATCTGGTAGACGATGCGCCGGTGCACCGGCTTCATGCCGTCGCGGGCGTCGGGCAGGGCGCGGGAGTAGATCACCGAGTACGCGTACTCGAGGAAGGAGCCCTGCATTTCGTCGACGACGTCGATGTCGAGGATCTTCTCCTCGAAATCCTCCGGCGGCGGGGTCTTCGTGCTGCGGCGGGCCATCGCTGCGCGGCTCCTTAACCAAGAATGAGTGTGCTGGGGGGTCTGACGCGGACCATTGTGGCCCGAGGCACCGACAACGCCGACTCCGACCCCGGGGGTCCCCCCAGACGGAGCTGGGGGAGTGACCCGGGAACTTATCCGGCAACCGACGCGCTTGCATACAGTGGCAGGTCTGACAGAAATCTCTGCATCGCGATCGAAGGGACCACATGCCCATGGGTCACACGGCCACAGCCCAGGCCGGCTCCGGCGGCCTGACAGCGACCGAGCACCGGCTGGCCAACGGCCTGCGCGTGGTGCTTTCCGAGGACCACCTGACCCCGGTCGCCGCGGTCTGCCTCTGGTACGACGTCGGCTCGCGTCACGAAGTCAAGGGCCGTACCGGCCTTGCTCACCTTTTCGAGCACCTCATGTTCCAGGGCTCGGCGAGCGTGCCGGGCAACGGACACTTCGAACTGGTCCAGGGCGCCGGCGGCTCCCTCAACGGCACGACCAGCTTCGAGCGCACCAACTACTTCGAGACGATGCCGACCCACCAGCTGGAGCTCGCGCTCTGGCTGGAGGCGGACCGCATGGGCTCGCTCCTGGCCGCCCTGGACGACGAGTCCATGGAGAACCAGCGCGACGTCGTCAAGAACGAGCGCCGCCAGCGGTACGACAACGTCCCCTACGGCACGGCGTTCGAGAAGCTGACCGCGCTGGCGTACCCCGAGGGGCACCCGTACCACCACACCCCGATCGGCTCCATGGCCGACCTGGACGCGGCCTCGCTGGAGGACGCGCGCGCCTTCTTCCGTACGTACTACGCGCCGAACAACGCGGTGCTGTCCGTGGTCGGCGACATCGACCCGGAGAAGACCCTCGCCTGGGTCGAGAAGTACTTCGGCACGATCCCCGCGCACGACGGCAAGCAGCCGCCCCGCGACGGCTCCCTGCCCGACATCATCGGGGAGCAGCTGCGCGAGGAGATCGTCGAGGAGGTCCCGGCGCGCGCGCTGATGGCCGCCTACCGGCTCCCGCACGACGGCACCCGCGACTGCGACGCGGCGGACGTGGCGCTGACGATCCTGGGCGGCGGGGAGTCCTCGCGGCTCCACAACCGCCTGGTCCGCCGCGACCAGACGGCCGTCGCGGCCGGATTCGGGATGCTGCGCCTGGCGGGCGCGCCCTCGCTGGGCTGGCTGGACGTGAAGACCTCCGGCGGGGTCGAGGTGCCCGACATCGAGGCGGCCGTGGACGAGGAGCTCGCGCGGTTCGCCGCCGAGGGCCCCACCGCCGAGGAGATGGAGCGCGCCCAGGCGCAGCTGGAGCGGGAGTGGCTGGACCGGCTGAGCACGGTGGCCGGCCGCGCCGACGAACTGTGCCGCTTCGCGGTCCTGTTCGGCGACCCGCAGCTGGCGCTGACCGCCGTACAGCGCGTCCTGGACATCACGGCCGAGGAGGTGCAGGCCGTGGCGGCGGCCCGGCTGCGCCCGGACAACCGCGCGGTGCTGGTCTACGAGCCGCTGCCGGTGTCCGAAGCGTCCGAAGCGTCCGAAGCGTCCGACGAGAACGCCGAGTCCGACGAGAACGAGGGGGCGGAGCAGTGAGCGACACCGCAGCCGTCACGATGACCTTCCACCCGCGGCCGCAGGCCGGCGAGCCGCAGCCGTGGGCCTTCCCGGCCCCCGAGCGCGGCGCCCTGTCCAACGGCCTGACCCTGCTGCGCTGCCACCGCCCAGGCCAGCAGGTCGTCGCCGTCGAGGTCAACCTCGCCGCCCCGCTCGACGCGGAGCCCGAGGGCCTGGACGGGGTCGCGACCATCATGGCCCGCGCGCTGTCCGAGGGCACCGACAAGCACTCCGCCGAGGAGTTCGCGGCCGAGCTGGAGCGCTGCGGCGCCACCCTCGACGCGCACGCCGACCACCCGGGCATCCGGGTCTCCCTGGAGGTCCCCGCCTCCCGCCTGCACAAGGCGCTGGGCCTGCTCGCCGAGGCACTGCGCGCCCCCGCCTTCGCGGACTCCGAGGTCGACCGGCTGGTGCGCAACCGGCTCGACGAGATCCCGCACGAGCTGGCCAACCCGCAGCGCCGCGCCGCCAAGCAGCTCTCCAAAGAGCTCTTCCCGGCCTCCCTGCGGATGTCCCGCCCGCGCCAGGGCACCGAGGAGACGGTCGCCCGGATCGACTCCGCCGCCGTACGCGCCTTCTACGAGGCCCACGTGCGCCCCGCCACCGCCACCGCGGTGGTCGTCGGCGACCTGACCGGGATCGACCTGGACGCCGTGCTGGCGGACACCCTGGGCACCTGGACGGGCAACTTCGCCGATGCCCTGCCGGTGCCCCCGGTGACCGCCGACGACACCGGCCGCGTGGTCATCGTGGACCGCCCCGGCGCGGTCCAGACCCAGCTGCTGATCGGCCGGATCGGGCCCGACCGGCACGACCGGGTCTGGGCGGCCCAGGTGCTCGGCACCTACTGCCTGGGCGGCACCCTCACCTCCCGCCTGGACAAGGTGCTGCGCGAGGAGAAGGGCTACACCTACGGCGTGCGCTCCTTCGGCCAGGTCCTGCGCTCGACCGCCGACGGCAAGGGCGCCTCGATGCTCGCCATCAGCGGCTCGGTGGACACCCCGAACACCGGCCCGGCGCTGGACGACCTCTGGAAGGTGCTGCGCACCCTCGCGGAGGGCGGCCTGACCGACGCCGAACGGGACGTGGCGGTACAGAACTTGGTGGGCGTGGCCCCGCTGAAGTTCGAGACGGCGGCCTCGGTCGCCGGCACCCTGGCCGACCAGGTCGAGCAGGAGCTGCCGGACGACTACCAGGCGCAGTTGTACGCGCAGCTCGCCGCGACCGGCACGGTGGAGGCGACTTCCGCGGTCGTGGCCGCCTTCCCGGCGGACCGGCTGGTCACGATCCTCGTGGGCGACGCCTCGCAGATCGAGGCACCGGTGCGGGCGCTCGGTATCGGCGACGTGAGCGTCGTCACCAACTGACGTTTCGGCCGGCGTCCAACTGGCGCCGGACCGAAGGTCAATTGAAGGCCGATCCGCGATCGGCGTGAGGGGCCCCGGCGGCTTGCCCGCCGGGGCCCCTTTTGTCCGTTTGATGGTGTGGTTGCTTGTATGTGATGTGGCGTACGCAACAAAAAGGCGTGTCTGTTTGGCGATTGACTGATGATCCGCCTAGCGTCGGCCGTGCTGTCCGTCAGTTGTACCCGCCGCATCCGCGGCACCGGGCAGCGATCGCCGAGTCCCCGTCAGGCGCGAGCCTGGGGAGCCGGGGACCCACATCAGTCCCTGGGGTGAATCGGACCGCCTCGCAAGAGGAGGCCCGTAGGAGACCTTCCTGCTCCGAACCCGTCAGCTAACCCGGTAGGCGAGAGGGAAGGAAAGGATCAACCCCTTCATGGCGTTTGGCAGTCGTGCCGCCGGTAAGCACCGTGGTTCCAGTCGTCTGAGCCGCAAGACCGCCGGTTACGCCGGCATCGCCGCCCTCGCCACCACGGGCGTCGTCGGCTCCCTGGCCGGTCCGGCCTTCGCCGCGGACAGCGGCAGCGGCAACACCATCCAGGACAACGGGCTGGACGCCGTCGTCGTCGCCGAGGAGCTCGCCGGCGACATCGAGGACCAGGCCGCCTCCCAGCAGCGCGCCGCCGAGCACGCCGCCGCGCAGGCGCAGGCCGAGGCCGACGCCAAGCAGCGGGCCTCCGAGGCCAAGCGCCTCGCCGAGGCCAAGGCGAAGGCCGAGCGCGAGGCCGCCGAGCGCGCCGCCCGCGAGGAGGAGCGCAAGCGCCTCAACACCTTCGTCGCCCCGGTCGACGGCTCGTACGTCAGCACGCAGTACCACGCGGGCGGCGGCATGTGGTCTTCCGGCAGCCACACCGGCATCGACTTCCACGCCGCCTCCGGCACCTCCGTCCACGCGGTGGGCGCCGGTACCGTCGTCGAGGCCGGCTGGGGCGGTGCGTACGGCAACAACGTCGTCATCAAGCACAACGACGGCACCTACACCCAGTACGGGCACATGTCCTCGCTGAGCGTCTCCGTCGGCCAGCAGGTGACCCCGGGCCAGCAGATCGGCCTGTCGGGCTCCACCGGCAACTCCAGCGGCCCGCACCTGCACTTCGAGGCCCGCACCGGCTCCCAGTACGGTTCGGACATCGACCCGGTCTCGTACCTGCGCTCGCACGGCGTCAGCCTCTGACCCGAAGGCGCCCGCGTCCGCGGACCGCACCACCGCTTCGCCGCTTCACCGAAGGCCCCGGCTCCCCGAGCCGGGGCCTTCGCGTTGTCCGCGTGCAAATGTTTCGCATTCTCGACCGCTCTCGGAAATTATCGTGTGTTGCAATAGAGTCGCAGCACGCGCACGCGTGTCCAATGAGGGTGCGAGTCGGAAATAGGCGGAGGTTCGGTCTTGCGTATTCCTGCGCACGCGGTATGCACGGCAATTCGCGACGACATCGTCTCCGGGGTCTTCGAACCGGGCGGCAGACTCACCGAGGAGGTGCTGGCCCGCCGGTACGGGGTCTCGCGCGTCCCCGTCCGCGAGGCGCTGCGGACCCTGGAGTCCGAGGGGTTCGTCACCACGCGCCGGCACGCGGGTGCCTGCGTGGCCGAGCCGACCGAGCAGGAGGCCGCCGACCTGCTGGAGCTGCGGATGCTGCTGGAGCCCCTCGCCGCCGCCAGGGCCGCCAGGCGGCGCACCGAGGCCCACCTCAAGGTGTTGCGCGGACTGGTCAGGCTGGGCCAGGAACGGGCCAGGCGGGGCCAGGGGGAGGACCTGCGGTCCCTGGGGGGCTGGTTCCACGAGACCCTCGCCCAGGCCTCCGGCAGCCCCGGGCTGATCGCGCTGCTCACCCAGATGCGGCACAAGGTCGCGTGGATGTACGTGGTGGAGGCGCCGGTCCGGCCGGTGGAGTCCTGGGCGGAGCACGGCGCGATCGTGGACGCGGTGGCGCGCGGGGACGCGGAACGG
This sequence comes from Streptomyces sp. NPDC059989, assembly GCF_042736975.1. Taxonomy (NCBI): domain Bacteria; kingdom Bacillati; phylum Actinomycetota; class Actinomycetes; order Kitasatosporales; family Streptomycetaceae; genus Streptomyces; species Streptomyces sp. NPDC059989. The sequence goes on from NZ_JBHWUO010000008.1 coordinate 83,372, forward strand.
GCCCGGGCGCTGACCGCGATGCACGCCGACCGGGCGGCGGGCGCGCACCGGCTGCGGCTCCGGACCGTGGTGAGCACTTCGCAACCTGCCGTAAACATGTCGAGCGGCCGGCATTAACAGAGCCCGTATACAAAGGACCGGTATCGGCGCGAATTAGCGGCCCGGCCGTTCCGCATTCCCGCGGAGCCGGATTTCGCGGAGCCGAATTCAGGTGCTGCCTTATTTCCGCCGGCCCGGATATTCCGTCGCGGAAACAGCGAAGCCGTGGCCCCCGGAACTCCGGTGACCACGGCTTCGCCGCGTGGACTGCGTGAGGTCGAACCCGACCCGAAGGGTCAGACGGTCTCGGGAAGCTCTTCGAGACCCTCGGCGACCAGCTTCGCGAGGCGGTCCAGCGCGACCTCCGCGCCGTCGGCGTCGGACGCGAGGACGATCTCCTCGCCGCCCTGGGCGCCCAGGCCCAGAACCGCCAGCATGGAAGCGGCGTTGACGGGGTCGCCGCCGGCCTTCGCGATGGTCACCGGGACGCCGGAAGCGGTCGTCGCACGGACGAAGATCGAGGCGGGACGAGCGTGCAGGCCCTCGGCCCAGCCGACGTTGACGCGGCGCTCTGCCATGGTGATGCCCTTCAGGTTCTTACGGTTGTCTAGACCAGTCTCTCACGACGCCCGGAATGCTCCGACCGACCTTCGGCCCCAATCCTCCGCCGTTCGACCTTCCCCAGCTTGCACTGGTTTGCCCTAGCTTGCTCGATGCGCCGCGCAGGAGCTATTCGGCCAGTCCTGGCCTTAAGATCGCCGCATGACCACCGAGTCGGATCCCTCGTACCCGGCCCACTGGGAAGCGGACGTCGTCCTGCGCGACGGCGGCACCGCCCGGATCAGGCCCATCACCACCGCGGACGCGGGCCGCCTGGTCAGCTTCTACGAGCAGGTCTCGGACGAGTCGAAGTACTACCGCTTCTTCGCCCCCTATCCCCGGCTCTCCGACCGCGACGTGCACCGCTTCACGCACCACGACTACGTGGACCGCGTCGGCCTCGCCGCGACCATCGGCGGGGAGTTCATCGGCACGGTCCGCTACGACCGCATCGGCGCCGACGGCCGGGCCGCCACCGGGCCCTCCGACGAGGCCGAGGTCGCCTTCCTCGTCCAGGACGCCCACCAGGGCCGCGGGGTGGCCTCCGCGCTCCTCGAACACATCGGCGCGGTGGCCCGGGAGCGGGGCATCCGCCGGTTCGCCGCCGAGGTGCTGCCCGCCAACACCAAGATGATCAAGGTGTTCACGGACGTCGGCTACGAGCAGAAGCGCAGCTTCGAGGACGGCTCCGTCCACCTCACCCTCGACCTCGAACCCACCGCCGAGTCCCTCGCCGTCCAGCGCGCCCGCGAACAGCGCGCCGAGGCCCGCTCGGTGCAGCGGCTGCTGGCCCCCGGCTCGGTGGCGGTGGTCGGCGTCAGCCGCTCCCTCGCGGGCGTGGGCGCGGCCGCCCTGCGCAACCTGCGCGACAGCGGCTTCCACGGCCACCTCTACGCCGTCAACGAGGCGGTCACCCGCGATCTGCTCGACGGCGTACGGGCCTACCCCGCGATCGGCGCCATCGGCGCCCCCGTCGACCTCGCCGTGATCGCCGTCCCGGCCGACCGGGTCCCCGAGGCGGTCGCCGCCTGCGGGGAGCACGGGGTCCAGGGGCTCGTCGTACTGTCCGCCGGATACGGCGAGAGCGGACCGGACGGACTCGCCCGCCAGCGCGAACTGGTGCGCCAGGTGCGCTCGTACGGGATGCGGCTGATCGGTCCGAACGCCTACGGGGTGATCAACACCGCGCCGGAGGTGGAGCTCAACGCCTCGCTGACCCCCGCGCCGATGCCGGTGCGCGGCCGGACCGGCCTGTTCACGCAGTCCGGGGCGATCGGGATCGCCCTGCTCTCCGCCCTGCTGCGGCGCGGGGAGGGGCTGTCCTCCTTCGTATCGGCGGGGAACCGGGCCGACGTCTCCGGAAACGACATCCTCCAGTACTGGTACGACGACGAGGCGACGGACGTCGCCCTCATGTACCTGGAAACCCTGGGCAATCCGCGGAAGTTCACCCGCCTCGCCCGCCGGACGGCCGCCGTCAAGCCGGTGGTCGTCGCCAGGGGCGGCCGCCACACCCCGGCCGGGCACGTCGTCCCGGACACCCGGCTGCCGGACGCCACCGTCTCCGACCTGCTGCGCCAGGCCGGCGTGATCCGGGTCGACACCGTGACGGAGCTGGTGGACGTCGGCCTGCTGCTGGCCTCGCAGCCGCTGCCCGCCGGACCCCGGATCGCGATCCTCGGGAACTCCGAGTCCCTCGGGGTCCTCACCTACGACGCCTGCCTGACCCAGGGCCTGCGGCCGCTGCCGCCGATCGACCTGACCACGGCGGCCTCGCCGGCGGAGTTCCGCGCGTCGCTGACCGAGGCGCTGGCCTCCGACGCCAACGACGCGGTCGTCGTCACGGCGATCCCGTGGGTGAACGAGCAGGCTCCGGTGGAGGAGCTGGCCGATGCGCTTCGCTCCGCGGTGGCCGAGCATCCGGGCAAGCCGGTGGCGGTCGTGCACGTGGAGCTCGGCGAGCTGGTCGAGGCGCTTTCCGCCGGGCGGGGCTCCTGGGGCTCCGCCTCAGACCCCGGTCCTCAAAAGCCGGACGGGCTGGAAATGCCGCTCCGGGCGGAGCCCGGCTTCGGCAGCAGGATCCCGAGCTACCCGGCCGCCGAGCGCGCCGTGCGCGCGTTCGCCGAAGCCGTCCGCTACGGGCAGTGGCGCCGGGCCAACGCCGAGGTCGGCCAGGTGCCCGAGTACGAGGACATCGACGAGGCCGGCACCGCCGCCCAGCTGGCCGGGCTGCTCGACGGCGTCGACGGCGAGGCCGTGCTGACCCTGACCGACTGGGACGCCCGCGAGCTGCTCGGGCGGTACGGCATCCGCGTCCAGCCCACCCTGCCCGCGCCCAGCCCCGACGCGGCGGTCAGGGCCGCCGGGGTACTGGGCTACCCCGTGGCCCTCAAGACCACCGCCCCCCACCTGCGCCACCGCGCGGACCTGGGCGGCGTACGGCTCGACCTGCGGGACGAGGCCGAGCTGAGGCTCTCGTACGAGGAGCTCACCGAGGCGCTCGGAAAGCCGGCGGAGCTCCAGCCGGTGATCCAGCCCATGGTGCCGCGCGGGGTCGACACCGTCGTACGCTCCGTGATCGACCCGGCCGCGGGCGCCGTCCTCTCCTTCGGGCTCGCGGGCGTGGCCTCCGAGCTGCTCGGCGACACCGCCCACCGGCTGGTCCCCGCCACCGACCGGGACGCCGCCGGACTGATCCGGTCCATCCGGACCGCGCCCCTCCTCTTCGGCTGGCGCGGCAGCGACCCCGTGGACACCCCGGCCCTGGAGGAGCTGCTCCTGCGCCTCTCCCGCCTCGTGGACGACCACCCCGAGGTGATCGGCGTCTCGCTGGAACCGGTGGTGGTCGCCACCGAGGGCCTGTCCGTACTCAGCGCCACGGTCCGGGTCGCGCACCCGCCCGCCCGCGGCGACCTCGGGCCGCGGACCCTCCCCAGTTACTGAGCGGGAACGGCGTAGGCCGGGGTGCCCCGTACGGGCCTTAGGATGGACCTCATGGCGAAATCCGGTACGACGACCCAGGGGCTGCGCACGGCGATCGAGCGCAGCGGCTACTACCCGGCCCTCGTGGCCGAGGCCGTGGAGGCCGCGGTCGGCGGCGAGCCGATTTCGTCGTACCTGGTCCACCAGGAGACGACCTTCGACTCCAACGAGGTGCGCCGGCACGTCACCGTGCTGGTCCTGACCGGCAACCGCTTCATCGTCAGCCACACCGACGAGCAGGCCGCCGACGCCGGGTCCCCGTCCCCGTACGCGACCACCTCCACCGAGTCGGTCAAGCTCTCCAGCATCTCCTCCGTGGTGCTGAGCCGCGTCGTGGCCAACCCGGAGTCCTACACCCCCGGCACCCTGCCCCGCGAGGTCGTCCTGACCATCGGCTGGGGCGCGGTCTCCCGGATCGACCTGGAGCCGGCCGCCTGCGGCGACCCGAACTGCGACTCCGACCACGGCTACACCGGCAACTCCACCGCCGACGACCTCAGCCTGCGGGTCAGCGAGGCGGGCGACGGCCCGGAGGCGGTGCGCCAGACCCTGGTCTTCGCGCAGGCGCTCAGTGAAGCGACTGCAGCCACTTCCTCCCCCTCCGCCCGCTGATGGCGCACCCCGCAGCGCAGAACTGGCAGGACTGGCCGGAGGAGCCGGAGCTGCTGGACCTCGCCGCCGCGCCCGCCCCCGAGTACGGCGCCGGCTCGCTCGCCGACCTGCTGCCCACCCTCGTGGCCGGCCAGGGCGTACCGGGCTTCAGCGCCTCCATCCCGGAGCTGACCCCGGCCGACCGGAACTGCGTCTTCCTCGTCGACGGCATGGGCTGGGAGCAGATCAAGGCCCACCCGGACGAGGCCCCGTACCTCACCTCCCTCCTCGGCAGCTCGCGCGGCGGCACCGGCCGCCCGATCACCGCGGGCTTCCCGGCGACCACCGCCACCTCGCTGGCCTCCGTCGGCACCGGCCTGCCGCCCGCCCGGCACGGCCTGCCCGGCTACGCCGTGCGCAACCCGGCCACCGGCGAGCTGATGAACCAGCTCCGCTGGCAGCCGTGGACCTCGCCGAAGCCCTGGCAGCCGTACCCGACCGTTTTCCAGCTGGCCGACAAGGCCGGCGTGGCGACCGCCCAGGTGTCCTCACCGACCTTCCAGACCACCCCGCTCACCAAGATCGCGCTGAGCGGCGGCACCTTCCTCGGCCGGATGACCGGCGAGGAGCGGATGGACCTCGCGGCCGACCGCCTCGCGGCCGGCGACCGCTCGCTCGTGTACACGTACTACAGCGAGCTCGACGGGGCCGGCCACCGCCACGGCGTGGACTCCGACGCCTGGCGCGGCCAGCTCATGTACGTGGACCGCCTCGTCCAGCGGCTCGCCGAGCAGCTCCCGCCGCGCACCGCGCTGTACGTGACCGCGGACCACGGCATGGTCGACGTCCCCTTCGACGAGGACTCCCGGATCGACTACGACGAGGACTGGGAGCTGGGCGCGGGCGTGGCCCTGCTGGGCGGCGAGGGCCGGGCCCGGCACGTGTACGCCGTCCCGGGCGCCGAGGCCGACGTCCTGACCGTGTGGCGCGAGGTCCTCGGCGACAGGTTCTGGATCGCGAGCCGCGAAGAGGCCCTGGAACTGGGCTGGTTCGGTACGCCGGGGGAGTGCGACGAGCGCGTCCTCGGGCGGATCGGCGACGTGGTCGCGGCCGCCCAGGCCGATGTCGCCATCACCGCCTCGCGCAACGAGCCCAACGAGTCCGCCCTCGTCGGCATGCACGGCTCGATGACCGCGGCCGAACAGCTCGTCCCGCTGCTCGAGATCCGCACCTGACCGACCCCGTTCCGCCTCCCTGCCTGCCACCCCCCGCTGCCCACGACCCGAAAGGTCCCGTACTTCCCATGCCCGAGCTGGTGTTCTTCTCCGGAACGATGGACTGCGGAAAGAGCACTCTGGCTCTCCAGATCGCCCACAACCGCGACGCGCGGGGGCTGCAGGGCGTGATCTTCACCCGTGACGACCGGGCGGGCGAGGGCAAGTTGTCCTCCCGTCTGGGCCTGGTGACGGAGGCGGTCGAGGCACCGGAGGGCATGGACCTGTACGCGTACCTGGTCGCCCAGCTCTCCAAGGGCGGCAAGGCGGACTACGTGATCGTGGACGAGGCGCAGTTCCTGGCCCCGGCCCAGATCGACCAGCTGGCCCGGATCGTCGACGACCTCGGCCTGGACGTCTTCGCCTTCGGCATCACGACGGACTTCCGCACCAAGCTCTTCCCGGGCTCGCAGCGCCTGATCGAACTGGCGGACCGCCTGGAGCAGCTCCAGGTGGAAGCCCTGTGCTGGTGCGGCGCCCGCGCCACGCACAACGCCCGCACGGTGGGCGGCGAGATGGTCGTCGAGGGCGCCCAGGTCGTCGTCGGCGACGTGAACCGCCCGGCCGAGGAGATCGGCTACGAGGTCCTCTGCCGCCGCCACCACCTCCGCCGCATGACCTCGACCTCGGCCCACGCGGGCGCCCTCTCCCCGGACGTCCTCCCGGTCAACCACGCCTGACCGGCTCGTTCACCCTGCCGGTTCTTGCCCGCCATTGCGGCATGCAGACTGGATCGCCGGGGCGGCGATGCGCCTCGACGGCCGCGATCCGAGGTGATGTGAGATGAGCTCCATACCCGTGCCGACCATGGCCCACCACTCGCTGTTGGTGCTCCTTCTGCAGTTGGCGCTCCTTCTGCTTCTGGCCCTCTCCCTGGGGCAGCTCGCCGCGTGGTTCAAGATGCCCGCGATCGTCGGTGAGCTGTTCGCGGGGGTGCTCCTCGGGCCCTCGGTCCTGAGTCATGTGGTGCCCGGATTCGCCGATTGGCTGCTGCCGAAGCAGGCCGCGCAGATGCACCTGCTCGATGCGGTGGGGCAGCTGGGTGTTCTGCTGCTCGTCGGTGTCACGGGCATGGAGCTGAAGTTCGACCTCGTCAAACGGCGCGGGGCCACCGCGGTCCGGGTGAGTCTCGCCGGTCTGCTCCTGCCCCTGGGGCTCGGCGTTGCCACCGGGCTCCTGCTGCCCTCCTCGCTGCTGCCGGGCGGCACCGATCCGATGGTGTTCGCGCTGTTCCTCGGAGTGGCCATGTGCGTCAGCGCGATCCCGGTGATCGCCAAGACGCTGCTGGACATGAACCTCCTGCACCGCGAGGTCGGACAACTGACGCTCGCCTCCGCCGTGGTCGACGACGTCGTCGGCTGGTTCCTGCTCTCCGTCGTTTCGGCGATGGCGACGGTCGGGCTGACCACCGGGACGATCGCCGCCTCCCTGCTGTACCCCGTGGGCGTCGTGCTGTTCGCCCTGCTGGTGGGCCGCCCCGTCGTGAGGATCGCGCTGAGGGCGGCCAACCGGTCCCCGGAGCCGGGGCCGACCGTTGCCGTGGCGGCGCTGATCGTTCTGCTGGGCTCGGCGGCGACGCACGCGCTGGGGCTGGAGGCGGTCTTCGGCGCCTTCGTGTGCGGCGTGTTGATCGGAACCAGTGAGGAGCTGGACCGGGAGAAGCTCCTCCCGCTGCGTACCACCGTGCTGGCCTTCCTCGCCCCGATCTACTTCGCGACGGCCGGCATCCGGATGGACCTGACCGCGCTGGCCAGGCCCGCCGTTCTGGCCGCGGCGTGCGCGGTGCTCGCCGTCGCCGTCCTCGGCAAGTTCGCGGGTGCCTACATCGGCGCGAAGCTGAGCGGGCTGGACCGGTGGGAGGCCCTCGCGCTCGGGGCGGGCATGAACTCCCGAGGGGTGATCGAGGTTATCGTGGCGATGGTGGGGCTGCGGCTCGGCATTCTCGGCCCCGAGACGTACACCATCATCATCCTCGTCGCGATCGTGACGTCGCTCATGGCGCCGCCCGTTCTCCGCGCCGCCATGGCCCGGATCGAGGAGAACGCCGAGACGGAAATGGGCATGGGCAGCGGCACGCCGCGCGACCTGACGTCCCCACCGCCCGCCTCGGTCTGAAGACCCGTTGTGGCCCTTGAGCGGAGGGCTCGGCCGGCACTCCAGGAGTGCCAGGAGGAGAGACGTATGACTTCCGGCGGTACCGGACAGTTACTGGCCATCAGCGACCTCCACATCGGCTACGCCGAGAACCGCGCCCTGGTCGAGCGGATGGCACCCGGCTCGGACGACGACTGGCTGCTGGTGGCCGGGGACGTGGCGGAGACGGTCGCCGACATACGGTGGTGCCTGAAGACCCTCGCGAACCGCTTCCGCAAGGTCGTCTGGGCCCCCGGCAACCACGAGCTGTGGACCCACCCGAGCGACCCGGTCACCCTGCGCGGCGTCGACCGCTACGAGCACCTGGTCGAGCTGTGCCGCGAGCTGGGCGTGACGACGCCCGAGGACCCCTATCCGGTCTGGGACGGGCCGGGCGGCCCGGTGGCCGTGGCGCCGCTGTTCCTGCTGTACGACTACTCCTTCCTGCCGGCCGGCTGCACCACCAAGGAAGAGGGACTGGCCTACGCGCACAGCACCGGAGTCGTCTGCAAGGACGAGTACGTGCTGCACCCCGACCCCTACCCGAGCCGCGAGGCCTGGTGCCGGGCCCGGGTCGCGGAGACCGAGCGCAGGCTCGCCGAACTCCCCGACGACCTGCCCACCGTCCTCGTCAACCACTACCCGCTCGACCGGCATCCGACGGACATCCTGTGGTACCCGGAGTTCGCCATGTGGTGCGGCACCCGGCTGACCGCCGACTGGCACCGCAGGTTCAACGTGGCCGCCATGGTCTACGGCCATCTCCACATCCCGCGGACCACCCACCACGAGGGCGTCCGCTTCGAAGAGGTGTCCGTGGGGTATCCCCGTGAGTGGCGCAAGCGCCAGGGAACTCCGGGGAAGCCGCGCCGGATCCTGCCGATGGAGGTCGGAAGGTAGGAACCGCTGATCGAGGAGCGGCGCGATTCGGCTGATCGTCCCACGCCTTTTGGATAGTTGGACTAACTTGCTGGCGTGGACCAGTTGATCGCCGGAGACCCGGCCCGCATAGGCCCGTACCGCCTCATCGCCCGGCTGGGCGCCGGCGGAATGGGCCTGGTCTATCTGGGCCGCTCCGAGGGCGGGCGCACCGTGGCCGTGAAGGTCGTACAGGCCGAGCACGCCGGACACCCGGAGTTCCGTACGCGCTTCGCCCGGGAAGTGGCCGCCGCCCGGCGGGTGGGCGGGAGTTGGACGGCGGACGTGCTCGACGCCGACCCCGAGGCCGCCGTGCCCTGGGTGGCGACCCAGTACATCCCGGGGCCCGACCTGCAGACCGTGGTCGCCGAGGATTTCGGGCCGCTGCCCGAGCACTCGGTCCACACCCTCGCCAACCGCCTCGCCCTCGCCCTGCAGGCGGTGCACGGGGCGGGCCTGATCCACCGGGACCTCAAGCCGTCCAACGTCCTGGTCACCGTCGACGGCCCGCGCGTCATCGACTTCGGGATCGCGCGGGCGATGGACAGCCTCGGCGGGGACAGCCTGCACACCCGGACCGGCATGCTGATCGGATCGGCGGGCTTCATGTCGCCGGAACAGGTCCGCGGCCTCGAACTCACTCCCGCCAGCGATGTCTTCTGCCTGGGCGCCGTCCTCGTCTACGCCGCCACCGGGCGGATGCTGTTCGGGGCCACGGACACCGGCCTGAACGCCCACCTGTTCCGGGTCGCCGAGGAGGAGGCGGACCTGACCGGCGTACCGGAGTCGCTGGTCGACCTCGTCCGCGCGTGTCTGGACAAGGACCCGGCCCGGCGGCCCACCCCCCAGGAGATCGCCGCGCGCACGGCGACGGATCAGGCCGCGGAATGGCTGCCGGGTGCGGTGCTGGCCCAACTGGGGCGCCATGCGGCCCAGTTGCTGGACTTCGCCCCCGAGCTGCCCGCCGGGCCCTCCTTCGAGAAGGCCGCCGTACCGCAGCCGGACCCTCGTGCCACACCCGCACCCGTACCGCCGCAGCCGCTTGCCCCGCCGCCCGCGTACGCTCCGACGGCCCCGGCGTACCCCGCCCCCGGGCAGGGCTTCGGACCGCCCCCGGTCGCGGAGTCCCCGCACCCCACGCGGTGGTGGGGTCTGGCGGTCATCGCCCTGGCGCAGCTGATGGTGCTGCTCGAAGCGACGACCTTCGGCATCGCGGCGCAGTTCGCCGAGGCGGACCTGCACCTGGACGTCAACGGTGTGAGCTGGATGCTCAAGACCCCCGTGTTCACCTTCGGCTGCCTGTTGTTGATCGGTGGGCGCCTCGCCGACCGCATGGGGCGCAGACTCGCCCTGATCATCGGCCTGGCCGGATGCGCTGCGGCCTCCGCGCTCGCCGGCCTGGCCGGCGATCCCGCCACGCTGATCACCGCGCGCGCCTTCCAGGGCGTCTTCGCCGCGCTGGTGACACCGTCCGCGCTGGCCCTCGTGGTCGGCGGCTTCACCGATCCGAGGGAACGCCGCCGGGCCTTCGGGATCTACGCCGCGATCGCCGGCGGCGGATCCGCCCTGGCGCTGCTCGTGGGCGGATCGCTCCTGGAATACCTGGGCTGGCGCGGTTTCCTGTTCGGCGGCGCCCTCATCGCCGTGATCGCCCTGATCGGCGCGTTCACCCTGCTGCACGAGCGCCCGGGCCCCACCGGAGCCCCCTTCGACGGGCTCGGCCTGCTCGGGGTGCTGCTCGGCACCGCCGGGCTCGCCGCCGTCACCTACGGCCTCAGCGAGGTCGGCGGGCGCGGGTGGAGCGACCTCCTGATCGTGGTCCTGTTCGTGGCGGGCGCCGGCCTGCTCGGGGTCTTCCTGTGGCTGCACGCCAGGACGTCGGCCCCGTCCGGCCCGCTGCCGACGGTCAGGGGCCGCGACCGCCTCGGCTGCGTCCTCGCCGTGCTCCTGGCCGGCGTCGGCACCGCCGCCGCGTCCTCGGTGCTGATCTTCCACCTGCAGAACGGCCTCGGGTACCCGCCGATCAGGATCGGAGCGGCCTTCATGCCCTTCGCCGCCGCGGTCGCAATCGGCTCCACCCAGGTCTCCGCCCGTCTGCTGAACCGTGTCGCGCCCCGCGTCCTGATCGTGGCGGGCCTGGTGGTCTCGGCCCTCGGGATGCTGCTCCTGACCGGGTTGGAGGCCAACGGCACCTACGTGACCCAGGTGCTGCCCGGCATGCTCCTCACCGGCTTCGGCATCGGCCTCGCCTTCATGCCGGTCTTCGCCACCGCGACCGACGGCGCCGCCCCGCAGCACGCCGGCGTGGTCTCGGCGACCGTCACCGCGGCCCTGAGCCTGGGCGGGGTGATCGGCGCGATGCTCCTCAACGCTCTCCTCGCCGACCGCCTGGGCCATTCGGCATGGATATCCGGACCGATCTTCGAGGAACTTCTGCACGGCTACACCGCCACCCTCTGGCGGGGCATCGGCGCCACCCTGCTCGCGGGCCTGGTCGCCGGCCTGTTGGTCACCGCCAAGGCTCCCCGGGGCGGTGCAGCGCCGCTGCACAAGGCGAGTTGGTGAGCGGACCCCGGGTCAGGCCCCGCTACCCGACAGCGACGACCGAGGCCACGAAGGCCATCCAGCTTTCCGTGGTGCAGGTCAGCGGCCGCCGGGTCAGGTCCTTCGAGTCACGTATTCGGGTCTTGCCGCGTTGGGGGGGGGTACGCAACTCCAGGCAGCCGTTGGTCTCGCCGCTGTACGTGCTCTTGTGCCAGCGGAATCCGAAGTCGTCGTTCACGAAGCCTCCTCGGCGGTGCGCAGTACGGCCCGGCAGCGCTCGGTGCGCGGGTGATCACGGCCGAGTGTACGTACGTATCCGTCGAGGGCCGCGCGGGCCACTGACGTCGCCTCCGCCGCACGACCGCTGCCCGTCAGGACGGTCGCGAGATCGGTGCGGGCGGACAGCGTGTGGGAGTGCTCGGTGCCCAGCATCGACTCGCGCGCCGCGATGACGTGACGGAGCGTCTCCTCCGCCTCCTGCCAGCGGCGCAGCCGGATCAGGACCGTCGCGTGCAGGTGGCAGGCGGCGAGGGTCCGGGGATGGTCGGGCCCGAACACCTCTTCCGCGGCCCGGACCGTCTGCCGGGCCAGTGGCTCCGCCTCCTCCCACCGCTCCTGCCCCGCCACGGCCCATGCGTGGGCGAGCCGGCTGAGCACGGTGTTCGGATGGCGGGCCCCCAGGGCCGTCTCCGAACTTTCGAGCGTGGTCCGGGCCAGCGACCGGGCCTCGTCCCACCGGCCCAGTTCGCCGACCGCCTCGGCGAGCCGGCCGCGGGTGTCCAGCGTGTCCGGATGGGAGCCGCCCAGGACCCGCTCGCGGCCGTCGAGGGCGCGCCGCAGCAGCTGCTCGTCCTCCGCCCAACGCCCCAGCCCGTACAGGGCGATGCCCAGGGCGTGGACCGTGTCCAGGGTGAGCGGATCCTCCGCACCCAGCAGCGCCTCCCGCGCGGTGAGGACGGCGCGGAGCGTCCCCTCGGCCTCGGCGAAGAGCCCCAGCGCGCTCTGGACGCGGCCGGTCTCGTACGCGTCCGCGAGGGCCTGGCCGTGCTCCGCGCCGAACCGCTGCCGGCTGAACCCCGCCGTGGCCACCGCGAGGTCGAGGGCGGCGGTGAACTGGCCGCGCTCGTAGTACAGGGCGCGGAGGCGCCTGACCAGCGCGAGCGGCTCCGCACCGCGCGACCGGCGCAGGAGCGCGAGGGCGTGCGGGGCCAGCAGGCGCAGGTCCTGGTCGTCCGGCGCGTCGGGGACGGCCGCTTCGAGCAGCCCCGCCGCGGACCGGACCAGCGCGTCACGGACCTCCGCCGGCATTCGCCCGGCGACGGTGTCCAGGAGCAGCCCGTGCGCCTGCAGGCCCCGTACGGGCGGGCGGCCGCGGTCCCCGGGCACGTCGAGCAGGGAGACGAGCGAGGTGGCGACGAGCCCCCGCAGCGCGGCGTCGGCGCGCGCGCCGGTCAGCGGCGGGTCGAGGTCGGGCAGGGCCGTGGCGTCGAGCCGGGCCGGCGCGAGCAGGGCGAGGGGGACGGTGGCCGGCTGGGGTGCGAAGCAGGACAGCAGCCGGAGCAGGGTGACCGCCTCCGGCAGGTTCTGCCGGTCGAGAGCGTCGAGGGAGAGCTGCCAGGTGCTGCTGAACCGTGCCCGGGCGTGCTCCTCGGAGGGGTCCGAGGCCTGGTCGAGGAGCTCGCTGGGGTCCTCGGGAAGCCGTTCCAGGTAGTCGCTCACGGTCCACCTCTCCAGCAGTTGGCGGCGCAGGTGGTTGCCTGCGAGGGAGAGCGCCAGGGGGTGCCGGTCCAGCCGCCGCGCCAGCCGCTCGAAGTCCTGCGGCGCCCCCGCGTCGGGCGCCAGATCGAACAGCACCTGCGCGGCGGCCGTGAGCGGGAGCACGCCCACGGGGTGGGTGTCGCAGTCGCGCCAGACCTCGGCCGCGGTGTCGCGGGTCGTGACGAGGACGGTGCCGCGCGCACTTCGCCGGAGCCAGCCGCCCTCCTGGAGGAGGTGCGGCTCGTCGGCGTTGTCGAGGACCAGCAGCCACGGCTCGGCGGAGCGCGACAGGCGGTCCCAGGCCAGATCGGCGGCAGGGCGCCGGCCGGCGTGGGCCGCCTCCAGCTCGGGGGGCGACGCGCCGCGGTCCGCCGCGATGCCGATCATGAACGACCGCAGCGAGGCGGCGGACGAGGCGTCGACCCAGAACCCGACGACACCCTCGTGCTCCACGGCCCGGGTGAAGACGTGCCGGGCCAGAGCGGTCTTTCCGCAGCCCGCCATGCCGTGGAGGACCTGCGCCGGCCCGCCGCGACCGTGCGCCACGGAGTGCAGCAGCCGCGCGCGGAGCTCGACGCGGTCCCGCAGGGCGGTGGCCGGCTCCGCCGTCAGCGGCGCCCGGACGGAGTGCGGGACCGGCCCCATCCAGTCGCCCGGCGGCGGGGCGTGGTGATGGTGCTCGCTGATGTACTGGTCGCGCTGCGCCTGGTAGACGCGGCCGTGCCCGACGGCGGACGCGGAGGGGTGGACCCGGCCGTCGCTCACCGCTCGGCGATCCGCCGGCCGCGCCCGTCCGGCAGGCCGCGCCCGTCCGGCAGGCCGCGCCGGGCCGTCGCGGCCGTCTCAGCGGCCGGCTGCGCGAGCAGTAAGCGTTGCGGATCCATCGGCCCCCCGATCGGCTGTGCCGCCGTACGACACCTGTGGGGATCGTATGGCCTGCGGCCCCATCTCGCCTGTGCAGCACGGGCATTGGGCCGTGGCGGGCTCTCCGGCGAAGGCGTCCTATGATGCGATGATCATCATCGTTACGGGGGGACGACGCCGTGAGTTCACACCGACCCGCGCCCGCGTACGGGCGCACGCACCCGCCCGCCCCGGCGCCGGACCGCAGACCCGGCTGGGTCCGGGTGGTCCGGGCGCCCTTCGACCTCGCGGCCCGCATCCACCGGCCCGGCCGCCCCGACCGGATCGTGGACGAGGCCATCCGCCGGGCCCAGATCGCCCGCACCTCCATCGGCCTGCTGGCCGGCTGCTGGCTCGTGCTGTCCTACCCGCTGCGGGAGGGCGCGGGCGGCGTCGTCGAGAACAAGTTCACCGAGGTGCTGATCAGCGCCGGGCTGCTCCTCGTCATCGGACCGCTCGCGCTCGCCGCCTTCGTCCTGTCCGCCCGCCCGCCGGGCCCGGCCTTCTACCGCGCCCGGCTGCGCGGACCGGCCACGGCCATCGGATCGCTCCTCGCCACCGTCCTGGTGATGTCCTACGGCCTGCCGTACGCGAGCATGATCGGCCCGTTCGGGGCGCTCGCCGGGCTCTTCGTCCTCCCCTTCGCGCTCGCCTCGGCGGTGCTCTGCGTCCACCACGCCTTCCGGACCGCCGACGTCCACGAGGTGCTGCCGCCGCTGCTCTCGCCCGTACTGGTCTGGTCGCTGCTCGTGGTGCAGCTCTTCGACGACGCACCCGTCAGCGCGCCGCTCGCCGTCCGCGTCCTCTTCCTGCTGGCGCCGCCGCTCTCGGTGACCGCACTCTCCGCGTGGGAGCTGCGCCGGCTGCGCGTCCGCTACGGCATCACGCTGCGCCTGGCGCTCGGCCGGGTGACCTGACCAGGGTGAAGACCGCGCCTTCCGGGTCGGCGACCGTGGCCACCCGGCCGCTGAGCCCGTCGCGGGGCGGCTCGATGATCCGTCCGCCCAGCTCGGTGACCCGGCCGGCGGCCTCGTCGGTGTTCTCGACCTCGAAGTACGTCATCCAGTGCGGGCCCCGGTCGTGCGGCAGCGAGCGGCCGACGCCGTGCACGGCGGCCACCGGGTGGCCCTCCAGGCGGAGCGTCAGGTAGTCGAAGTCGTCGGAGGCCGTCGAGTGGGTCTGCGCCTCGTGGCCGAAGACGTGCTCGTAGAACTTCCCGACCGTCGAGGTGTCCTGGGTGACCAGCTCGTTCCAGACCGGGGTGCCCGGCGCGCCGTGCAGCCGGGTCCCCATGTGGCTCTGCGCCTGCCACAGCCCGAAGATCGCGCCCAGCGGGTCGGAGCAGATCGCCACCCGCCCCGCGATGCCGGCGTCCAGCGGGCCCACCGCGACCGTCCCGCCGCACGATCGGATCGCCTCGGCCGTGGCGTCGGCGTCGTCCGTGGCGAGGTACGTGGTCCAGGCGACCGGAAGATGCCGGTCCGGCGGCATCTCGCCGATGCCGGCCACCTCGCGGCCGTCCAACAGGGCGCGGACGTACGGGCCCAGCTGCTCGGGCCCCGGTACGTACTCCCAGCCGAACAGATCCGCGTAGAAGTCCTCGGTGGTCCCGAGGCTGTGCACCATGAGGCTCACCCAGCACGGGGTTCCGGGCGTGCGCCGGGTTGCTTCCGCTGCCTCGGTCATGTCAGCCGTCTCCTCCGTCGTACCGCTTACCGGTGCTGATGCTTCCACTCCCGGGGACTCCGCGCGCCCCGACCGGGCCGCATCGTCGGTGCCCGGGACGGAGTTGACCGGATCGGTACGCCCCGCCGATGACGGGCTTGTTACGGGGGGTGGCGGGCGGGGAGGAAGATGGCCCGCATGACTGCGAATCCTGCGATCCTCTCCGTCGCCGATCTGAAGAGCGAGCTGGCCGGTTCCCGGCCGCCGGTGCTGCTCGACATCCGCTGGCAGCTGGGCGGCCCCGACCAGCGGCCGGCGTACGAGGCCGGGCACCTGCCCGGCGCGGTGTACGTCGACCTCGACCGCGAACTGGCAGGTCCGCCCGGGTCGGGCGGGCGGCACCCGCTGCCGGACCCGGAGGCCTTCGGAGCGGTGATGCGGCGGGCCGGGGTCTCGGCGGACGTCCCGGTGGTCGTGTACGACGGCGGCCAGGGCTGGGCGGCGGCCCGGGCGTGGTGGCTGTTGCGCTGGACGGGTCACCCCGACGTGCGGGTGCTGGACGGCGGCCTGGCCGCGTGGACCGCCGAGCGGGGTCAGCTGTCCGCCGAGCGGGTGACTCCTGCGGAGGGCGATTTCAAGCCAACTTCGGGGCCGGCCGGACTGCTGGACGCGGACGGGGCGGCCGCGCGGGCGCGCGCGGGGGTGCTCCTGGACGCCCGGGCGGGGGAGCGGTACCGCGGGGAGGTCGAGCCGATCGACCCGGTCGGGGGCCACATCCCGGGCGCCGTCTCCGCCCCGACCACGGAGAACGTGGGTCCGGACGGCCGGTTCCTGCCGGCGGACGCCCTGCGGGAGCGCTTCGCCGCGCTCGGCGTGTCCGGCGACACCCCGGTGGGGGTCTACTGCGGGTCGGGCGTCTCCGGTGCGCACGAGGTACTGGCACTGGAGGTGGCGGGCATCGCCTCCGACCTCTACGCGGGCAGCTGGTCGGAGTGGTCCTCCGACCCTGACCGGCCGGTGGCCACGGGACCCTTGCCGCAGTAGCGGCCGCTGGGGCTCCGCCCCAGACCCTCCCCCAGACTCCGTCCGGGGGGACCCCCACGCCTCAAACGCCGGCGAGGCTGGATTTGCCCGCATGAGTGGCCAGGTGCGGCTCAAGGATCGGGGCTCCGCCCCAGACCCCGGTCCTCAAAGCCCGGACGGGCTGCACATGCCGCTGCACGGCATCCCAGCCTCGTCCGGCTACTCCTGCTTCTTGCGCCGGGTGCCGAAGACGATCTCGTCCCAGCTCGGCACCGCCGCGCGGCGGCCGGGCCGGACCCCGTCGGCCTCGGCCTGGCGGTCGGTGGTGCCTGTCAGGCGGTCGCGGTGGCCCGCCACGGTGCGGGGCATCAGGACATCGGCGTACGCGGAGCCCGCGCCCGCCGAGGCGGCCGGGGCCGGCGGCTCCTCCACCTCGGTTTCCTCCGCTGGGGGTTCGGTCCGGTCCGTCCGGTCCGGGACGACCATGTCGCCGCGGAAGCTCGGGACCGCCTCCAGCAGGCTGGTCAGGGTGTCCCGTTCCTCTTCCGGATCCGGCGCGGGCGGCGAGGGCCGCTCCAGCTGGCGGTCGAGGGCACGGTCCAGCGGCCGGTCGCGCGGCAGCCGCGCGATCCTCGGCACGAAGGGAAAGCTCGGCTCCGGCGTGGCCGGCAGGTCGTCCGCCTCGCCGATCAGGGAGCGGGCCTCGTCGTCCACGGCCACGACCAGCCGGCGCGGCGGGTCGTACGTCCAGCTCGCCGAGTGCGGCTCGCCGGCGACCCGGTAGACGAGGAGGACCTCCCAGGTGCCGTCGTCCCGGCGCCAGGAGTCCCACTGGACGGATTCCTTCTCGGCCCCGCGCAGCGTCAGCCGCTCCTGCACGGCCTCGCCGAGCTGCGGCCCGGTGTTCTCGCCGGGCCGGCGCACGGGGGTCTTGCGGGCCCGCTCGGCCATGAACGCGCGCTCGGCGAGCACGGGGCCCTCGAAGCGGCGTACGCGGTCGACGGGGATGCCGGCGAGTTGAGCGACCTCCTCCGCGGAGGCACCGGCCCGTATGCGGGCCTGGATGTCGCGGGGGCGGAGGTGGCTCTCGACCTCGATCTCGATCTGGTTCAGGCGCGCGCGGTCGTTGCGCACGGCAGCCCGCAGCCGCTCGTCGATCGGAAGCGTGTACTCCGTGCTGTCCCCAGCCTTGAGCACCAGTCGTGTGCCGTCATTTGAGACGGCCACGACACGCAGTTCGGGCATGGGGACCTCCCGGGTGGTGCCTGCCGACGTCACGTGCGTCGCTGCTTCCGCTAGTCGAGTGTGGCCTGCCCGGGTGCAGCCTGCCACAACCTTGCCGAGTTAAACCGGCGTGTCGGGCATGCGCCCTTGATCGCCGTTATGGCACGGTTACCTGTTGGGCACGCACAGTGACCGAACGATTACTGTGCGCAGCAGGAGCCCGTGCGATACCGCGGCATCACCGGTCTTTGAGTGCCGTTTTCCATCCGTCGGCCCCCTCTCCCGAGTCCGGACATCCGTAAGGAAGGACGGCCCCAGGGCTCGCCACAGTACTCCATTCGGGCCACCTGGGTGGACCGCCGCGCCGCCGAACTTCTCCCGGACGGCGGGAGTTGGGCTGCCCTCCGACGGGGCCCACCAGCACGCGCGCCCGATTCGTGGTGTCTTGCTTCACAGAATCCCCAGAAACGGAACTATCTGTTTCGCTCAGGTGTCAGTAACTGCGGAAGCGTCAGGCGCGCGAGAGGCAGGACACACAGGGGATGGCGTTGGGTCAGAAGGCGACGCACGATGTCGAACCGGAGAAGAAGAAGCTCGATCTGAGCGCGGCTCAGGTCGCCGGCAGCTCCCTCGCGACCGTCGCGGCCGCCCTCCTCGCCTCGAAGATGGGCGTCTACGGGACCATCCTGGGCGCCGGTGTGGTCAGCGTCGTCGCGACCGCGGGCGGGCCCGTCATCCAGCACTTCTTCCGGCGCACCGGCGACCAGCTCCGCGAGACGGCCCGCCCGAAGTCCCGCCGGGTCCCGGCGGCGGTGGCCGAGGAGTTCGGCGAGGAGTTCGACGAGGAGTTCGGCGAGGCCACCGTCCACGGCACCCGCGTACGGGGCTGGAAGCGCACGGCGGTGGCCGCCGGCGCCGCCTTCGCCATCTCCATGGGAGCCCTCGGGACGTACGAGGCGATGGCCGGCACCTCGGTCAGCAGCGGCGGCGGGACCATCTTCTCCGCGGGCACCCGCAAGGCGGGCGACGACAAGCCCGCCCCGTCGGACGAGCAGTCGGGCGCCGGCACGGGGGAGAAGGGCGAGAAGGGTGGGAAGGGCGGGAAGAGCCCCGAACCCGGGACGTCCCCCGCCCCCTCCGGCTCGCCCGGCGGCGGCGGTCGGAGCCAGAGCCCCGACCCGAGCACCTCGCCCTCCGGGACCCCGAGCCCGCCGGTGACCCCGACCCCTCCCGTGACTCCGAGCCCGCCGGCCACACCCGGCACCAAGCCCTCGCACTCCGGCACCCCGGCCGACCCGACGCCGGCCGGGAGCGCTTCCTAGTCTCCGAGGACGCGCCGCAGGTAGTCGTTGCCGAACACCCGGTTCGGGTCCAGCCGGTCCCGGAGCGCGGTGAATTCGGCGAACCGCGGGTAGACCCGCTCGAAGTACTCCGCGTCCCGCGTGTGCACCTTGCCCCAGTGCGGCCGGCCGCCGAGCTCGGTGAAGATGCGCTCGGCCGCGGTGAAGTAGGCCTGGTACGGGGTGCCCTTGTACATGTGCACCGCGATGTACGCGGTCTCCCGGCCCGAGGCCGTCGACAGGGTGATGTCGTCCGCCGGGGCCGTCCGCACCTCCACCGGGAAGCTGATCCGCAGGCGGGAGCGGTCGACCATCGCGCGCAGCTCCCGCAGCGCCTCGACCACCCGCTCGCGCGGGAGTGCGTACTCCATCTCCACGAACCGCACCCGGCGCGGGCTGGTGAACACCTTGTACGGGATGTCCGTGTAGGTGCGCGCCGACAGGGCGCGGCTGGCGACGCGGGCGATGGAGGGGATGGTGGCGGGGACCGCGCGGCCCAGCGAGTTGACCGCCTGGAAGAGGCCGTTGGACAGCAGCTCGTCCTCGATCCACGCGCCGACCGGTCCGGGCGGGGCGGCGGGGCCCTGGCTGCGGTTGTTCCGCTTGGTGTTGCAGTTGCCGGTGTGCGGGAACCAGTAGAACTCGAAGTGCTCGTTCTCCGCGAAGTGCTGGTCAAACTCCGCCGTCACCCGGTCGAAGGCCATGGGCTCCTCACGGGCGGTCAGGAAGAAGATCGGCTCGACGGCGAAGGTGAGGGAGGTGACGATGCCGAGCGCGCCGATGCCCAGCCGGGCCGCCGCGAAGACCTCGGGATTCTCCTTCTCCGAGCACGTCAGCAGCCGGCCGTCGGCCGTGACCAGCTCCAGGGCGCGGATCTGGGCGGAGAGGGAGGCGGAGTCGCGGCCGGTGCCGTGGGTGCCGGTGCTGGTGGCGCCGGAGACCGTCTGCTCCATGATGTCGCCCATGTTCGTGAGCGACAGGCCCTCCCGGGCCAGGGCGGCGTTCAGGTCCTTGAGGACCGTGCCCGCCGCCACGGTGACCGTGCCCGCGGCCCGGTCGACGGACCGGATCCCGGCCAGCGCCTGCGGGCGTACGAGCACCCCGTCGGTCGCGGCGGCCGCGGTGAAGGAGTGGCCGGTGCCGACCGCCTTCACCCGCAGGCCCTGCTCGGCGGCCCGCCGGACCGCCTCCTGAAGCTCCCCGACCGAGGCCGGGGCCACCGTGCGGACGGGCGTGGCGGTGACGTTGCCCGCCCAGTTACGCCACGCGGTCGGCCCGTTCTTCCTTGCTGTCCCCGCTGTCCCCATCGCCATCGGTAGAGGGCTCCTCCCCTTGCGCCGGCCTCGTCAGCCGGCGGAATCCCGCGAACGCAACCGCCGCCGCGGCCGCCCCCGACGCGATGGAGACGACGTACCCGCGCTGCGCGCCGGCCGCGTCGATGACCAGGCCGGTCACGGAGGAGCCGATCGCGACGCCGACCGCGAGGCCGGTGCTGATCCAGGTCATGCCCTCGGTCAGCTTCGCGCGTGGTACGTGCGCCTCGATCAGGGCCATCGTGGTGATCATCGTGGGAGCGATGGCGAGGCCCGAGACGAAGAGCGCCACGGCAAGGAACGGAAGGTTCCCGGCCAGTAGGAGGGGGATCATACTCACGGCCATCGCACATACGCCCAGTACCCACCGGCGTTCGGTCCGGCCCTTGAGATGGAGCAGGCCGAAGACGATGCCCGCGAGGCAGGAACCGAGCGCCCAAATGGCCAGGATGAAGCTTGCGGACGACTTGTGGCCCTGCTCCTCGGCGAAGGCCAGGGTGGACACGTCGATGGAGCCGAAGATCGCTCCCGTCGCCACGAAGGTGGCCGTCAGCACCTGGAGGCCGGGGGAGCGCAGGGCCGAGGTGCGGTCCCCGCCGTGCTCGCGGGGATGCGGCGCGGGCTCGGTGGACCGCTGGGCGGTGAGCAGCCAGACGCCGACCAGCAGGCAGACGGCGGCGATCAGCGGGCCGGCCTCGGGGAACCAGGTGGTGGACAGCCCGATGGCCAGGATCGGGCCGAAGATGAAGCAGACCTCGTCCACGACGGACTCGAAGGAGTACGCCGTGTGCAGCTCGCGCGGGGAGTCCCGGTAGATCACGGTCCACCGGGCGCGGATCATCGAGCCGACGCTCGGCACGCAGCCCGCGACGGCCGCGAAGAAGAAGAGGGTCCAGTCGGGCCACCCGTTCGCGGCGGCCACCAGCAGTCCGGCGACGGAGGCCACGGAGATCAGGGTCGCGGGGCGCAGGACGCGCCGCTGCCCGTACTGGTCCACCAGCCGGGACACCTGGGGGCCGATGAACGCGGCGGCCAGGGCGAGGGTGCCGGTGAGGGCGCTCGCCATCGCGTAGCGGCCGGTGATCTCGGAGATCATCGTGAGGATGCCGACGCCGACCATGGAGATCGGCAGTCGGCCTATGAGACCGGCAGCGCTGAACCCCTTGGTACCGGGGGCCGCGAAGATCGCGCGGTAGGGACTGGGCAAGGGCCCTCCGTAAGGGACGTCATCGGCCCGTACAGGTTACGACCGCTGACGAGGCACTCGCACGGGGAAGGTTCCGAGCAGCGGAACTTAGGGTCACCTTATCTGCGTCTCGGGGGTGCTCACGGCCGGGCCGGTTCCCTCCGGCGGAAGCCGGGTGGCAGGATTCGACGCATGTCAGACCAGCTCCTCCCGCCCTCCGGCGGGCCCGCCGCGCCCTACGACGCCCTCCTGCTGCTCTCCTTCGGCGGCCCCGAGGGACCCGACGACGTCGTGCCGTTCCTGGAGAACGTCACGCGCGGGCGCGGTATCCCGCGCGAGCGGCTCAAGGAGGTCGGACAGCACTACTTCGGCTTCGGCGGGGTCAGCCCGATCAACGCGCAGAACCGGGAACTGCTGGACGTGCTCCGCAAGGACTTCGCCGAGCACGGGCTGGACCTGCCGGTCTACTGGGGCAACCGGAACTGGGCCCCCTACCTGACCGACGTGATGCGGGAGATGGCCGCCGACGGGCGCCGCCGGATCGCGGTGCTCGCGACCAGCGCCTACGCCTCGTACTCGGGCTGCCGCCAGTACCGCGAGAACCTTGCCGACGCGCTGGCCGCGCTCGCCGAGGAGGGGGTCGCGGAGCTGCCGCAGGTGGACAAGCTGCGGCACTACTTCAACCACCCCGGCTTCGTACAGCCCATGATCGACGGGGTGCTGGCCTCGCTGGAATCGCTGCCGCGGGAGGTGCGTGCCGGAGCGCACCTCGTCTTCACCACGCACTCCATCCCGAACGCCGCCGCCGACACCTCGGGGCCGGTCGAGGAGCACGGCGAGGGCGGGGCGTACGTCAGGCAGCACCTGGACGTCGCCAAGGTGATCGCGGACGCGGTGCGGGCGGAGACCGGTACGGAGCTGCCCTGGGAGCTCGTCTACCAGTCCCGCAGCGGCGCCCCGCACATCCCGTGGCTCGAGCCGGACATCTGCGACCACCTGGAGGCCCTGCATGCGGCCGGGGCCCCGGCGGCGGTGATGGTGCCGATCGGCTTCGTCTCGGACCACATGGAGGTCCTGTACGACCTCGACACCGAGGCGACGGCCAAGGCTGCCGAGCTGGGCCTGCCGATCGCCCGGTCGGCGACGGTCGGTGCCGACCCCCGGTTCGCCGCGGCGGTACGGGAACTCGTGCTGGAGCGGGCCGCGGCCGAACGCGGCGAGCCCGTCGAGCGGTGCGCGCTCGGGCTGCTGGGCGCGAGCCATGACCTGTGCGCGGTGGGCTGCTGCCCGGCGCGCGCGCCCCGGCCGGCGGCCGCGGGCGTGGACAGTCCTTACGCGTAGGAAGCGGGACCGTGATCACCGAGATGTCCGAGGACCTGAAGGCCGAACTGCTGGACGTGGCCCTGGAGGCCGCCCGGCAGGCGGGAGCCCTGCTGCGGGACGGCCGGCCGGCCGACCTCGCGGTGGCCGCCACCAAGAGCAGCCCGATCGACGTGGTGACCGAGATGGACATCGCCGCGGAGAAGCTGATCACCGGCATCCTCGCGGAGCGGCGGCCCGAGGACGGGCTGCTGGGCGAGGAGGGCGCCGACAGCCCGGGCACCAGCGGGGTGCGGTGGGTGGTCGATCCGCTGGACGGCACCGTGAACTACCTCTACGGGCTGCCGAGCTGGGGGGTGTCCATCGCGGCCGAGTACCGGGGCGAGACGGTGGTGGGGGTCGTGGCGGCGCCGATGCGCCGGGAGACGTACCACGCCGTGCTCGGGGGCGGGGCCTGGCTGGGGACGGCCCGGCTCGCCTGCCGGGCGGCGGCGCCGCTGGACCAGGCGCTGGTCGGGACCGGCTTCGCGTACGTCCAGGCCCGGCGGGCCCGTCAGGCCGATGTCGCGCAGCGGATCATTCCGCTGGTGCGGGACATCCGGCGGGGCGGGTCGGCGGCGCTGGACCTGTGCGACGTGGCCGCCGGGCGGCTGGACGCGTTCTACGAGCGCGGGCTGAACCCGTGGGACCTGGCGGCCGGTGAGCTGATCGCCCGGGAGGCGGGGGCCCTGACGGGCGGGCGGCCGGGGCTGCCGGCTTCGGGGGAGCTGGCCCTTGCCGGCACGCCGGCCGTGTTCGCCTCTCTGCAGCCGCTGCTGGACGAGGCCGGGGCCTGGCACGACTGACCCTGCGGGCCGGCTTCCTGGGGCTCCGCCCCAGACCCCGCGCCTCAAACGCCGGCGGGGCTGGATGGTGCGGCGCCGTTGCCGGGGGCTCCGCCCCCAGACCCTCCCCCAGACTCCGTCCGGGGGGACCCCCAGCGCCTCAAACGCCGGCGAGGCCGAGAGGCCCGCCGGGGCTGTCAGTGGCATGACGGAACCCCGGTCGCCCGCAGGGGCGGCCGGGGTTCGGTGTGCAGTGGGTGGTGTCGGGTCAGGCAGCCGGAACGGACACGGGTACCCCGTGCTCGGCGGCGAGGCGCTGGAGGTCTTCCAGCTCCGCCTGTTCCACTTCCGCGAGGAAGTCGTCGCCCGACTCGCGGGCGTGCATGAGGTCCGACTGCGTGGCCCTGATGCGCTGCAGGAGACCCGCGGTGAATGCGTCCATGGTGGGTTCGCCCCCTCTTCGTGGGTCGGCGGCGGCACGTGGCAGACCGCCGTCAGGGAGTGGATGGGGTGTCCTCACGTCCTCCCCGGCACCCTGGGCCCAGAAACCTCGCAAGGCCGGGGAATCCTCACTTCCGTCCCGCCCACCCCGTGCGAGCGGCGTCTTACAGCCGGTTTACGGCCGAAACGGGCAGGATGGACGACGCAACAGACGTGTGCCCTGACGGGCTCAAAGGAAGGAAACGACGTGCGCGTACTCGTCGTCGAGGACGAGCAGCTGCTCGCCGATGCGGTGGCCACCGGACTGCGCCGGGAGGCCATGGCGGTGGACGTCGTGTACGACGGCGCGGCCGCCCTGGAGCGCGTCGGGGTGAACGACTACGACGTGGTCGTCCTCGACCGGGACCTGCCGCTCGTGCACGGTGACGACGTCTGCCGGAAGATCGTCGAGCTCGGCATGCCCACCCGGGTGCTGATGCTGACCGCCTCCGGTGACGTCAGCGACCGCGTGGAGGGCCTGGAACTGGGGGCGGACGACTACCTGCCCAAGCCCTTCGCCTTCACCGAGCTGACCGCCCGCGTGCGGGCGCTCGGGCGGCGCACCACCGTCGCGCTGCCGCCCGTACTGGAGCGGGCCGGCATCAAGCTGGACCCGAACCGGCGCGAGGTGTTCCGCGAGGGCAAGGAGGTGCAGCTGGCGCCCAAGGAGTTCGCGGTGCTGGAGGTGCTCATGCGCAGCGAGGGGACCGTCGTCTCCGCCGAGCAGCTGTTGGAGAAGGCATGGGACGAGAACACCGATCCCTTCACGAACGTGGTGCGGGTGACGGTCATGACCCTGCGGCGCAAGCTGGGGGAGCCGCCGGTCATCGTGACCGTGCCCGGCTCCGGGTACCGGATCTGACGCGGGTGGCAACGACTCCGGTGCCACCGGCGGCGCCACCGAAACCGACCTGGGACCCCGGCCAGCCCGAGGGTCCTTTCCCTTGGCTGCGGCCGACCATCCGGATACGCCTCACGCTGCTGTACGGCGGGATGTTCCTGATCGCGGGGATCCTGCTGCTGTCGATCATCTACCTGCTGGCGGCGCAGGCGCTGCGGGAGGGCAACGCCCTCCAGTACGAGATCGTCGCCGGGGACAACATCAAGGTCACCAGCCCTTCGTGCCCCGGTGTGACGGCCATCAACCAGTCGATCCCCCAGTTCAACGCGGCGATCAACGAGTGCGTCCTGCAGCAGCGCAGGCACTCGCTGGACGACCTGCTGAGCCGGTCGCTGATGGCCCTGCTGGGCCTGAGCATCATCGCCTTCGCCTTCGGCTACGCGATGGCCGGCCGGGTGCTCTCCCCGCTGGGGAAGATCACCCGGACCGCCCGCCGGGTGGTCGGCTCCGACCTGACCCGGCGGATCGAGCTGGACGGGCCGGACGACGAGCTCAAGGAGCTCGCCGACACCTTCGACGAGATGCTCGACCGGCTGGAGCGGGCCTTCACGGCCCAGCAGCGGTTCGTCGCGAACGCCTCGCACGAGCTGCGGACACCGCTCGCGATCAACCGGACCCTGCTGGAGGTGCACCTCTCCGATCCGGGAGCGCCGGTCGAGCTCCAGCAGCTCGGGAAGACCCTGCTGGCCACCAACGAGCGCAGCGAGCAGCTGGTCGAGGGCCTGCTGCTGCTGGCCCGCAGCGACAACCAGATCATCGAGCGCAAGCCCGTGGACCTGGCGGAGGTCGCCTCGCGCGCCGTCGACCAGGCGCGGGCCGAGGCCGAGGCGAAGGGCGTGGAGATCCGCGGCGAGCGGGGCCTCGCCGTCGTCCAGGGCAACGGCGTGCTGCTGGAGCGGATCGCCCTCAACCTGGTGCAGAACGCCGTCCGGTACAACGTGCCGGAGGGCGGCTGGGTGGAGGTCACCACCGAGGTCCAGCACGGTCAGGCGGTCCTCCTGGTGTCGAACACGGGTCCCGTGGTTCCCGCGTACGAGGTGGACAACCTCTTCGAGCCCTTCAGGCGGCTGCGTACGGAGCGAACGGGCAGCGACAAGGGTGTCGGGCTCGGCCTCTCCATCGCGCGCTCCGTGGCCCGCGCACACGGCGGCAGGATCCAGGCGATCCCCCGGGAAGGCGGTGGCCTCGTGATGCGTGTCACTCTTCCCTTGTGAGATCCACGCCCTGTGTTCGCTCTTGGCTGAATGCTTGGCATATGAAGACGGTCGGGCCTGTGTGATCGATCACAGAGCCGAGTGTCGGCACATGTGCGTTCAGTGACCCTGGGGCGGCCGGAACGCCCGGGAAGTCCGGGTTTCCGGCCCCCCTGATGGCGGGAAATACACGGGGTGGCGTTTGTGCAAGACGGCCCCCGGACCGTGTACGGTCCCGGTCGTCATCCCAGCCAATCGCTCCTTCAGGTGTGCGGCTGGGTGTCGATTGAGTAACAGACCTTGATGTGAGGCAAAATCTCCGCCTCAGGTCGGGCACAAGTCCGGCCTCTCGCGCGTTACGTGCGCTGAGACACCGCTAACACCCAGAGGGGGAGAGCGAACAATGGCAACGGACTACGACACCCCACGCAAGACGGACGACGACGTCGACAACGACAGCATTGAAGAGCTGAAGGCCCGACGTAACGAGAAGTCCACTTCGTCCGCGGACATGGACGAATTCGACTCGGTCGAGAGCATGGAGCTTCCGGGCGCGGACCTCTCCAACGAGGAACTCGCCGTCCGGGTCCTGCCCAAGCAGGCCGATGAGTTCACCTGCATGAGCTGCTTCCTGGTGCACCACCGCAGCCAGCTGGCACGCGAGAAGAACGGTCAGCCGATCTGTCGCGACTGCGACTGAGAGGCGTCGGCCGTGGCTGGCTCGACACCTTTCCGGAAGCGTCGCTTCCGGACATCGGGTGACCCGGCGGAGACGCAGGCGGGAACCACGGACCCGGAGACGGGTCCTGGAGCCCCCGGCGGCCCCGCCATCGAGGAGAGTGCCGTGCCCTCCACAGAAGTCGACGAGGTGTCCCGGCAGCGGTCCGGGACTCGTCGGCTGCAAGCCGTCAGGAACGGTGTACGCAAGGGCGGCGGAAGTGTCAGGGACGCCGCCCTCTACATCACCGACAGGATCATCGAGAACGCACCGCGCGTTCCGGTTCGGGACCTCGCGACGCTGCGCGCGCAGTTCCCGGGCCTCAACCCCGATCAGCTCGCGAACAAGCTGATCGCAGGCGCCGCCAATGCCACGTCCGCCGTCGGTGCGGGCATCGGAGCGGCGGCCATGCTGCCCGTCCCGCCCGCGATGCCGGCGGAGCTGGCCGCGGAGATCACCGGGGTCGCGGCGATCGAGCTGAAGCTCATCGCCGAGCTCCACGAGGTCTACGGACTGCGCCCGCCCGGAACCCTCCGGGAGCGCAGCGTCTCTTACCTCACCGCGTGGACCGAGGAACGCGGGGTGGACCTGACCAAGCCGACGACGCTGAACGCGGCGCTCGGCGGTCAGATGAAGCGCGAATTGCGCCAGCAGATCATGAAGCGGATGTTCCGCAACCTGCCCAACCTGATGCCGTTCATGGTGGGCGCGGCCGTCGGGGCGGTCATGAACCGCCGGGACACCCGGAAACTCGCCGAGAAGGTGCGTGGTGACCTGCGGGGGCGCGCCGTGGCGTGGGATGCCCTGCACGCGTTGCCGCGCCTTGAGCAGCCCTCCCAGCCCCTTCCCGAGGCCACCAGGGCCGCCCTTGAGGGGCCGGATACCCAAGCGCACGGCTGAGGCCTCCCCCGGCTACCGCTGGGAGGTGCCCCCAGCGGGGGCTCCGCCCCCGAGCCCCCGCGCCTCAAACGCCGGCGGGGCTGTCCTTCCCGGCGGGGGTGTTCTTCGCGGTGCGGATCGCCGCGGCCAGGGCTTCCGGTTCGCGGGTGGAGACGTACACGTACGGGGTCGGGTCCGACGGGTCGGTGACCTCGACGCGGACCGCCGTCGGGACGTAGCTGCGCAGCAGCATGAAGGCGCGGGTGTCGGCCTTGTACGTGCGCCAGGCGCGCGACTCCTCGGCGTCCAGGACCTCGGGCTCTCCCAGGGCCGCCACCGGGATCCGGGCGTCGCCGACCGCCAGTGCGCCGTTCACCACGCGCACGCGCGCGGAGCCGTACGAGCTCACCAGCAGCCCCGACAGCGCGGAGCCGCCGACCAGGCCGGCCAGCGCCGGCAGCGCGCCCAGCGGCAGCAGCATCAGCGCGCACGCGAGACCGATCAGTACGGCGATGCCCCACCAGGAGCGGGGGGCGGTCAGGCGTTCGTCGTGGTGCGCGGGGGAGAGCTGCATGCGGTCAAGCCTGCCACGAGGCGACCGGCGGGTAGCCGCGCGGGTAAGGTCTGCGCCTGTGAGTGGACGAAACACAGCGTTGACGCCCCCGGCCGATGCCACCGCGCCGGTCCGGCACCCCGATGCCCCGGCACCCGGCGAGCTCCTCGGTGCGCACTACGAGCACTGCGTGGGCTGTGGCGAGGGTCAGGCGCACGGACTCCACCTGGAGGCCCGGGCGGGCGAGGGTGTGCGCGTCACCGCCGAGTTCACCGTCAAGCCGGCGCACCAGGGTGCACCCGGCCTCGCGCACGGCGGCGTGCTGGCCACCGCGCTCGACGAGACGCTCGGCTCGCTGAACTGGCTGCTGCGCGTCATCGCCGTGACGGGACGGCTGGAGACCGAGTTCCTGCGCCCCGTCCCCGTGGACACCGTGCTGCACCTGGAGGCCGAGGTCACCGCCGTCGCCGGGCGCAAGATCTACTCCACCGCCGTCGGCCGCATAGGCGGGCCCGAGGGCCCCATCGCCGTGCGCGCGGACGCGCTCTTCATCGAGGTGAAGGTCGACCACTTCATCGACAACGGTCGGCCCGAGGAGATCCGGGCGGCGATGGCCGACCCGGACCAGGTCAGGCGCGCACGCGCCTTCGAGGTGAACCCCTGATGGCTCTGAACAACCAAGTGCCCGTCGACGTGCTGATCAAGCGGATCGACCCCGAGGTGCCCGTCCCCGCCTACGGTCACCCCGGCGACGCCGGCTGCGACCTGGTCACCACGCAGGCCGCCGAGCTGGAGCCCGGCGAGCGCGCCGTGCTGCCCACCGGCGTGTCCATCGCGCTGCCCGACGGGTACGCCGCCTTCGTGCACCCGCGGTCGGGCCTGGCCGCCCGCTGCGGGCTCGCGCTCGTGAATGCCCCGGGGACGGTGGATGCCGGGTACCGTGGGGAGATCAAGGTGATCGTGGTCAATCTCGACCCACGCGAGAGCGTCCGGTTCGAGCGTTTCGACCGCATTGCCCAGCTGGTTGTCCAGCGGGTCGAGAAGGTGCGCTTCCACGAGGTGGCGGAACTTCCCGGCTCGGCCCGGGCCGAGGGGGGTTTCGGCTCCACCGGCGGTCATGCGGCCGTGGCCGGATCAGGCGCTGGTCAACAGGGTGGGAATGGCTACGCTTCGGTCGTAACCGACCGGGAAGGACAGTGACGTGTTCGGACGTCGCAAGAAGAACGACTCCGCCAAGGACGGCGGCGCGGCCGAGCAGGTCGTCGACGGTGTCGGCACGGACGAGCTCGACGATGCCGCCGAGGAGCAGCCGCGCCGCGTGAACCTGCCGCCGGCCCCGCGGCCCGACGGCCCCTGGGACGTCTCCGAGGTGCCCGGCAATCCGGCCGACGGCCGGGTCGACCTGGGCGGCATCCTCGTACCGGGTGTCGAGGGCATGGAGCTGCGCGTCGAGGTCGCCGGTGACGCGATCGTCGCCGCGACCGTGGTGCTCGGGGACAGCGCCGTGCAGCTGCAGGCCTTCGCCGCCCCCCGCAAGGAGGGCATCTGGGGCGAGGTCCGCGAGGAGATCGCCTCGGGCATCACCCAGCAGGGCGGCATCATCGACGAGGCCGAGGGTCCGCTGGGCTGGGAGCTGCGGGCACAGGTGCCCGTACAGCTTCCGGACGGGCAGACCGGCGCGCAGCTGGTCCGCTTCGTCGGCGTCGACGGTCCGCGCTGGTTCCTGCGCGGGGTCATCTCCGGCCAGGGCGCGGTGCGCCCCGAGTCGGCGGGTCTCCTGGAGCAGATCTTCCGCGACACCGTCGTGGTCCGCGGCGACGGCCCGATGGCCCCCCGCGACCCGATCGTCCTGAAGCTGCCGAACGACGCCCAGATGGTGCCGGACGGCGTGCAGACGGAGGAGCAGGAAGGCTCCCGCTTCGGCGGCGGCATGGGCCAGCTGGAGCGCGGCCCGGAGATCACCGAGGTCCGCTGACCCCGGGTCGGCCCCCTCGCGCGGGGGCAGGCGCATGTTTTCGGCCGGTGGGCCCCACTCCTTCGGGGTGGGGCCCACCGGCTTTCGCGCGCCGCGTCAGGGATGCGTCAGGGATGTCCGTGCGGGCCCGCATCGGTGCGTGGACCGGGCGGGCGTCCCCGAGAATGGGCGCATGGGACGCGGCAAGCTAAGGATCTATCTCGGCGCGGCACCCGGTGTGGGCAAGACCTACGCGATGCTCTCCGAGGGGCACCGCAGGGTGGAGCGGGGCGCCGACTGCGTCGTCGGCTTCGTCGAGCACCACGGGCGGCCGCGCACCGAGGTCATGCTGCACGGCCTGGAGCAGGTGGGGCGCCGGGAGCTGACGTACCGCGGCGCGGCCTTCACCGAGATGGACGTGGACGCGGTCCTCGCCCGCCGGCCCGCGATCGCGCTCGTCGACGAGCTCGCGCACACCAACGTGCCCGGCTCGCGCAACGCCAAGCGCTGGCAGGACGTGGAGGAGCTGCTCCGGGCCGGCATCGACGTCGTGTCCACCGTGAACATCCAGCACCTGGAGTCGCTCGGCGACGTGGTCGAGTCGATCACCGGGGTGCGGCAGCGGGAGACCGTGCCCGACGAGGTGGTGCGGCGGGCCGACCAGATCGAGCTGGTCGACATGTCCCCGCAGGCGCTGCGCCGGCGGATGGCGCACGGGAACATCTACACGTCCGACAAGGTCGACGCGGCCCTGTCCAACTACTTCCGCCCGGGCAACCTCACCGCCCTGCGCGAGCTCGCGCTGCTGTGGGTGGCCGACCGCGCGGACGAGTACCTCCAGCAGTACCGCGGCGAGCACGACATCCGCTCCACCTGGCAGGCGCGGGAGCGGATCGTCGTGGGGCTCACCGGCGGGCCGGAGGGGCGCACGCTCATCCGGCGCGCCTCCCGGATGGCGGCCAAGGGCTCGGGCAGCGAGATCCTGGCCGTGTACATCGCGCGCAGCGACGGCCTGACCGCGGCCTCGCCGAAGGAGCTCGCGATCCAGCGGACCCTGGTCGAGGACCTGGGAGGAACGTTTCACCATGTGATCGGCGACAACGTCCCCGACGCCCTGCTGGAGTTCGCGCGCGGGGTCAACGCCACCCAGATCGTGCTCGGCTCCAGCCGCCGCAAGGCCTGGCAGTACGTCTTCGGCCCCGGGGTCGGCGCGACCGTGGCCCGCGACTCCGGGCCCGACCTCGACGTCCACATCGTCACGCACGAGGAGGTCGCCCGCGGGCGCGGCCTGCCCGTGGTCCGCTCGGCGGCCCGGCTCGGGCGGCCCCGCATCGTGGCCGGCTGGCTCGTGGGCGTGGTCTTCCCGATGCTGCTGTGCCTGCTGCTCACGCACATCGAAGCGGACCCCGGCCTCGCCAACGACATGCTGCTCTTCCTGGCGCTGACCGTGGCGGCCGCGCTGCTCGGCGGGCTCTGGCCCGCCCTGGCCTCCGCGGCCTTCGGCTCACTGCTGCTGAACTACTTCTTCGCCCCGCCCCTGCACCGGTTCACCGTCTCCGACCCCAAGAACATCGTCGCCATCGCGATCTTCTTCTGGGTCGCCGTCTCCGTGGCCTCGGTGGTGGACCTGGCCGCCCGGCGCACCCACCAGGCCGCGCGGCTGCGCGCCGAGTCCGAGATCCTCTCCTTCCTGGCGGGCAGCGTGCTGCGCGGGGAGACCACGCTGGACGCGCTGCTGGAGCGGGTGCGCGAGACCTTCGCCATGGAGTCCGTGGCCCTGCTGGAGCGCGCGAGCGACGTCGAGCCGTGGAAGCCGGCGGGCAGCGTCGGCCCCCGGCCCGTCGACCGGCCCGAGGACGCCGACGTGGACATGCCGATCGGCGACCACATGGCGCTCGCCCTCTCCGGGCGGGTGCTGCCCGCGGAGGACCGCCGGGTGCTCGGCGCCTTCGCCGCCCAGGCCGCCGTGGTCCTGGACCGGCAGCGGCTGGTCGGGGAGGCCGAGGAGGCCCGCCGGATGGCCGAGGGCAACCGGATCCGGACCGCGCTGCTGGCCGCCGTCAGCCATGACCTCCGTACGCCGCTGGCCTCCATCAAGGCCTCCGTCAGCTCCCTGCGCTCCGACGACGTGGACTGGTCCGAGGAGGACCGGGCCGAGCTGCTCGAAGGCATCGAGGACGGCGCCGACCGCCTCGACCACCTGGTGGGCAACCTGCTGGACATGTCCCGGCTCCAGACCGGCACCGTCACCCCGCTGATCCGCGAGATCGACCTCGACGAGGTGATCCCGATGGCGCTGGGCGGCGTACCGGAGAACAGCGTGACCATGGACGTGCCCGAGTCGCTGCCGATGGTGTCGGTGGACCCGGGGCTGCTGGAGCGGACCGTGGCCAACGTGGTGGAGAACGCCGTCAAGTACAGCCCGCTCGGGGAGCGGGTGCTGGTCGCGGCCAGCTTCCTCGGCGACCGCGTCGAGGTGCGGGTCGTCGACCGCGGGCCGGGCGTGCCCGACGAGGCCAAGGAGCGGATCTTCGCCCCCTTCCAGCGGCACGGCGACGCGCCGCGCGGAGCCGGGGTGGGCCTCGGGCTCGCGGTGGCCCGCGGCTTCGCCGAGGCCATGGACGGCACCCTGGCCGCCGAGGACACCCCCGGCGGAGGTCTGACCATGGTCCTCACGCTGCGCGCGGCGGCCCGGGGCGGGGCGCCGCCCCCCGTCACGGTGGACGGCGAAGGCCGCGGCACCGCCGGTACCGGCCCCGTAGATTTCGATCTCGACCAGAAGACGCGACAGAAGGCAGGACCTCAATGACCCGGGTGCTCGTGGTGGAAGACGAGCCGCAGATCGTCCGAGCCCTCGTGATCAATCTGAAGGCACGCAAGTACGAGGTCGACGCGGCCGCCGACGGAGCGGGCGCCCTGGAGCTGGCCGCCGCCCGCCACCCCGACGTCGTCGTCCTGGACCTGGGCCTCCCCGACATGGACGGGATCGAGGTGATCAAGGGCCTGCGCGGCTGGACCCGCGTGCCGATCCTGGTCCTCTCCGCCCGGCACACCTCCGACGAGAAGGTCGAGGCCCTGGACGCGGGCGCCGACGACTACGTCACCAAGCCCTTCGGCATGGACGAGCTGCTGGCCCGGCTGCGCGCCGCCGTCCGCCGCGCCGAGCCGGCCGCCGGCTCGGGCGAGGGCGAGGTGATCGTGGAGACCGAGGACTTCTCGGTGGACCTGGCCGCCAAGAAGGCCGTACGCGAGGGGCGCGACGTACGGCTCACGCCCACCGAATGGCACCTCCTGGAGGTCCTGGTCCGCAACGGCGGCAAGCTGGTCAGCCAGAAGCAGCTGCTCCAGGAGGTGTGGGGGCCCTCGTACGGCACCGAGACCAATTACCTGCGGGTCTACATGGCGCAGCTGCGCCGCAAGCTGGAGGCGGACCCCTCGCATCCGCGGCACTTCATCACCGAACCGGGCATGGGATACCGCTTCGAGAGGTAGCGGGCGCGCCGGTACGCTTCCTGTTATGAGTGCTGAACCGCGTCCCGAGAAGCCCGCGAAGCCGGCCCGGCCGGCGGGCCGGTTCCGCCGGATGATTGAGCGGCTGTCCACCTCTCAGGAGGAGCTGCATTCGGCGGAGCTGCAGGAGGACGCAGAAGCCGCGGGGTGCACGCGGATCTGCGACTGCCACGACCGCCAGATAGTCAAGGTGACCGGGACCCTGCGTACCGTGACCCTGCGGCCGCGGGCGGGCGTACCCGCTCTGGAGGCGGAGCTGTTCGACGGCTCCGCCGCGCTGGACGTGGTCTGGCTCGGGCGTCGCTCGATCGTGGGAATCGAACCCGGTCGCCGCATGATCGCCTCCGGGCGGATCTCCATGACCCACGGCCGTCGGGTGCTCTTCAACCCGAAGTACGAACTCCGCCCGCTCGGACAGGAGCACTGACCGGTGACGTCATTCGACAAACCGACCACCCCGCACGACCCCGCCGCGGGTCCCTCCGAGGACCAGAAGGCGGTGACGCAGGCGGCGCTGTTCGATGCCTTCGGGGGCGTCCGGGGCACCGTGGAGACGATGCTCCCCGGGCTGCTCTTCGTCATGATCTACACGATCAACAAGAACGTGCAGATGTCCGCCATCGCGGC
The DNA here is from genome assembly GCF_042736975.1 of Streptomyces sp. NPDC059989. Classification (NCBI taxonomy): domain Bacteria; kingdom Bacillati; phylum Actinomycetota; class Actinomycetes; order Kitasatosporales; family Streptomycetaceae; genus Streptomyces; species Streptomyces sp. NPDC059989. Next base: position 117,824 of record NZ_JBHWUO010000008.1, read on the forward strand.
GGGCGCGGTCGCGATCCTGCTGGTGATCGTGCGGCTGCTGCGCAGGGACACGGTGAAGCACGCCTTCAGCGGGGTCTTCGGCGTGGGCGTGGGCGTGGCCTTCGCCCTCTTCACGGGCACCGCCAAGGGGTTCTACCTGCCGGGCATGATCTACGGCGCCGGCCTGGGCGTGGCCTTCACGGTCTCGGCGCTGGTGGGCTTCCCGCTGCTGGGCGTGATCCTGGGGCCGGTGTTCAAGGAGAACCTGTCCTGGCGGACGCGCAATCCCGGGCGCAAGAAGGCCTACACCAAGGCCAGCCTGGCCTGGGGGATCATCTTCCTCGCGAAGTACGCGATCCTCTTCCCGCTGTACTGGTGGGGCGACGACACGCAGCTGGGCTGGGTGCTGATCGCGCTGAAGCTGCCGCCGATGGTGCTGGCGGTGTACTTCACGTGGGTGTTCCTGGCGAAGGCGCCGCCGCCGATCGATGTGATCGCGGAGTGGGAGGCCAAGGAGGCCGCCGAGGCTGCCGCCTCCGGGGAGCGGAAGGCCTGACCTCGGAGTGACGGAGGGGCGGGGGTGACCGGCTGGTCACCCCCGCCCCTCGCGTTGTGCGGGTGCGGCGCCGCCGCTGGGGCTCCGCCCCAGACCCCGCGCCTCAAACGCCGGCGGGGCTGAACCCCTACCGACGGGCCTGGAGGAGGTCCTCCAGTTGTTCCTCGCGGGCCTGGGCGGCCACGAAGAGGAGCTCGTCGCCCGGCTCCAGGGTTTCCTCCGCGTGCGGGGTGAGGACCCGGTTGCCGCGGATGATGGTGACCAGGGAGGTGTCCTCGGGCCAGGTGATCTCGCTGATCTGGGTGCCCGCGACCGAGGAGTCGGCCGGGAGCGTCAGCTCGACCAGGTTGGCGTCGCCGTGGCTGAAGCGCAGCAGCCGGACCAGGTCGCCGACGCTGACGGCCTCCTCGACCAGGGCCGACATCAGGCGCGGCGTGGAGACCGCGACGTCGACGCCCCAGGACTCGTTGAAGAGCCACTCGTTCTTCGGGTTGTTGACGCGGGCCACCACGCGCGGGACCCCGTACTCGGTCTTGGCCAGCAGGGAGACGACCAGGTTGACCTTGTCGTCGCCGGTGGCCGCGATGACCACGTTGCAGCGCTGCAGCGCCGCCTCGTCCAGCGAGGTGATCTCGCAGGCGTCGGCCAGCAGCCACTCGGCCTGCGGCACCCGCTCCACCGAGATGGCGGTCGGGGCCTTGTCGACCAGGAGCACCTCGTGGCCGTTCTCGAGCAGTTCGCCCGCGATGGAACGTCCCACCGCGCCTGCCCCGGCGATCGCGACCCTCATGCGTGTGCCTCCTCAGGCCCCTCGGCGAAGGCCGCCTCTACCTTGTCGATCTCGTCCGTGCGCATCATCACGTGGACGAGGTCGCCCTCCTGGAGGACCGTCGCCGACGTGGGCAGCGTGGCCTCGCCCAGGCGGGTGAGGAACGCGACGCGCACCCCCGTCTCCTCCTGCAGCTGGCTGACCTTGTGGCCGATCCAGGCGGCGGAGGCGTGCACCTCGGCGAGCTGGACGCCGCCGCTCGGGTCGCGCCACAGCGGCTCGGCGCCCGAGGGCAGCAGCCGGCGCAGCATCTGGTCGGCGGTCCAGCGCACGGTGGCGACCGTCGGGATGCCGAGGCGCTGGTAGACCTCGGCGCGCTTGGGGTCGTAGATGCGGGCGGCGACGTTCTCGACTCCGAACATCTCGCGGGCCACGCGGGCGGCGATGATGTTGGAATTGTCACCACTGCTGACGGCGGCGAAGGCGCCCGCGTCCTCGATTCCGGCTTCCCGGAGGGTGTCCTGGTCGAAGCCGACCCCGGTGACGCGGCGACCGCCGAATCCGGCTCCCAGCCGGCGGAATGCGGTGGGGTCCTGGTCGACGACGGCGACTGTATGCCCCTGCTGTTCCAGGGTCTGGGCGAGGGCGGAGCCCACTCTTCCGCAGCCCATGATGACGATGTGCACGGCCGTCCTTCCGGCTGTCAGCGCTCGCTGGTTCCCAGCCTCATTGCATGCTCTGGCTTAACAGGGTCTCAGACCATGGCCCAAGCTACACACGGGCGGTCACCAGTGTGACCTCTTGTGCTGCACTCGGGGTCCAGTCGGGGTCTAGTCGGGGAGGAATTGCGGCGGGATTGCAGTGTGAAGGGGTGGGGGGTTCGTCAGCCTCATTTCGAACGCTTACGATCCTCTGCGTGTCCAAACTGACCGACGTGCCCAAACGGATCCTGATCGGCCGGGCGCTGCGCAGCGACCGCCTCGGAGAAACACTCCTCCCCAAGCGGATCGCCCTTCCCGTCTTCGCCTCCGACCCGCTCTCCTCCGTGGCATATGCCCCTGGCGAGGTCCTGCTGGTCCTGTCGATCGCGGGTGTGTCGGCGTACCACTTCAGCCCCTGGATCGCCCTCGCGGTCGTCGTGCTGATGTTCACCGTGGTCGCCTCCTACCGGCAGAACGTCCACGCCTACCCGAGCGGCGGCGGTGACTACGAGGTCGCCAACACCAACCTCGGGCCCAAGGCCGGTCTCACCGTGGCGAGCGCCCTGCTCGTCGACTACGTCCTGACCGTCGCCGTCTCGATCTCCTCCGGAGTCGAGAACCTCGGCTCGGCGGTGGACTTCGTCGTGGAGCACAAGGTGCTCTCGGCCATCGCCATGATCCTTCTCCTGACGCTGATGAATCTGCGCGGCGTGAAGGAGTCCGGAAAGCTCTTCGCCATTCCAACGTACGTGTTCGTCGCGGGCGTGTTCATCATGATCGCCTGGGGTGCCTGGCGGGGAATCGTCCTCGACGACACCATGAAGGCCCCCACGGCCGATTTGGAGATCAAGGCCGAGCACCAGGGCCTGGCCGGCTTCGCGCTGGTCTTCCTGCTGCTCAGGGCGTTCTCCTCGGGCTGTGCCGCACTCACCGGCGTCGAGGCGATCAGCAACGGCGTCCCGGCGTTCCGCAAGCCCAAGAGCAAGAACGCGGCGACCACCCTCGCCCTCATGGGCGGCCTGGCCGTCACCATGTTCTGCGGGATCATCGGCCTGGCCATGGCCACCAACGTGCGGATGGCCGAGAAGCCGGCCACCGACCTGCTGCAGGACGGCACCCCGGTCGGTGCCGGATACGTCCAGAACCCGGTGATCTCGCAGGTGGCCGAGGCCGTCTTCGGCAACGGCAGCTTCCTCTTCGTGGTCCTGGCGACCGCCACCGCACTCGTGCTGTTCCTGGCCGCCAACACGGCGTACAACGGCTTCCCGCTGCTCGGCTCGATCCTCGCCCAGGACCGCTACCTGCCGCGCCAGCTGCACACCCGCGGCGACCGGCTCGCCTTCTCCAACGGCATCGTGCTGCTGGCGGGCGCGGCCATCCTGCTGGTCTGGATCTACGACGCGGACTCGACCAAGCTGATCCAGCTCTACATCGTCGGCGTGTTCGTCTCCTTCACCCTGAGCCAGATCGGCATGGTCCGGCACTGGAACCGGCACCTGAAGGCCGAGCGGGACCCGGCGGTGCGCCGCAAGATGATCCGCTCCCGGGCGATCAACACCTTCGGCGCCTTCTTCACCGGCCTGGTCCTGGTCGTCGTCCTCGCCACCAAGTTCACGCACGGCGCGTGGGTCGCCCTGCTCGGCATGGTGATCTTCTACGGAACGATGAGCGCGATCCGGAAGCACTACGACCGGGTCGCCTCCGAGATCGCCGCCGCCGAGGGCCCCTCCGAGGACAGCATCCGGCCCTCGCGGGTCCACTCCATCGTCCTGGTGTCCAAGGTCCACAAGCCCACCCTGCGGGCCCTGGCCTTCGCCAAGCTGACCCGCTCGGACACCCTGGAGGCGCTGAGCATCAGCGTCGACCCGGTCGAGACCAAGGCCCTGAGGGACGAGTGGGAGCGGCGCGGGATCAACGTTCCGCTCAAGATCCTCGACTCGCCGTACCGCGAGATCACCCGCCCGGTGGTGGAGTACGTCAAGGGCCTGCGCAGCGAGAACCCGCGCGACGCGGTCAGCGTCTACATCCCCGAGTACGTCGTCGGACGCTGGTACGAGCACGTCCTGCACAACCAGAGCGCGCTGCGGCTCAAGGGCCGGCTGCTCTTCACGCCCGGTGTGATGGTCACCTCGGTGCCCTACCAGCTGGAGTCCTCGGAGATCGCGAAGAAGCGGGCCAAGAAGCGCCAGGAGTGGAACGCCCCGGGCGCGGTGCGCCGCGGTCCGGTGAACACCCCGCGCCCCCCGAAGGACCCCGCGGCCAAGGGCTGAGCCGCTTGGTGAACGGCCGGACGAGATCCACGTAAACTGGTGGGTCGGTCGTCCGGCCGTCCCCTTTTCTCTCCCATTTCATCTGGAGTCTCCCCACCATGACCGAGCAGAACGAGAAGCAGTCACTGGTCGGGGAGGAGTACGAGGTCGAGGTCGGCCCCGTCGCACACGGCGGGCACTGCATCGCCCGCACCGCCGACGGCCGGGTCCTGTTCGTCCGCCACACCCTGCCCGGCGAGAAGGTCGTCGCCAAGGTCACGGAGGGCGAGATCGACTCCCGCTTCCTGCGCGCCGACGCGATCACGGTCCTGGAGGCCTCCAAGGACCGCGTGCCGGCCCCCTGCCCGTACGCCGGTCCCGGCAAGTGCGGCGGCTGCGACTGGCAGCACGCCAAGCCCGGTGCCCAGCGCCGGCTCAAGGGCGAGGTCGTCGCCGAGCAGCTGAAGCGGCTCGCCGGGCTCACCCCGGAGGAGGCCGGCTGGGACGGCACCGTCATGCCGGCCGAGGGCGACAAGCTGCCGGCGGGCGAGGTTCCGCAGTGGCGCACCCGGGTCCAGTTCGCCATCGACGAGGACGGCCGCGTCGGCCTGCGCAAGCACCGCTCGCACGACATCGAGCTGATCGACCACTGCATGATCGCCGCTCCCGGCGTCTCCGAACTGGGCATCGAGCAGCAGGACTGGCCCCAGATGGCCACCGTCGAGGCCATCGCCGCCTCCGGCTCGGGCGACCGCCAGGTCGTCCTGACCCCGCGTCCCGGCGGCCGCCTCCCGCTCGTGGAGCTCGACAAGCCGGTCTCGGTCCTCCGAGTCGAGGAGAAGGACGGCGGCGTCCACCGCGTCCACGGCCGGCCCTTCGTCCGCGAGCGCGCGGACGGCCGTACGTACCGCGTCGGCATGGGCGGCTTCTGGCAGGTCCACCCGCAGGCCGCCGACACCCTGATCAAGGCCGTCATGCAGGGCCTGATGCCGCGCAAGGGCGAGATGGCCCTCGACCTCTACTGCGGCGTCGGCATCTTCGCGGGCGCACTGGCGGAGCGCCTCGGCGACACGGGCGCGGTGCTCGGCATCGAGACGACGAAGCGCGCCGTGGAGGACGCCCGCCACAACCTGGCGGACTTCCCCCGGGTCCGCATCGAGCAGGGCAAGGTCGAGCAGATCCTCCCGAAGACCGGCATCACCGAGTGCGACCTGGTCGTCCTGGACCCGCCCCGCGCGGGCGCCGGCAAGCAGACGGTCCGCCACATCGCGGGCCTCTCCGCCCGCCGCATCGCGTACGTCGCCTGCGACCCGGCGGCCCTCGCCCGCGACCTGGGCTACTTCAAGGAGAACGGCTACAAGGTCCGCACGCTGCGCGTCTTCGACCTGTTCCCGATGACGCACCACGTGGAGTGCGTGGCGATCCTGGAGCCTGTCGAAAAGGGTCGCTGACCTGTGAGTTCGACGAGTGTGCGTTAGGTGCGCCACGTGCGTTGCAGGCGATGTCTTGACGCCTGTTCGACGCACGTGACGCACGTTTGACGCACGACTGACGCGGTTTCCGGCGTGACGTCATTCGGGGTTGGCCGCCTGGGGACGGAGGCCCGGGCGGCACGCTCCCGCACCCAGGCCGGCGTTTACGCCGATCTCCTCGGCGATGGATGGCCGGCGGGCCGTGCTTCCTGAAGCAGCCATCTAGGGGATGAGGACGACCTTGCCGAGGTTGCGGCGCTGCTCGATGAGGGTGTGGGCTCGGGCCGCTTCACCGAGGGGGATCTCCTCGTGTACGGCGGTGCGCAGGGTGCCCGCGTCGCGCATCTGCCAGAGCTCGCGAAGCCAGCGGTCGTAGAGTTCAGGTTTGCCGACGGCGATGGCCCGCATCTGGAAGCCGATCATCGAGGCGCCGCGGACCAGGAGTTCGTACGCCTCCACCGTGCCGCCGCCGGAGCTGAAGGCCACCAGCCGGCCACCCGTCGCCAGAGCCCGCACGGCCGGGCCCAGCAGGTCGCCGCCGACGCCGTCGAGAATCACGTCGTACGGGGCGCCCCAGTCGACGTCCTCGTACAGGACGACCTCGTCGGCGCCCAGCCCTCGGACGAAGTCGGCCTTGTCGGCGCTGCTGACGGCGGTGACGACGCGTGCTGCCCCACCGGCCTTCGCGTACTGGAGGGCGAGCGTGCCCACTGCGCCGGCCGCCGCCGTGACCAGCACCGACTCGCCGGGCTCCATGCGCGCGGCCTCGTAGGCACCGCGCGCCACCAGCCCGCTGCGGACCAGCGCGACCGCCTCCACGGCACTCGCACCGGTCGGGATCCGGGAAGTCATGGCGGTGGTCAAGACCGCGAACTCGGCGTAGGCATCGGCGAAGCACAGCCCGGTGACGCGATCTCCGACGCCGAAGGCAGTGACGCCCGCACCCGCGGCGACGATCTCCCCGGCGACCTCGCCGCCGAACGAGATCGGCTCGCTGCCTTCCCGCACCTTGCGCACGGTGGGCAGGGTCACCCCGGCGGCCTCGACCCGGATCAGCACCTCCCCGGCTCCCGCCTCGGGTCGGTCGACCTCCTCGGCGAACAGCACCTCGGGTCCACCGTTGACCTCATGGCGGATGCGCAGCACAGGACCTCCCCGATTTATTTTATTGGGCATCCCAACGATAGGCAGAAAGTCGTGGGGGAGTCCAATGAATTTTGGTTAGGCTGACTGCATGACCTCAGCCCTTCAGCACATCCAGTCCCTGCCGACCTGGCTCGTCGGCCGCGTCGCGGCGCGCGGCCGGGGCCTGGTTTCCGACGCGATCGCGGGGGAGGGGCTCAAGCTCATGCACCACGCGGTGCTGGCCGCGACCGCCGAGTACGGCCCCGTCGCCCAGGCCGACCTGGGTCGCAGACTCGCCGTCGACCCCAAGGACATGGTCGGCATCCTCAACCACCTCCAGGAGGCGGGCCTCGTCCTGCGCACCCCGGACCCCGCCGATCGCCGCAAGAACGCCGTCACCGTCACGCCGGAGGGCGCGGCCCTCCTCGGCCGCTGCGCGGCTCTCGCCGAAGCCGCCAACGCCGAGCTGCTGTCACCACTCAACCCGGATGAGCAGAACCAGCTGATGGCCCTGTTGACTCGGCTCCACGAAGCACGGACATCTGCGAGCCCATGAGGAGCTCCCCGAAAGCGGATCCTGCGACATTGCCTGCGGGTGATCAATCACCGGTGGCCAGAGTTGAGGCAAGTCGTTCGAGCAGGCGGGCGAGCTGAGTTTGCTCGTCCCCGCTGAGCCCGGCGAGGAGTCGGCGCTGGTTGTCCAGGTGGACGGCGATGAGCTCGTCGGTCAGTTCGACGCCCTCGGTGGTGAGGGTGATGAGACGTCCGCGCGAATCGGTCTCGGCGACGGACCTGCTGACCAGGCCACGGGCTTCGAGTCGGTCGACCCGCTTGGTGATCGCGCCGGTGGTGACCAGGACGGTGCGGCTGAGCTCGCCCGCGGACAGGGCGAAGGGCGCCCCGGAACGTCGAAGCGCCGCAAGTACGTCGAAGTCGCCGCTTCCCAGATCCGCGGCGGCGAAGGGCGGGCGCAGTCGTTGGTCCAGCGCGTCGGTGAGCCGGAAGAGCCGGCCGGTGACGAGCATCGGCGTCGCGTCGAGATCGGGCCTCTCGCGTTTCCACTGTTCGACGATGGCGGCGATGGAGTCGGGCTGCATGGCTTCCACTATATCTTCCGCGGATGATAATTTATCTTCCATGGAAGATACTATTGCTCCTCAAGCCGCCTCGGCGGGTGTCTGCGCGGCCGGCGAAGCCCTCCACGGCAACGCGGTCCTGCGCGACCTCTACACCGCGCCCGGCAGCCGCGTCCACGTGGAGCGCAACAAGGACTACGACGCAGTCATCAGCGAGTCCCTCGACGAGCCGGGGCTGCGCGCGTCCCTGGCCAAGGCCGCTCACACCGACGCATTCGACGCGACCCTGCGCGCCGGCCACAAGGCCGGGCAGGAAGCGGTCGGCGAAGAGGCCGGGACACCCGTCGTCACCGTGGATGGCGCAGGTTTCTTCGGCCCCGTCCTCACCTCCATACCCAAAGGCGAGGAGGCGATCCGGCTGTTCCAGGCCACTCGTACCCTGGCCGGGACGGGAGCGTTCGCCGAGCTGAAGCGGGGACTCGGTGCGCTCGACGTCCGCTGAACCCGGCGTTCGCACCCGCCGCCGCCTCATCGCCGCGAGCCTGGTCAGCTCGATCGGCGACGGCATCTACGTGCCGCTGACGATGCTGTTCGTCCACTCGCTCACCGGCCTGTCCCTGACGTCGATCGGCGCGGGACTCACGGTCGCCGGGCTCTGCGCGTTGGTGTTCATGCCGGCCGCAGGCATCCTCATCGACCGGTTCGGCGGCCGACGGGTGCTCATCGGCGTGCTCGCGCTGCGCGCGATCGGGTTCGCCGCCTACCCGTTCGCCGACTCCTACCCCGCATTCCTGGCGATCGCCCTGGTGGTCGCGGTCGGTATGTGGGCCTCATCGCCAAGCCAGCACGCGCTCATCGGTGAGATCGCCGAAGGCGCCGAGCGGGACCGTCTCCTGGCGTGGGACCGCAGCCTGCGCAACGCCGGGATGGGATGCGGCAGCCTGGCGGCAGCGGGCATGCTGATGCTGAACGGCAGCGCCGGCTTCATCGCCGCCGCTGAAGTCCTGGCCGCGGTCTTCGCTGTTGCCGCGGTACTGGTGGCCCGGATCCCGAACGTCCGCGGCGACGTCAAGCGGCCGGAGAGAACACGGGACGGTTACCGGCAGGTGCTCGCCGACCGGCCGTACCTGCTCATCACGGCGGCCAATTTCCTGATCGCCTTCGGCTACACCACCCAGGCCATGGCCCTGCCGGTCTTCCTCACCCGCGATGTCGGCATGCCCGATGCCCTGGCCGGGGCCGTCTTCGCGGTCAACACCGCTCTGGTCGCCGCGCTCGGCGTCCCCGCCGCCCGCCTGGCCTTGCGCGGCAGACGTCCACGTGCGGCCGCGCTCGGTGCGGCGATCTTCGCCCTGTCCTTCGCCGCCTTCGCCGTCATTCCCCGGTTCGTCAGCGGCCCGGACGCCACCGTCGCCGTCCTGGCGGTCGCGGTGCTCTACACCGCCGGCGAACTCGTCCACTCCGCACCCTCGCAGGGCCTGTCGGTCCAGGCTGCCCCCGATCACCTGCGGGGACGGTACCTGTCCGTCTACCAGCTGTCCTGGTCGGTCTGCCGCACCATCGCGCCCATGCTGCTGGGATTCCTGCTCGATGCCGGGCCATGGCAACTGTGGACGGTTCTCGCTCTGTTGGTCCTGACCGGCGCGGCGATCCTCCTGTGCGCCGAGCGGTCGCTGCCGGCACACGCGGTCAGCACCAGCCAAGCCCCTACCGCCACTGCTCCCCAGGAGGTCATGACCTGATGAGCGAGAACCCGCACGACATGCTCCGGACTTTTGCGTGTCGTGGGCGGGGTGTTGACTGTCCGAAAGTCAGCCGGTGACGGTCGGTCCGGTGGCAGGGCGTCAATGCCCGTGCAGCACGGAGAAGTTCGGCTCGCGTGCTCTGATCCGGCGGGATTTTATGCCCCTGCGCTCGCTTGATCATGAACTACGGCGGGAGTGTTCACCAGAGTGACATCAGGGGCCAACCGGATCTTGGAGGAGTCTACGAAGAGCCGGTCTCGGCCAGCGGCTGCTTTCATGTCTTCCGTCCCTGGCTGACTTCATTCGGTTGGCTGTGTACTCCTTGACAGAAGTTGCACCGGGGGATTGCGCTTGCTGTGTCCGTACGGCCACCACGTTCAAGGGTGTTCGTGCGGTGCCGGGTTGCCGGCCAGGGCTCTGATCCTCCCCACGTTTCGCTGAACGAGGGAGGAAGCCTTGACCGGGACGTTATTCGGATCGATCGAGACGTCGTCCGGTCGGCTTGTCGAGACGGTCTGGCCCGAGTCGGGTATGAGCACTATCGCCGAACTCGACGATCGCAACCCCGTGTTGGCCGATCGGCGCGATGCGCTCGATCAACGCCGTCGAGCAGAGCTCGACCATGCCCACCGGGCAGGTGCCGGATTCCCCCGCTCCGATCGCCGAGCCGCCGGAACGGCTCGAACAGCACCCCCTGCCGCCGCGCCGGAGCACATCGCCGGCCTCCAGCCGTGATGCTCTCCCGCGCGTGTCGCCCACCGAGCTGATCCCAAGGCGGCACCCGCAGAACCCCCATGTGTTGTCCCGGGCGCTGTGTCCCACGGCAGAGCGTCCGGTCAATCCCCACCCGTCTCCGACAAGGAGTGATCGTGACCGCGTACACCCAAGAAGCAAGCGTCCAGAACCTCGAGCGCGTCTGGCTGGACGAGGCGATCAGACTGGCGACCAACAGCGTGGCGAACGGGGGCGGTCCGTTCGGCGCGCTGGTCGCCAAGGGCGGCGACGTCGTGGCGATCGGGAACAACCAGGTCACCGCGAACCTGGACCCGACGGCGCACGCCGAGGTGAGCGCGATGCGGGCCGCCTGCAAGCAGCTGGACACCTTCTCGCTCGAGGGCTGCGTCCTGGTCACCTCGTGTGAGCCGTGTCCGATGTGCCTTTCCTCGGCGCTGTGGGCGCGAGTCGACCGGATCGTCTTCGCCGCCGATCGGCACGATGCCGCGGTGGCCGGCTTCGACGACCGCAGGTTCTACGACCTCTTCGAGAAGCAGCCCGCGTCGAAGTGGCCGATGGCGGTCGAGCAGCTGGACCTGCCGAACCGTACGGCGCCGTTCGACGCGTGGCTGGCCAAGACCGACCGTATCGACTACTGAGAACCGGTTCACTGCGCCTGTCGTCGAGTGAACCGAAGCACGCCAGATCACTGTGGATCCCGGAACCGTCCGGCACCGCACCACTAGGTGAACATCCACGAACACGACTGAATACCCCGCACGTTGGGCGTCGGAATGACCGACCGCGCCATCCGGCGCCCAGCGAACACCGGTGGCCGCAGCCGCTCCCGCCCCGGCCCCCTGATGTTCTGATGTCTGTCACCCGAGCCCCGAAGCCTCCCATTCCGTCGCCTGTTGACGGCTGTGACTTCACACAAGGTGTCAGTGGTCGATGACGACCGAAGTGGTGACCAGGCCCTTCGCGACGAGCCAGCGGCCGCTCATCGACGTCAGCGGCCGTCCGTGGACCTCGGGCCCTGTCTGATGGAGCGTCGCGTGGAAGCTCCGGGCGGCCCGGTCGAACTCCAAGGTCGCCTCGACGAAATCGAGCCGGCGGCGCGCCAAGGGGAACCACGCCTTGTAGACGGACTCCTTCGCGCTGAAGAGCAGGCGGTCCCAGTGCACTTCGGGAGCCGACGCCTTCAGGGCCGCGAGGTGCGACTGCTCCTCGGGGCGGGCCACCGCCTCCAGAATGCCGTCCGGCAGGGGAAGATGGGGCTCGGCGTCGATGCCGAAGGAGACGAGGTCCTCGGCGCGGGCCAGTGCCGCCGCGCGGTAGCCGGGGCAGTGCGTCAGTGTTCCGACGACGCCCGCGGGCCATACGGGTTCGCCCTTTTCGCCGGTCGGGATCGCGACGGGCTCGTAGCCCAGATCCCGTAACGCCACCCGGGCGCAGTGCCGGGTCGTGGTGTATTCGCGGCGCCGGCTCTCGACGGCCCTGGCGACCATCCCCTCCTCGCCCGGGTAGAGCACGGCCTCCGGCGGGTCACCGAACGCCTCGGCGAACGACGCGGCCCGCGGAAGGATCGCTTCGATCACGAGGGCCGCCGTAAGGGCGACAGGGGTGCGGCCATCGACAGTCCTCTTCCTCTCACCTGCCGGGCAGGGCTACGGCCGGGCGCGACGGTCCCGCGCGCAGACAACGGTTCGAGCCACTCAACCTCGGATAGGTATGTTGTGTGTTCACACCAGCATCACTGCCACCATCATCACCGTGAAGTTCCCTTTTCCCGCACGCCAGTTGGGATTCGGCCGGATCCTGTCGCCTTCGATGCGCAGTTTCCGTCGGTCGCTCGGCACGCTTTCGCCGGGCCGGAGCCCCCGCTCACAACGTGTTTGGCCAGGTCGCGACGACAGTGTTGACTGTGTGGTACACGAAATATCGAGCTCTGGGAACTGGAGTGTGTGGGCCATGCAGTTCAACCTCATAGGTCCGTTCGAAATCATCACTGACGACGGCAGAGCGCACATGCCCAACGCTCCCAAAATCTGCCAAATGCTTGCGGTTCTCGCTTTACAGCCGCGTGCGCTGGTACCGGCCGATCTGTTGATCCAGGAGCTGTGGGGGGAGGGGCCTCCGCCGCGCAGCGCGCGCAAGACGCTGCAGACGCACGTCTACCACGCGCGCAAGATGCTGGAGGACGAGAAGGTCACCTCTCCGGGGCGGGATCTGCTGGTGACCAAGGCGCCCGGCTACGAGTTCCGGGTGAACGACGACGAGGTCGACGTCAGGAGGTTCGAGCGGCTGGTCCGGCAGGCCCGCCGGGAGGTCGAGGCCGGACAGCTGGAGAGCGCGGCCCGCCAGTTGAGGCGTGCCCTCACCCTGTGGCGCGGCCCCGTGCTGAGCGGCGTACCGGTCGGCACGGTGCTCGCCGGCCGCATCGGGCGGCTGGAGGAGCTGCGGATCAGCGCGCTGGAGCTGCGCATCGAGGTCGAGAGCTGGCTCGGCAGGCTGCGTGAGCTGCTGCCCGATCTGCGGTGCCTCGTGGAGGAGTTCCCCCTCCACGAGCGGTTCCACGGGCAGCTCATCCTGGCGCTTTACCACGCGGGACGCCGAAGCGAGGCCCTGCAGGCGTACAGCACGCTCTACCAGATCCTCAAGCGGGAACTGGGCCTCGAACCCTCGGAGGACCTGCAGCGCCTCCAGTCCGAGATCCTCAACCCCAACGGGTGTGACGAACCCCTCAGGCTCGTGGACTACCCCTACGTTTCGCCCGCCCACCCCGCCGCCTGCGCCAACTGAACCGTCCGCACGCCCGCCCCCCGGGCCTGCCCGGGATGCCCTGTGGTCGTCCGATGGTGGGCGAGTGGTGGACGGGTGGTGGTGCGGGTGTTGCCGGGCAGCCCGCAGCATGGAGCGTGGTGGCGGCCCGGGCCGGCCGCACGGCGTGACGTCGAACGGGGAGTGGCATGGGCAGCGAGTGGTTCCGCAGGTTCGGTCCGGCGGGTGGGGAGCGCGGGGCGGGGCGGGGAGGTGTGCGGCTGTTCTGCTTCCCGCACGCGGGTGGCGCGGCCAGCACCTTCATACCCCTGTCCAGGGAGCTGTCGGGGAGCGTCGACGTACTGGCCGCGCAGTACCCGGGCCGGCAGGACCGCCGGCGCGAGGAGCCCGTGGCGGACATCGGCCGGCTGGCCGACGCCCTCGCCGACGCGGTGCTCGGGCAGGCCGAGGAGGAGCCGTACGCCTTCTTCGGGCACAGCATGGGCGCGGTGCTCGCCTACGAGACCGCCCGCCGCATCGCGGGGCGCCGGGCGGACGGACCCGTACGGCTGTTCCTCTCCGGCAGGGGCGCGCCGGGTGCGGCGCCCAACCCGCGCGACCGGATGCGGACGGACGCCGACATCATCACCGCCGTACGCGGCCTCGGCGGAACCGCACCCAAGGCCCTCGAGGACCCCGAGCTGCGGGCCATGGTCATGCCCGCCCTGCGCGCCGACTACCGGGCGATCGGAGCGTACGCGTGGGAGCCGGGCGAGCCGCTCGACATACCGTTCACCGTGCTGATCGGCGACAGCGATCCGGTGGTCGGCGTGGGAGAGGCCGACGCCTGGCGGGACTTCACCACCGCCCCCACTCGGAGGAAGGTCTTCGTCGGCGGGCACTTCTACCTCGACGGGCAGATCGGCGACGTCGCGAGGACCGTCACCGAGGCCCTGGGGGTGCGGATTCCCGCGCGGACCTGAGGGCGGTTCGGACGGGTCTCCTCCCCCCGGGGTCCGTCCCCTCTCGAAGGTCCGGATCCGCGACCCCTTGACGTCGAGAGCCCGATGCCCGATGGCCACTCGTTGGCCGGACTACCGTCGGTAAGCGGTCGCGGCGCAGCGGCCGAAAGGGCCTCTCTGAGGCAACGTCGCAGGTGGCCGCACCTTTCGTACCTGGGGTTTGTTCGTGCTTGGACCGCCTCCGTGCACCATGGTGACTGGATCTTGGCCGATAGGGCAGGTGGCGCGCGCCGGCGCGCACCGCCTGCCGCTCGGGAGTCCGTTCATTTGCTCGTGTATCGAGTTGGGGGATTTGATGCAGTTTCGGATGCTGGGTCCAATGGAAGTCTTAGACCAGGGGAAAGCGGTCGGACTGGGGGGTACGAAGCAGCGGGCCACACTCGGCTTCCTGTTGCTTCAGGCGAACAAGGTGGTGGCCACGAGCCAGCTGATGAACGCGCTGTGGGGGGTCGACGACGCCCCCACGACGGCGCGCAAGATTTTACAGAACGCGGTCTACGGCCTGCGCGGCTCTCTGTTCTTAGGGCAGGCGGAGCGTGATCCGGGGGCCGCGGCACTGCTGACCCAACCGCCGGGCTACATGATGCGGGTGGACCCTGACCAGGTCGACCTGTACTTGTTCCAGAAGTGGGTGAGCCAGGGCCGCGAGCAACTGGCGGGCGGGGCTCCGGAGTCCGCCTCCTCGCTGTTGAGCGACGCGCTCGCACTGTGGCGCGGGCCCGCCCTCGCCGACCTGGTGGAGGCGGGGATCCAGTGGCCCGAGCTGGCCGCGGTCGAGAACACCCGGCTCGAGGTGATGGAGGACTACTTCGACGCGCAGCTGGCCTGCGGCCGTCACCACTCGGTCCTGGTGGAGCTGGAGACGATGGTGCAGGCCGAGCCGCTCCGAGAGCGCTCTTGCGGCCAGCTGATGCTCGCCCTGTACCGGTACGGGCGGCAGGCGGACGCGCTCAACGTCTACAGCAGGGTCAGGTCCGTCCTGGTCGAGAGCCTGGGCCTGGAACCGGGCCACGCCCTGCAGCAGTTGCAACAGGCGATCCTCATCCAGGACCCCGCCCTCACCCTGGCCGAGTCGGGGACGCGCGGCCCGATCGTCGTGGCGGCCGAGGCCCCGCCGGCCGCGCAGGAGAGGCGTTCCTTCGGCGGACCGGTCGGCTCCTCGCAGGGCGGCGGCTCCACGGTGCCCGAGCAGCGCACCGGCTCCGCCGTGCCCGAGCAGCGTGCCGCCTCCGAACGCCGCAGGGTCAGCGTGGTCTCCGTACGCACCCGGCTCGCCCCCTCGCTCGTCGGCGGTGCGGCCCAGGACCTCGACGCCCTGCTGGAGGGCGCGGGCCAGCTGGTCAGGGAGCAGGTCGAGCGGTTCGGCGGCACGGTGATGGCCACGATCGGCTCCGTCTCCCTCGCCCTGTTCGGGCTCGACGAGCCCGGTGACGACGACGCCCGACGGGCCGTCCTCGCGGCGCTCGCCATCCGCGACGTCCTCGACGTCTCCGCGGGCTCCGGCCCCGAGGCGGCCCAGTTGACCGTGCAGTGCGCGGTGACCAACGGCGAGGTGCTGCTGCGCCGCAGGGGACCGGAGGACGCCCCGACCGTGGTCGGCACGGTGCTCGACGAATCCCAGGCGCTGCTGTCCGAAGTGCCCGCCGGTGCGGTCCGGGTCAGTGACGCCGTCCGCAGGGCGAGCGAGGACGCCGTGCTCTACTGGCTCTCCGACCCCGCGTCCGCCGGCTGGCAGGCGCTGGGCGGGCGGGACGAGGAGCACACCGAGGCCGGCGGCACCGAGGCGTACGAACTCGACATCCTGCGCGGGCTGGTGAAGCGCGGCCAGCACCGGGGCGTGCCCCACCTGGTGACGGTCCTCGGCGAGGCGGGGACGGGCAAGAGCAGGCTGCTGCGGGACTTCGAGCGCTGGGTCACCGTACGGGCCGGCGGATCCCGGGTCCTCACCGCGCGCGTCCCGACGCCCGCGGAGGGCGTCTGCTTCCTGGTGGCCCCGGCCCAGATCCTGGAGGCCTACTGCGGCATCAGGGCCGGCGACGACGAGGCGACGGCGCAGGCCGCCCTCACCCGCGCGGTGCGCTCGTTGTTCCAGAGCGAACGGACCTCGGAGCTGTTGATCTCCCGGCTCCGCCCGTTGGTGGCCAAGGGCGACACCGGCCTCGACATCCACTACGGGGAGATGTGCCCGACCGAGGTGCTCGACGCCTGGGGGCAGCTCCTCCAGGAGGCCGCGCGGCAGGAGCCCCTCGTGCTGTGCATCGACGATCTGCACCGCGCCGACGACGTGGTCCTCGACGCCGTCGAGGAACTCGCGGAGACCGCCGGATCCGGGCCGCTGCTGGTGGTCGCCGGAGCCGGCCCCGAGCTGCTGCTGCGCCGCCCGAGCTGGTCCGGCGGCAAGAGCCACGCCACCACGGTCACCCTGGGCCGGCCGGAGCGGGTCAGCAACGAGCAGCTCGTGGAGCTCCTGCTCTCGGCCACGCGCAGCGAGGGCACGGAAAGCTTCACCGGATGACCGATGGCGCGGGAATGCCGTGTGCCCGGTCCGCACGGAGGAGCCGGCCACTCACCTGCGGGTAATTTCCAGTCCACCCTCGACGGGTTGCCACTACGGGGCGGGTGTACCGCGCCCTCGTGATCGCCCACCGGAATTCCGGGATCGGAATGCCGGCACGACCCACTGCCCGGTCCGCGCCCCGCGCGGGCCGGGCAGTGTGCTGCTCCGGGGCGGTGTGCGCCGGGTCTTTTCCAGTTACTGACCCATGGCTGGGCATTGGGGAATGGGTTCCCGGGTGCCGCGTAGGGTCGGATTTCTGGGATTGCGTCACATTCCCCTCAGGAAAGAGCGCGCGCGGAAACGTGATAGATGCGCGCGATGCGACGGTGAATGGGGCTTGTGCCATGGGGAACCCGGTTACGAAAGGGCAGCGGAAATTCATGATGAGTGAGCACGCTCCGGCGGCCGACAGCCGTACCGAACAGTATGAGCCGATCGCCGTCGTCGGGCTGGCCTGCCGGCTTCCCGGAGCGGAGAGCCCATCGGCCTTCTGGGAGCTGCTCAGCGGCGGTACGAGTGCCATCACCGACGTGCCGGAGGACCGCTGGGGCGCCGATGCCCCGGCCGCCATCGCGCGCGGCGGATTCCTCGACGCCGTGGGCGACTTCGACGCGTCCTTCTTCGCGGTCTCGCCCCGCGAAGCGGCCACCATGGACCCCCAGCAGCGCCTCATCCTCGAACTCGCCTGGGAGGCGCTCGAGGACGCGGGCATCGTCCCGGCGTCCCTGCGGTCCACCCCCACCTCGGTGTTCGTGGGCACGCTGCGGGACGACTACACCAACCTGCTCTACCAGCAGGGCGCCGAAGCCGTCACCCAGCACACGATGACCGGCGTGAACCGGGGCGTCATCGCCAACCGCGTCTCGTACCACCTGGGCCTGCGCGGCCCCAGCATGACCGTCGACGCCGCCCAGTCCTCCTCGCTCGTGGCCGTGCACCTGGCCTGCGAGAGCCTGCGCAACGGGGAGTCCACCGCCGCGATCGCCGCCGGTGTGAACCTCAACCTCCTCGCCGAGAACACCGTGACCGAGGAGCGGTTCGGCGCGCTCTCCCCCGACGGGGTCACCTACACCTTCGACGCCCGCGCCAACGGCTTCGTACCCGGCGAGGGCAGCGGTGTCGTCATCCTCAAGCCGCTGCGGCGGGCCGTCGCCGACGGGGACCGCGTCTACGGCGTCATCCGCGGCAGCGCGGTGAACAACGACGGTGCCACGGACGGGCTCACCGTGCCCAGCGCCCAGGCGCAGGAGCAGGTCCTGCGGACCGCCTACGAGCGGGCCGGGATCGACGCCGGCGCGGTCCAGTACGTGGAACTGCACGGTACGGGGACACCCGTCGGCGACCCCATCGAGGCCGCCGCCCTCGGAGCCGCGCTCGGCGCCGGGCGTCCGGCGGGCGAGCCGCTGCGCGTCGGGTCGGTCAAGACCAACATCGGTCACCTGGAGGGCGCGGCGGGCATCGCCGGCCTCATCAAGACCCTCCTCAGCATCCACCACCGGCAGTTGCCCGCCACGCTCAACTTCGAGACGCCGAACCCGGCCATCCCGTTCACGGAGCTCGGGCTCGCCGTGCAGCGCGAGCTGACCGAGTGGCCCCGCCCGGACCGCCCGCTGGTCGCGGGCGTCAGCTCCTTCGGCATGGGCGGCACCAACTGCCATGTCGTGCTCGCCGAGGCGCCGGTGCCGGCCGAGGCCGCTCCCGCGGAGGAAGCGGCCCCCGCCCCCGCCGTGCTCCCGTGGGTGCTCTCCGGAGCGGGCGAGGCGGCGCTGCGGGGGCAGGCCCAGCGCCTGCACGCCCGCCTCGCCGAAGGCACCCCGCCGTCCGCGGTGGACGTCGGCTGGTCCCTGGCCGCGCACCGGACCGCCTTCCGGCACCGGGCCGTCGTACTGGCACCGGACCTCTCGGGGCTGCTCGACGGGGTCGACGCGCTCGCCTCGGGCCGTGCCGCTTCCGGCGTGGTGACGGGCGCCGTGGCGAAGCCCGGCCGCACCGCCTTCCTGTTCACCGGTCAGGGCGCCCAACGCCTGGGCATGGGACAGGAGCTGTACGAGGCGTTCCCCGTCTACGCGGCCGCTTTCGACGCGGTGGCGGCGGCCCTCGACCCGTATCTGGACCGGCCGCTCGCCCAGACCATCGCCACCGGCGACGGCCTTGACGACACCGTGCGCACCCAGCCGGCGCTGTTCGCCGTGGAAGTGGCCCTCTTCCGGCTGCTCGAATCCTTCGGGGTGCGTCCCGACGTCCTGGCCGGGCACTCCATCGGCGAGCTGGCCGCCGCCCACGTCGCCGGGGTCATCGACCTGTCGGACGCGGCGTCCCTGGTGGCGGCCCGGGGCCGCCTCATGCAGTCGGCCCGCGCCGACGGAGCCATGATCGCGGTACAGGCCGGGGAGGACGAGGTCGCCGCACTGCTCGCCGGCCGGGAGCGGCAGGTGACCATAGCCGCCCTCAACTCGCCGCACTCCACGGTGATCTCGGGCGACGCGGACGCGGCCGAAGAGGTGGCGGAGCAGCTGCGGCAGCAGGGCCGGAAGACCAAGCGGCTCACCGTCAGCCACGCCTTCCACTCGCCGCACATGGACGAGGTGCTCGAAGAGTTCCGCCAGGTGGCGGCCGGGCTCACCTACCACCCGGCGAGCATCCCGGTCCTCTCCGACGTGACGGGCACCCTCGCCACGGACGAGCAGCTGACCTCCCCCGACTACTGGGCGCGCCACATCCGCGAGGCGGTCCGCTTCACCGACAGCGTGCGTCACCTGGAGGCCCAGGGCGTCACCACCTTCCTCGAAGTCGGCCCCGACGGGGTGCTGTCCGCGCTGGTCGGGGACACGCTGGCGGACCCCGACGCGGCGGCGGCCGTACCCGCGCTGCGGCGCGGGCGGCCCGAAACGCAGTCGCTGCTCAACGCCCTGGCGACGGCGTTCACCCGGGGCACCGAGGTGGACTGGGCCGCGCTCTACGCGGGCCTCGGCGCCCGGCGCGTCGACCTGCCCACCTACGCCTTCCAGCGCAGGCGCCACTGGCTCGAAGGCACGGCGCGCACCACGGCCGGCACGGCTGCCGCGCGGCCGTACGCCCCGGACTCGGCCGCCGCCGAAGCCCCGTACGCCATGGACGAGCCCTCCTCCGCGTCACCGCGCGGTGAGCTGGGCGCGCGCCTCGCGGGCCTGTCCGACGCGGCCCGCAAGCAGGCCGTGGCGGAGCTGGTCGACGAGCACATCGCCGCGGTCCTCGAATACCAGCGGGGCGATCGCGTCGACCCGCACACGACCTTCCAGGAGCTGGGCTTCAGCTCCCTGATGACCACCGAGCTCCGCTCCGCCCTCGCCCGGGCGACCGGGCTGAGCCTGTCGGTCGGGCTGCTCTTCGACCATCCGACCCCGCGGGCCCTCACCGAGTTCGTGGAGGCCGCGCTGCTCGGCGACGACGGCGCGGGGTTCGACGCCGGCGCCACCACGACCCAGGACGGCGAGCCGATCGCCATCATCGGCATGGCCTGCCGCTACCCGGGAGGCGTCTCGTCCCCCGAGGACCTGTGGCGCCTGGTGACCGAGGGAACCGACGCAGTCTCCGCCTTCCCGGACAACCGCGGCTGGGGCGAGGACCTGTACGACCCCGACCCCGACCGGCAGGGTACGAGCTCGGTGCGGCACGGCGGATTCCTGCACGAGGCCGGCGAGTTCGACGCCGCCTTCTTCGGGATCTCGCCCCGCGAGGCCCTCGCCATGGACCCCCAGCAGCGGCTGCTCCTCGAAACGTCCTGGGAGGCCATCGAGCGTGCCGACGTGCTCCCCGAGACGCTGCGCGGCAGCCGTACCGGAGTCTTCGTCGGGGCCACCAGCCTGGAGTACGGGCCCCGGATGCAGGACGCGCCGCCGAGCGTGCAGGGCAACGTGCTCACCGGCTCCACCGCCAGCGTGATGTCGGGGCGCATCGCCTACCAGCTCGGCCTCATCGGGCCCGCCGTGACGGCGGACACCGCCTGCTCCTCCTCCCTCGTCGCCCTGCACCTGGCCATCCGCTCCCTGCGGTCCGGCGAGACGAACCTGGCCCTCGCGGGCGGCGCGGCCGTGATGTCCTCGCCCGGCATGTTCGTCGAGTTCTCCCGCCAGCGGGGGCTCTCCCCGGACGGGCGCTGCAAGTCGTTCGCGGCCGGCGCCGACGGCACCGGCTGGGGCGAGGGCGTCGGCATGCTGCTCGTGGAGCGCCTCTCGGACGCCCGCCGCAACGGGCACGAGGTGCTCGCGGTCATCCGCGGCTCCGCTATCAACCAGGACGGCGCGAGCAACGGCCTCACCGCGCCGAGCGGCCTCGCGCAGCAGCGCGTCATCCGCCAGGCCCTCGCCGACTCCCGGCTGACCGCTGCGGACGTCGACGCGGTGGAGGCGCACGGCACCGGCACCAAGCTCGGCGACCCCATCGAGGCCGAGGCGATCATCGCCACCTACGGCAGCGGCCGCGAGGGCGCGGAGCCGGTGTACCTGGGCTCGCTCAAGTCCAACATCGGGCACGCGCAGGCCGCAGCGGGCGTGGGCGGCGTCATCAAGATGGTGCAGGCGATGCGCCACGGCGTCCTGCCCAGGACGCTGCACGTCGACGCGCCGTCCCCGCACGTGGACTGGTCCGCGGGCGCCGTGGAGCTGCTCACCGAGTCCCGGGACTGGCCCGCGGACGCGGGGCTGCGGCGCTCCGCGGTCTCGTCGTTCGGCATCAGCGGCACCAATGCCCATGTGGTGCTGGAGTACGACCCCGCCACGGCCGAGGTCGCGCCCGCGGCCGAGGCACCGGAGGCCGAGGCCTGCGTGCCCGCGCCCTGGCTGCTGTCGGGCCGGGACGAGAAGGCCCTGCGCGCCCAGGCGGCACGGCTGCGTGCCCACCTCGCCGAGGCCGGCACCGAAGGCGGCGCCGCCGCCTCCGTGGCGTCCGTGGGCCTCTCGCTCGCCACCCACCGCACCGGCTTCGAGGAGCGGGCCGCGATCTTCGGCGGCAGCATGGCCGACCGCCTCGCCGCGCTGGACGCGCTGGCCGGGAGCGCCCCGTACGGTGAGATCCCCGACGCGGTCGCCGGGAGCGCCGCCACCGCGGGCCGCACCGCCTTCCTCTTCACCGGACAGGGTGCCCAGCGCCTGGGCATGGGCCGCGAGCTGTACGCCTCCTCGCCCGTGTTCGCCGCCGCGCTCGACGCCGTGTTCGCCGCGTTCGACGGCACGCTGGAACGCCCGCTGCGCGACGTGATGTTCGCCCAGCCGGACGGCCCCCACGCCGAGCTGCTCCACCTGACCAGGTACGCCCAGCCCGCCCTCTTCGCCGTCGAGGTCGCGCTGTTCCGGCTGCTCGCCCACCACGGCACGACCCCCGACCTGCTCGCCGGGCACTCGATCGGCGAGCTGGCCGCGGCACACGTCGCGGGCGTGCTCTCGCTCGAGGACGCGGCGACGCTGGTCGCCGCCCGCGCCCGGCTGATGCAGGCCGCCCGCCCCGGCGGCGCCATGATCGCCGTACAGGGCGAGGAGGACGAGGTCCGCCGGTCGCTGGCGGGCCACGAGGCAGCCGTGAGCATCGCCGCGGTCAACGGCCCGCGCGCAGTGGTCATTTCGGGCGACGAGTCCGTGGCGGAGGAGATCGCCGCCGGCTGGCGCGCCCAGGGGCGCAAGACCAGCAGGCTCAAGGTGAGCCACGCCTTCCACTCGCCGCACATGGACGGCATCCTCGACGAGTTCCGCGAGGTCGCGGCCTCCCTGCGGTTCAACCCGCCGGCCATTCCCCTCGTCTCCACGGTGACCGGCGAGCTCGCCACCGTCGGCGAACTGACCTCCCCCGACTACTGGAGCGGACAGATCCGCGCCACCGTCCGCTTCCTGGACGCCGTCCGGGAGCTGGAACGCCAGGGCGCCACCCTCTTCGTCGAGGTCGGCCCCGACGCCGTCCTCACCGCCCTCGCGCAGAGCGCCGTCGAGGACGTCACCGCCGTGGCGCTGATGCGCGCGGGCCGCCCCGAGCCCGACACGTTCGCCCGGGGCATCGCCCGCGCCCACACGGCGGGCGCCCCCCTGGACGGGGCGAGCTTCTTCCCCGGCGCCACCCCCGTCCCCGTACCGACCTACGCCTTCCAGCGGGAGCACTACTGGCTGGCCCCGCAGCCGGCAACGGACGTGCGGAGCCTGGGCCTCGACACCGCCGACCACCCGCTGCTCGCCACCGCGGTCGAGCTCGCGGAGCGCGAGGACACGGTCCTCACCAGCCGCATCTCGCTGCGCAGCCACCCGTGGCTGGCCGACCACACCATCGCGGGCACCGTGCTGCTGCCCGCCACCGCGTTCCTCGAACTGGCCCTCGCCGCGGGCAGCCACCTCGGTGTCCCGTACGTCGAGGACCTCACCCTCGAGGCGCCGCTCACCCTCCCGGCGGACGCGGCGGTGCGCATCCAGGTGGCCGTCGGCGCACCCGACGGCACCGGCGCCCGGGCGTTCACCATCCACGCCGGCCCGGACCTCGCCGACGACCGGGCGCGCCGATGGACCCGGCACACCTCGGGCACCCTCAGCGCGTCGGCGCCCGCCGCGGCGGACGCCGGTGAGCCGGCCGTGTGGCCGCCCGCCGGCGCCGAGCCGGAGCCGGTCGAGGACGCGTACGACCGCCTGTCCGCCCTCGGCTACGCCTACGGCCCCGCCTTCCAGGGGCTCACGCGGGCCTGGCGCGACGGCGACGAGCTCTACGCCGAGCTGCGGCTGCCCGCGGCGGCCGGCGAGGACGGCGCCCGCTTCGGCCTGCACCCCGCACTGCTCGACGCGGCCCTGCACCCGCTGGTCCTCGCCGCGGCCGCCCCGGGCGAGCAGGACAGCATCCGGCTGCCGTTCGCCTGGTCCGGCATCACCCTGCACGCCTCCGGAGCCACCGAGCTCCGGGTCCGGATCAGCCCGCGGGGCACGGACACCGTCGGCATCACCCTGACCGACGGGACCGGTGCGCCCGTCGCCGACGTGGAATCGCTGACCCTGCGCCCGGTCGCCAAGGAGAAGCTGGCCACGGCGGGCCACGGCGCCGCGCCCGACGCGCTGTACGCACTCCGGTGGCCGGTCGTCGCCGCGCCGCGGCAGGACTCCGCCCCCACCCTCGCGGAGGCCGGGGACAGCCTGACCGGTGTGGACGCAGCCGATGTGATCATCGTCCGCGAGTACGGCACGCACACCGCCACCTCGGCCGACGGACGGTACGCGGCGACCCTGCGCGTGCTGCGCCTGGTCCAGGAGTTCCTCTCCGACGGGCGGTTCGCCGACTCCCGGATGGCCGTGGTCACCTC
This sequence comes from Streptomyces sp. NPDC059989, assembly GCF_042736975.1. NCBI lineage: Bacteria > Bacillati > Actinomycetota > Actinomycetes > Kitasatosporales > Streptomycetaceae > Streptomyces > Streptomyces sp. NPDC059989. The sequence goes on from NZ_JBHWUO010000008.1 coordinate 141,849, forward strand.
GGGCGCGGTCGCCGCCCTGCCCGCCGAGGACGTCACCGACCTCGACGCCGCCCCGGTGTGGGGACTGATCCGCTCGGTGCAGTCCGAGCACCCGGACCGCCTCGTCCTCATCGACCTCGACGCCGACGCCGTGGCCGATCCGCTGGGCGCCGACGACCTGCTGACCGCGGCCGTCGCCACCGGGGAGCACCAGCTGGCCGTGCGGGCCGGAGAGCTGAGGGCGCCCCTGCTCGCCGCCGCGGACTCCGGCCGCGCGGACGGCGACCCGGTCGGGCTCGCCCCCGCCGGCTTCGACCCCGAGGGCACCGTCCTCGTCACCGGAGGCACCGGCGGACTGGGCGCGCTCTTCGCCCGCCACCTGGTGGCCGCACACGGCGTCAAGCACCTGCTGCTGACCAGCCGCAGGGGCCCCGACGCCCCCGGTGCACGCGAACTGGCCGCCGAACTCGCCGAGTCGGGCGCCGAGGTGCGCATCGAGGCGGTCGACGTCTCCGACCGGGAGGCCGTCGCCGCGCTCCTGGGCTCCGTCTCCGACGCCCACCCGCTGACCGCGGTCCTCCACACCGCCGGTGTCCTGGACGACGCGACCGTCCTGTCGCTGACCCCCGAGCGCCTGCACGCCGTGCTCCGTCCGAAGGCGGACGCGGCCCGGCACCTCCACGAGCTGACCGGTGGGCTCGACCTGCGGGCCTTCGTCCTGTTCTCCTCGGTCTCCGGCCTCATGGGCACCGCGGGCCAGGCGAACTACGCGGCCGCCAACACCTACCTGGACGCGCTGGCCCAGCACCGCCGCGCCCAGGGCCTCCCGGCGACCTCGCTGGCCTGGGGGCTGTGGGACGTGGCCGGCGGCATGGGCGGCACGCTCACCGCAGCCGAGACCGCCCGCTGGGAGCGGGCCGGGATGCCGCCGCTCGCCGCCGAACAGGGCCTCGCCCTCTTCGACCGGGCGCTCACCACGGACGCCGCGCTGCTGGTGCCCGTACCGCTCAAGCTGTCCAGGACCGGGCTCGACGAGCCGCACCCGCTCCTGAAGGGCCTCGCCCCCGCCCGGGTCCGCCGCGCCGCACAGACGGCGCGGGACGGCGGCCAGGGCTCCGCCTGGGCACGGCAGATCACCGCGCTCCCCGAGGACAAGCGCAAGGAGGCGGCGCTCGACCTCGTCCGCGCCAAGGCCGCCGCCGTCCTCGGCTACGCCGGCGCCGCTGCCGTCGCCCCCGACCGGGCGTTCAACGACATCGGGTTCGACTCGATGAGCAGCGTCGAGCTGCGCAACCAGCTGACCCAGGCCACCGGCCTGAAGCTGCCCGCCACCCTCGTCTTCGACCACCCGGCGCCCGCCGCGCTCGCCGCCTTCCTGCTGACCCGGGTCGTCACGGAGAAGGCCCCCGCGGCCGCCGTGTCCCGGCGCAAGGTGCGGGCGGACGAGCCGATGGCGATCGTCGGGATGGCGTGCCGCTATCCGGGCGGGGTGTCCTCACCGGAGGACCTGTGGCGGCTCGTCGCGAACGGCGTGGACGCCGTGAGCGAATTCCCGTCGAACCGCGGCTGGGACCTGGAGGCGCTGTACGACCCGGACCCGGAGAACGCGGGCACCAGCTACACGCGGCACGGCGGGTTCCTGCACGACGCCGACCTGTTCGACCCGGAGTTCTTCGGAATGTCGCCGCGCGAGGCGACCGCCGCGGACCCGCAGCAGCGGCTCCTCCTGGAGACCGCCTGGGAGACCTTCGAGAGCGCGGGCATCGACCCCGCCTCGGTGCGCGGCAGCGCCACGGGCGTCTACGTGGGCGCCATGTACGACGACTACGCGGCCCGCTCGATCGCCTCGGCGGGCGAGTACGAGGGCTTCCTGCTCGCGGGCAACCTCTCCAGCGTCATCTCCGGCCGCGTCGCCTACACCTACGGCCTGGAGGGTCCGGCCGTCACGGTCGACACCGCCTGCTCCTCGTCGCTCGTCGCCCTGCACCTGGCGGCCAACGCCCTGCGCTCGGGCGACTGCGACCTGGCGCTGGTGGGCGGTGTGACCGTGATGTCGCAGCCGACGACGTTCGTGGAGTTCTCGCGCCAGCGGGGCCTGTCGGCCGACGGCCGGTGCAAGGCGTTCTCCGCTTCGGCGGACGGCACCGGCTGGTCGGAGGGCGTGGGCCTGCTGCTGGTCGAGCGGCTGTCGGACGCCCGGCGCAACGGTCACCAGGTCCTCGCGGTGGTGCGGGGCACGGCGATCAACCAGGACGGCGCCAGCAACGGTCTGACGGCGCCGAACGGCCCCTCGCAGGAGCGGGTGATCCGTCAGGCCCTGGCGAACGCCGGGCTCAGCGCGGCGGACGTGGACGCGGTGGAGGCGCACGGCACCGGCACGACGCTGGGCGACCCGATCGAGGCGCAGGCGCTGCTGAACACGTACGGGCAGGAGCGCCGCGACGGACAGCCGCTGTGGCTCGGCTCGTTGAAGTCGAACATCGGGCACTCCCAGGCGGCGGCCGGTGTCGGCGGCATCATCAAGATGGTCCGGGCGATGGAGCACGGTGTGCTGCCGCGCACGCTGCACGCCGAGGAGCCCTCGGGGCACGTCGACTGGGAGCCGGGCGCGATCTCGCTGCTGACCGAGGCGCGGGAGTGGCCCGCCGTGGACCGTCCGCGTCGCGCCGGCATCTCGTCCTTCGGCATCAGCGGCACCAACGCCCACGTCGTCATCGAGCAGGCACCGGCCGCGCCGGCTCCCGCGCGCACCGCCCCCGAGGGGGGCACGGTGCCGTGGATCGTGTCGGCCCGCAGCGAGGACGCGCTGCGCGACCAGGCCGCCCGGCTGCACGCCTACGTGACCGAGCACCCGGACCTCACACCGGCCGGCATCGGCTACTCGCTCGCGGCCGGACGCGCCCTCATGGAGCACAGCGCGGCCGTCGTCGCCGCCGGCCGGACCGCGCTCCTGGAGGGGCTGCGGGTCCTGGCCGACGGCGGGTCCGCGCCCGCCGTCGTACGCGGACGCGGCGACAGGCCCGGCAAGACGGCCTTCCTCTTCACCGGACAGGGCAGCCAGCGCCTCGGCATGGGGCGCGAGCTGTACGCGTCCTCGCCGGTCTTCGCCCGGGCCCTGGACGAGGTGTGCACCCACCTCGACACCGCCCTGACCCGCCCGCTCAAGGACGTGCTCTTCGCCGCGGAGGGATCCGCCGAGGCCGCGCTCCTCGACCGGACGGTCTTCACGCAGGCGGCGCTGTTCGCGGTCGAGGTGGCGCTGTTCCGCTGGTTCGAGCACCACGGCCTGACACCCGACTTCCTCCTGGGCCACTCCATCGGCGAGGTCAGTGCCGCGCACGTCGCCGGTGTGCTGGACCTGCCCGATGCCGCGGCGCTGGTGGCGGCGCGGGGCCGGCTGATGGAGGCAGCTCCCGCCGGGGGCGCCATGGCGGCCGTGGAGGCGAGCGAGGACGAGGTACGGCAGGTCCTGGACGCCCGTGGCGAGGACGCCGGCGTCGTGGCCATCGCCGGGGTCAACGGGCCCCGGGCCGTGGTGATCTCCGGGGACGCCCCGGCCGTCGAGGAACTGGCGGCCTTCTGGAAGGAGCAGGGCGTCCGGACCAAGAGGCTCACGGTCAGCCACGCCTTCCACTCGCCGCACATGGAGGGCGTGCTGGACGAATTCCGGGACGTGGCCGGGAAGTTCACTTTCCGTGCGCCGCGCATCCCGATCGTCTCCAACGTGACGGGCACGCTCGCCACGGACGAGGAGCTCACCTCGCCCGAGTACTGGGCCCGGCACATCCGGCAGGCGGTCCGCTTCCACGACGGCGTGCGCCATCTGGAGGAGCAGGGCGTCACCCGGTTCGTCGAGCTGGGTCCGGACGGCGTACTGACCGCCCTGGTCGAGAACTCGCTCACCGGTGAGGCAGGAGTGCTCACCCCGGCCCTGCGCCGGGGCAGGCCGGAGGACGAGACCGTCATGGCGGCGCTCGCCCTGATGCGGATGCAGGGCGCCGCACCCGACTGGGCGGCGGCCTTCCCCGGCGCCGTCGCGGTGCCGCTGCCCGTCTACGCCTTCCAGCACCAGCGCTACTGGCTCGACGCCCCCGCCGCGGACGCCGACGCCGCGGGCCTCGGCCTGATGGCGGTGGAACACCCGTTCATCGGAGCCTCCGTGAGCATGGCGGGCCGGGACGAGTACGTCTTCACCGGGCGCCTGTCCCTGCGGACGCACCCGTGGCTCGCGGACCACGCCGTGGCCGGGACGGTCCTCCTTCCCGCCACCGGGCTCCTGGAGCTCGCCGCCCTGGCGGGCGAGCGGGCGGGCAGCGAGCGGATCGAGGATCTGACGCTCGCCGCGCCGCTGGTCCTGCCCGAGCACGGCAGCGTCCAGGTGCAGGTGGCCATCGGCGCCGCCGACGACGGCGGAGCCCGCACGATCGAGATCCACTCGCGGGCCGGCGAGGACGAGGAACAGGGGTGGCTGCTCAACGCCCACGGAACCCTGGCACCCGCCGAGCCGGACGCTGCGGGCGAGAGCCTGGTGGTGTGGCCGCCCACGGGCGCCGTCGAGGTCGATCTGGAGGGCGCCTACGGGCGGCTCGCGGATCAGGGGTACGCGTACGGTGCGGCCTTCCAGGGGCTGCGTCGGGTGTGGCGCGGCGCCGGCGAGGACGAGGTCTTCGCCGAGGTCGCCCTGCCGGACGGGCCGCGGGACGATGCCGGACGGTTCCTGCTGCACCCGGCCCTGCTGGACGCGGCGCTGCACACGCTCCTTCCGGGAGTGACCGGAGCGACCGGGCAGGCCCGCCTTCCCTTCTCCTGGACCGGCGCGCAGGTGCACGCGGTCGGGGCGTCGGTACTGCGGGTGCGCCTGGCCCTGTCGGACCCGCGGGCGGAGACGCTGGAGGCCGCGCTGCTGGTGGCCGACGGCGCGGGTGTGCCCGTGGCCTCGGTGGATTCCCTGGTGCTGCGTCCGCTGTCGAAGGACGCGGTACGGGCCGCGGCCGGTGCGGGCCGTGACGGACTGTTCCCGGTGGTCTGGTCGGAGGTGCCGTGGCCGGACGGGCCGGCGGACACCTCGCGCTGGGCCGCGCTGGGTGCGCCGCCGGTGGAGTCGGTGGCCTCGTACGCGGATCTGGAAGAGGCGGCGAAGGCCGGTGCGGACACCGTCCTGTGGTCGCTGACACCCGCCGGCCGCGAACACGGCGGCGACGGCGCCGGCGTCGCCGAGGCGGCCCGGGCCGCCCTCGGACGGGTGCTGGAGCGGGTGCAGGCCTTCCTTGCCGATGAGCGGCTGTCCGCCGCGCGGCTCGTGGTCGTGACGCGGGGAGCGGTGGGCGCGGTCGAGGGCGAGGACGTGCCGGACCTGGAGCACGCGGGCGTCTGGGGCCTGCTGCGCGTCGCGCAGACCGAGAACCCGGGCCGCATCGTCGTGGTCGACGTCGACGAGGAGGGCTACGGCAGGCTGCCCGCGGCACTGGCCGGTGGTGAGTCCCAACTGGCCGTGCGCGGAGGCAGGGTGCTCACACCCCGCCTGACGCGCGGCGGCGCGGCGGACAGCCCGCAGCTGCCGCGGTGGGACGAGGGCACGGTCCTGATCACGGGCGCGACGGGAACGCTGGGGCAGGTCCTGGCCCGGCACTTGGCCGCGGAGCGCGGTGCGCGGCGCCTGCTGCTGCTGAGCCGTCGGGGCGAGGCCGCCCCGGGCGCCGGCGAGCTGCGCGCCGAGCTGGAGGGTCTGGGCGCCGAGGTGGCGTTCGCGGCGTGCGACGCGGCGGACCGGGAGGCCCTCGCGAAGGTGCTCGCCGGGGTTCCGGCACAGTTCCCGGTCTCCGCGGTGGTGCACACCGCGGGCGTGCTGGACGACACCGTGGTCGGCGAGTTGACGGCGGACCGGCTGGACGCCGTCGTACGGCCGAAGATCGACGCGGCGTGGAACCTGCACGAGCTGACGCGGGAACTGCCCCTGACGGCGTTCGTCCTGTACTCGTCGGTCGCCGGCCTGATCGGTAACGCGGGCCAGGCGAACTACGCGGCGGGCAACACGTTCCTGGACGCGCTGGCGCAGCACCGGCAGGCCCTGGGGCTTCCCGGGACCTCGCTGGCCTGGGGGCTGTGGTCGCAGGCCAGCACGATCAGCGGGCAGCTGAACGACACGGACCTGCGCCGGCTCGCCCGCCTCGGCCTGCGGCCGCTGCCGTCCGACGAGGCCCTGGGCCTCTTCGACGCGGCGTTCACGACCGGCCGGCCCATCCTGGCCGCGACGTACCTCGACGCCAAGGTGCTGCGCCGGCAGGGCGAGGAGGTCCTGCCGATCCTGCGCGACCTCGCACCCGCCACCGCACGGCGCAAGACGGCGGGTGCGGGATCCGGTCGGGGCGCCGGCCTGGTGGAGCAGTTGGCCCTGATGGACCGGGCCGGGCGGGAGGAAGCGCTGACCGGGCTGGTCCGGGGACAGGTCGCCGCCGTGCTCGGGCACGCCGATCATGGCGCCGTCGACGCGGACAGGTCCTTCCAGGACCTGGGCTTCGACTCGCTGACCGCGGTCGAGCTGCGCAACCAGCTCAACCAGGCCATCGGCCTGCGCCTGCCGGCCACCCTCGTCTTCGACTACCCGAACCCCGCCACCCTCGCCCAGTACCTCTCGGAACGGATCCAGGAGGAGCAGGGGACGGCAGCGGCCGATCCGGTCCTGGCCGGCCTGGACCGGATGAAGTCGGCGATCCAGTCGGTGACTTCGGACGAATCGGCACGGGCGCAGGTCGCGGCCAGGCTGCGGGAGCTGCTCCAGCTCGCGGAGGGCCGCGACAAGAACGGCGCCGACGGGCCCGACGGCGACGCGGACCTCGACTCCGCCAGCGACGAGGAACTCTTCGCGCTGCTCGATGACCTCGATTGATTCACCATCGAATGAGGAGAAACCATGGGCATGGGAATGAGCACGGAAGATGAGGCCGACCTCTGGGAAACCGCTGAAGTCGGGCGCAGATTCGTCGACGTGCTCAACGAGGGCCTGACCCGATCCGCGGCGCTGCGTCCCCGTCCGCCCTTCCAGGGGCAGGCGCCCGGAACGCGGCACGGCGGGCACGAACAGTCCGATCCCTTCGCCGCCGAGGTGATGTCGGGGTACGAGGCGGCCCTCGGGGCCGCACTCGCCCCCGGCGAACGGCACGACCAGGAGCTGCGCGCGGCGCTGCTGCGCCGCGGCAGCGAGGTCCTCGGGCAGGCGCTGCTCCTGGCCGGCCGGCCTGCGGGCCGGCTGGAAGCCCGGGTGGCCCGGCGCCTGCCGCCGGAACAGGAGGCGATGGTGCTCAGCCTGCTCATGGGATGCGCCGTGCTCGCCGCTCTCGGGGAGGAATCGCCCTGGCCGCAGGAGTGCCGGCCCGCCGATGTCATCAAAACGCTGGGGCAGCTGGCGCGGCAGGCGCCGGCCCCGGCGGGAACGGTCTGAATTTTTCACGGGCCGAATATCGCGTTACTTCGTAATGGGTGGGCGGTGGACGTCGCCCCGATATTCTCCCGGCAGTTGCCTTCGCAACAAAACGACGTGCGTATTCCGGCAGGCGGGAAAAGGGAGAATTCTCATCATGGCGAAACTCACCAGTGACGTCGCACAGCACACCGCGCTCTATGTGGAGGCGTTCAACAGGGGCGACGCGGACGCCGTCAACGCGATGTACACGGAAGAGGCCGTCGCGGTCTGGGAGCCCGGAGTTCCGCTGACCGGGCAGGACCGGATCGACGCGGTCAAGGAGTTCCTCGCCCGTGGTCCGAAGATGACGGCCGTGCCGCGGCAGTCCTTCGTCACCGGGGACACCGCGCTGCTGATCGTCGACTGGAGCATCGACACCAAGGACGCCGACGGCAAGCCGGAGCGCCTGGAGGGCGTCGGCGTCGACGTCCTGCGCCTGAACGCCGATGGCCACTGGCTCTACGCCATCGACGACCCGTACGGCGAAGAGAAGTAAGTCCGCCGGCCCCACCGGGCCCCACGCGTCAATCTCGTGCCGCCAAGAAAGCAAGTGGAGGGGACATTTCCATGGCCATCACCGTTGACATCGACTACGACAAGCCGGACCTGACCGACGACACCGACCAGCAGAACGAGATCTTCCTCCAGGTGTTCAACTCGGGCGACGGCGAGCTGTTCGACCGGCTGTACCGGGAGGACGCGATCTCGAACTTCTCGGGCACGCCGCTCACCGGCGCGGCGCGCCTGAAGTTCTTCAAGGACTTCCTCGCCCTGAAGCCGGCCCTGGAGGCGAGGGTCACGCATTCCTACGTCGCCGGCGACGTGGCACTGATCGGTGTGGAGTTCACCATCGACGGCGTCGACGAGGAGGGCAAGCCCCTGCACATCGAGGGCAACTGCACCGACGTCCTGCGCCGTGTCGAGGACGGCCGCTGGCTCATGGCGGTCGACCGTCCGGTCGCCGGCAGCCTGCTCCCCGAGTAACCACTCGGCCACCGCATACAGACATGTGCCCCCGTACCGAATGAGACCTGTTCGGTACGGGGGCACACGTCTGTCGGCCACCGGCCGGGAACAGGGAGCGGTTACCCGGTGATGAGTGGCCAAGGAATTGCGAAGCATATGTTGTTTACATGAGTCTCTCGAAGGGTTCGGCATGAATTCTGCGTCCGCTGAGGAAACCATCAATCGAATCCCGATGGACTCGGTTGAATTGCGCGAGGCGATGTCTCGCTTCGCGACCGGCGTCATCGTGATCAGCGTCGGTGGGGAGAACATCCACGGGATGACGGCCAACGCGTTCAGCTCGGTCTCCCTCGACCCGCCCACCGTGCTGTGCTCCGTGTCCCACACCGCGGTCATGCACCAGGCGATCACCGCGGGAGGCCGCTTCGGCATCTCCGTGCTGGACGCCGAGCAGGAGCAGCTGGCCCGCTTCTTCGCCGACAAGAAGAGGCCCCTGGGGCCCGAGCAGTTCAGCGGACTGGACTGGGAGCCCGGGCCGCTGACGCAGGCCCCGCTGCTGCGCGGGGCGCTCGCCTGGCTGGAGTGCGAACTGGAGGAGTCCCACGACAGCGGCGACCACTCCATCTTCATCGGCCGGGTGGTGCGCGCCGCGACCTCGCGCGCTTCGTCCGCGCTGCTCTTCTTCAACGGGAAGTTCCAGCAGATCGGTGTCGACACCGACTGACCGTCCCGGCACGGGGAGGGCCCCGACAACGGGAAGGGGGGCCGGCGGAATCCGCCGGCCCCCCTTCCCGTTCTCCGCTTTCGGATCACGCAGGCGGCGCGAGACGCGCCCCGTCCTGGTCGCGGAGGATCGTGCACACCTCGCGCAGGGCCGCCCCCAGCCGGTCGATCTCGGCGTCGGAGAGCTCGATGGACGGCTCGAACCGCAGGGTGGTCACGGCGCTGGCCGTGGGGAACGTCCGCAGGCGGTGCTCCCGCAGCAGGTACCCGGCGACGACGTAGCCGAAGAAGCCGCCCTGCGCGATCTCCCGGATGACCGGCGACTCGGCGTCCGACTGGTCCCGGAACTCCAGCCCGAGCATCAGCCCCCGGCCCCGTACCTCCTTGACCACCGTGGGGAATTCGGCCCGGACGGCTTCGAGGGTCGCGGCCAGCCGCTCACCGCGCTCGCCGGCGATCCGGTAGACCCGGCCGCCGTCGGCCTCCAGCATCTCCAGCACCTTGAGGGCGATCAGCGACGAGAAGCTGTCCTTCGCGAAGGTGGAGCTGTGGACGATCTCGAACTCCCGCCGGTAGCGGGCCTGGCGGACCAGCATCACGGCCGTCTTGGCGATGCCGCCGCCGAGGCTCTTGGCCAAGGTGTAGTAGTCGCCCCGCAGGCCGATGAACGAGCTGGCGAGGAAGGCCCCTGACCTGCCCATGCCGCTCTGGATCTCGTCCACGACGATCGGGCAGTCGATCTCGGCGCACACCGCCTGGATCTCCTCCGCGAACTCACGGGTGAGCACCTTGATGCCGCCCTCACCCTGGATGGGCTCCAGGACGAAGGCGCAGAAGAGCGGCAGGGCCCGCTCCACGACCCGTACCGCACCGTCGACGACGTGCAGGTCGAGCAGGGTGGCCCGTTCCTCGTCGACGATCCTCTTGAGCTCTCCGGGCTGATCGACCGGGACGAACCTGGCCTGCGCGGCCAGCGAGCGGAACGGGGCCCGGTAGCCCTCGTTGTGCGTCAGCTGGACGCTGCCCACCAGCTTGCCGTGGAAGGAGCCCTCGGGGGCCAGGAAGAGCGGCGGCCGGGAGAACTGCTCCTCGTTCTTCCGCTCGATCTCCGCGGCCTGCTCCTCGAAGCCCTCGGTGCCGGTCAGGACCGCGCTGCCGCCGCGCACCGCGGCCCGCGCGCTCTCGACGTGCGCGGCGATGTCCGCCCGGATCGCCGCGAGGCGCATCCCGCGGTCGAGTTCGGCGTGCTTGACCGCCGCCTCGACCGCCTCGGCCCCGCTGTTGGCGAAGATCGCGAAGTAGGGCTCGTCGTCGCCGAGTTCACGCTGGACGATGGCGTTCAGCGCGCGCGCCAGGTCGTTGGCGTAGGGGTGGCGGGAGAACTGCGCGTGAATGGGTGTCCCGGCGTCCAGGAGCGACTTCGCGTAGGCGACGATCTCCGGGTTGTTGTGCCCGAGCAGCACCGAGCCGTATCCGCCGGCGAAATCCGCCACCGGTATCTCCTGGCCCTGCGCGTCCAGCTGGTAGAGGGTGTTTCCTTCGGAACGTACGTATTCGACGTCGAGCCCGGCACTGGCCAGGACTTCGCGCAGATACGGCTCGGCGAGTTCGAGCCGGGCGGATGCGGAATTCATGTCGCCTCCTTGTCGGCCGGGTGAGGCAACGCCGCCCGGCGGTTCCGCTGCATTCTTGATTCGCCCACGCACCCTAAAGCCCCTGACTTCCGCGCATTCCAGTGCGCGTTCACCCTCGGGTCATTGTCTTGGGCGGTCATGCCATGGGCGGCGGGTGACCGGGACCGCGCAGGACCGCAAGGCGCTGCGCGGTCCCGGTCGGACCGGCTCAGCCGGCCGCGGGGAAGTGCTTCTGCTCGACGAAGAAGGTCACGTACTTCTCGAAGAGCTCCCGGCTCAGCGGAGGGCAGACGACGCCGCTGCCGGCCAAGGCCGAGTCCGTCTCGGTCGTGTCGATCGGCGGATAGAAGGCGTCGGTGTCCGACGTCATCATCTCGAAGGCGTGCAGCAGCGGTTGGACCGCGTTCGTGCGGTCGTTCCCGACCCGCTCGCTCCACGTCTCCCAGTCCAGCTCGTCCAGCCGGTATCCGAGGTCCCGCAGGTACTCGGCGCACTGGCCCAGGCTCAGCGAGCTCCCGTTGAAGAGCTGGTACGTCCCCCCTGCCCGTTCGGGCATCCGGGAGATGCCGGTGATGGCACCGCTGACGTAGTCGACCGGCAGCAGGTGGAAGCGGCCCCCCACACCCGTGGGCACCCCCTTGGCCTGGATCAGCCCCTTGAGGCTCAGCCAGACGAAGTCCAGGGTCTGGCAGGCGCCGTTGACCTGGTCGCCGGAGATCACGTCGACGCGGTAGACGGAGACCGGCAGCCCGCGGTCCCGCGCCAGACCGATCATCTGCTCCGCCACCCACTTGCTCTGCAGGTAGCCGCTGGGCAGGGTCTCGGCGGGGCCCGTCGGATCGGTCGCCTTCAGCGGCACGCCCTCCTCCGCGACGCCGTTGAAGACACCGACCGTCGACACGTAGTGCACCGGGACCGTGCGGTGCAGGGCCGCGAGCCGCAGCACCTCCTCGGTACCGGACACATTGGCCGCCTTCAGGGCCGTGTACGGATGCAGCCAGTGGACCTGGGCGCCGTTGTGGTAGACGACGTCGACGGTCCTGGCCAGCCGGTCGAAGTCCGCGGCCGACAGGCCGAGGCGCGGCTGGGCGAGGTCGCCGACCACGATGGCCAGCCGGTCGGGATCGATGTCCTCCCACACCCGGTACCAGAGCAGGTTCTCCTGGAGCCGCTCCCACGCCTCCGCCTCGTCCGCGCCGCGGACGAGGCAGTGCACGCGCGCCCGGGTCGTCCGCATCAGGTCGCGCAGGAGGAAGGCGCCCAGGAATCCGGTGGCGCCGGTCAGCAGGATCTCCTCCGGATCGACCGCCACCCGGACGGTCACCGGCGCGGGCCGCACATCGTCGGCGAGCCGGACCTCCGCCTCGAAGTCGACGCCCGTGCCGTTCGTGGCGCCGCTGCCCGCCGAAAGCACCTCGGAGTGCAGGTGCGCGGCGAGATCCGCCGGGGTGGGGTGGTCGAAGGCCAGGGTCGCGGCGAGCCGCAGTCCGGTGGCCGCGGCCAGCCGGTTGCGCAGCTCGACGGAGGTCAACGAGTCGAAGCCCAGCGCCCCGAGGGGCTGGTCGGCGCTCAGCTTGCCCGAGCCGGAGTGCCCGAGCACCCCGGCCATCTCGTGGAACACCACGTCGAGGGTGACCCGCCGCTGGTCCTCCACCGTGAGTCCGGCGAGCCGCTCGGCGAGCGACCCGGTGCCGGCGCTGGTGTTCTGGGCCGCGGGGCGGGCGGGGGAGCGGACGAGAGAGGTGAGCAGCGCGGGGATCTGCCGCTGCCGTCGTACGGCGGCCAGGTCGAGCGGGGTGGCGACCAGCGCCGGCCTGCCCAGGCCGAGGGCGGCGTCGAGCAGCTCCGGCCCCTGAGCCGTTTCGACCGGCTTGAAGCCGCTGCGCGCGATCCGCCGGCGGTCCGTCTCCGTCAGGTCCGCGGTGATGCCGCTGGACTGCGCCCACAGCCCCCAGGCGAGGGAGGTGGCGGGGAGTCCGTGGTGGTTGCGGTGGTGGGCGAGGGCGTCGAGGTAGGCGTTGGCGGCCGCGTAGTTGCCCTGGCCGGGTCCGCCGATGACGCCGGCGATGGAGGAGAAGAGGACGAAGGCGGAGAGGCCGAGGTCCTGGGTGAGTTCGTGCAGGTGCCATGCGGTGTCGACCTTGGGGCGCATGACGGTGGTGAGCCGCTCGGGGGTGAGGGCGGTGACGAGCGCGTCGTCGATCGTGCCGGCGGTGTGGACGACGTTGGCCAGCGGCTGGTCCGCCGGGATCGCGGCGAGCAGCGCGGCGAGCGCGTCGCGGTCCGCCACGTCGCAGGCGGCGATGGTGACGTGGGCGCCGAGGGCGGTGAGTTCGGTCGCCAGCTCGGCTGCTCCGGGGGCCTGGGTGCCACGGCGGCTGACGAGCAGGAGGTGGCGCACGCCGTGCTCGGTGATGAGGTGGCGGGCGATGGTCGCGCCCAGGGTGCCGGTTCCGCCGGTGATGAGCGTGGTGCCGTCCGGGTTCCAGGTTCCGGTGGGTGTGGAGGGGAGTGTGGGCGTGCGGTGGAGCCGGGGGGTGTGCAGTTCGCCGTTGCGCAGGGCTATTTGGGGTTCGTTGAGGGTGAGCGCGGCGGCGAGGGTATCCGGGTCGAGGTCGGTGTCGGTGTCGGTGTCGATGAGGGTGATGCGGTCGGGTGCTTCTGCCTGGGCGGAGCGCAGGAGGCCCCAGACGGCGGCTGCCGCGAGGTCGGTGATGTCTTCGTCGGCGGTCGCGATGGCGCCGCGGGTCACGACGACGAGCGGGGTGTCGGTCAGCGATGCGTCCGCGAGGTGTTCCTGGACCCGGGTCAGCACCCGCCCGACCGCCTCGTGGACAGCGGCGGCGCCGGGGGCCGACGGTTCGATCCGCAGCAGTACGGCGTCCGGCTCGCTCAGGGGCCCGTCCACCGGCGGCACCGGTGACCAGTCGACCTGGAACAGGGAGTCGTGGTTGCGTACGCGCGCCTCGGCGAGCTCCGCCGCCTCGACCGTACGGAACGCCAACGAGTCGATGCTCGCCACCGGTTGCCCCGCCTGGTCGGCCAGTCGCAGCGAGACCGTGCCGTCGGCGCCGGGCACCGTCCACACCCGCAGCGACGTGGCCCCGGCGGCGTGCAGCCGGACCCCGCTCCACTCCGCGGCCAGCCGCGTCGGGCCGCCGTCCGCCTGAGCCTCCGGCGCGGTGCGCACCGCCGCGTCGAGCAGGAGCGGATGCAGCCCGTATCCCGCCACGTCCGCCGCGATGTCCTCGGGCAGCTGCACCTCCGCGAAGGGGGCGTCGCCCGGTTCGAAGGGGGCCTGGCCGCCGTCGGGTCCGAGCCTTCCCTCCGCGATGAGGGTCCAGGGCGCCTCCGAGCCGTCGGGCCGGGCGTGCACGGTCAGGGCACGGCGGCCGGTGTCGTCGGACGAGCCGACGCCGACCTGCAGCTGCGTCCCGCCCTGTGCGGGGAGCACGAGCGGAGCGCGTACCGACAACTCGTCCAGGACCGGGGTACCGGCTTCGTCCCCGGCGCGGATCGCCAGCTCCACCAGGACGGACTCCGGTGCCATCGCCCCCGCGGACCAGGCGTGGGAGGAGGCCAGCAGACGGCCGCTGAACAGCAGCTCGTCCGCAGCGGCCACCGAGACCGCCGCACCCAGCAGCGGATGACCGGTCTCGCTCAGACCCAGACCGGCGGCGTCCCTGGGGGCGGTCGCGTCCACCCAGAAGCGCTCGCTCTGGAACGCGTACGTCGGCAGATCGATGCGTCGGGATCCGGTCCCGGCGAAGAACGCCTCCCAGTCGAGGGGACCGCCGCCCGTGTACAGCTCGCCGAGGCCCGCCACCAGCGTGTCGGTCTCGGGCCTCTTCCGGCGCAGCAGCGGGACGGCCGTGTACCCCTCGCCGTCGAGCGTGGCCCGCGTCAGGGCCGTGAGCACGTCATCGGGACCGATCTCGACGAACTTCGTCACCCGCTGCTCGGCCAGGGAGCGCACGGCATCCGCGAAGAGGACCGGGCGGCGGACCTGGTTCACCCAGTAGTCGGGGGAGCCCAGCTGCTCGGCCGTGGCCGGCTCTCCGGACAGCGTGGAGACGATCGGGATGGCCGGCGCGTGGTAGGTCAGCCCGGCGGCGACCTCGCGGAAGGCGCCGAGCATGGCGTCCATGTGCGGCGAGTGGAAGGCGTGGCTCACCGTGAGCGGCCTGGTCTTGCGGCCCTGCGAGGCGAGCCGGGCGGCCACCTCGGCGGCGGCCTCCGCGTCGCCGGAGATCACGACGGACCGGGGTGCGTTGACGGCGGCGATGCCGACCGTGTCGGTGAGGTGCGGGGTGACCTCGTCCACCGTCGCCTGGATCGCGATCATCGCGCCGCCCTCGGGCAGCGCCTGCATGAGGCGGGCACGGGCGGAGACGAGCTTCGCGGCGTCGGGGAGGGTCAGTACTCCGGAGACGTGCGCGGCGGCGAGTTCGCCGATGGAGTGTCCCGCGAGGAAGTCGGGGCGGATTCCCCAGGATTCCACCAGCCGGAAGAGGGCCACCTCCAGCGCGAACAGCGCGGGCTGGGTGAAGCCGGTGCGGTCCAGCTGCTCCCCGGTGCGGATCACCTCCGCGATCGGCTGGTCGAGGTACGGATCCAGCTCGGCGGCCACCGCGTCGAAGGCCGTGGCGAAGACCGGGTACGCCTCGTACAGCTCACGGCCCATGCCCATCCGCTGGGCACCCTGCCCGGTGAACAGGAAGGCGGTCTTGCCGTCCCGGCGCACCCCCCGCACGGTGTCGGGCCCCGGCTCCCCCGCGGCCAGCGAGCGCAGGCCCGCCAGCAGGCTCTCGCGGTCCCGGCCGGTCACCGCCGCCCGGTGGTCCATCGCCGAGCGGCTGGTGGCCAGCGCGTACGCCACATCGGCCGGGGACAGCCCCGGATCGGCCTCGACCCGGGACAGCAGTCGTCCGGCCTGCGCGGCCAGCGCCTCGGGGGACTTGCCGGAGAGCACCCACGGAACGACGGACAGCGGGACCGGGGTGGCGCCCTCCTCCTCGGCCGGCACGGTGTCGGGGGCGGGCGGCTCTTCGAGCACCACATGGGCATTGGTGCCGCTCACGCCGAACGCGGACACCGCGGCGCGGTACGGCTCGCCCGTACGGGGCCACGGCCGGGCCTCGGTGAGCAGTTCGACCGCCCCCGACTCCCAGTCGACCATCGGGGTGGGCTCGTCCACGTGCAGCGTCTTCGGCAGGACCCCGTGCCGCATCGCCTGGACCATCTTGATGACACCGCCGACGCCCGCGGCGGCGACCGTGTGGCCGATGTTGGACTTCAGCGAGCCCAGGTACAGCGGCCGGCCCTCCGGCCTGTTCTGGCCGTAGGTGGCGAGCAGCGCCTGCGCCTCGATCGGGTCACCGAGCCGCGTGCCCGTGCCGTGCGCCTCGACCACGTCCACGTCCGCGGGGTCGAGCCGGGCATTGGCGAGCGCCTGCCGGATCACCCGCTCCTGGGACGGGCCGTTCGGCGCCGTCAGACCGTTGCTCGCGCCGTCCTGGTTCACCGCGGAGCCGCGGATCACGGCGAGCACGGTGTGCCCGTTGCGCCGCGCGTCCGACAGCTTCTCCACCAGGACGAGACCGACGCCCTCGGACCAGGCGGTGCCGTCGGCCGCCGCGGCGAAGGACTTGATCCGGCCGTCGGCGGCCAGGCCGTTCTGCCGCGAGAAGTCGACGAAGCCGCCCGGGGTCGCGGTCACCGTGACACCGCCGGCCAAGGCGAGCGTCGACTCGCCCAGGCGCACCGACTGCACCGCCTGGTGCAGGGCCACCAGCGAGGAGGAGCAGGCCGTGTCCACCGATACGGCGGGGCCCTCAAGGCCGAAGCTGTAGGCGACGCGGCCGGAGACGACACTGCTGAGCTTGCCCGTCATCAGGTAGCCCTCGAACTCCTCGGGCCCCTCCAGGCCGAGATAGCTCTGCTCCACCACTCCGGCGAACACGCCGGTCCTGCTGCCCTTCAGGGTGGCCGGGTCGATGCCCGCCTGCTCGAACGTCTCCCACGCCACCTCGAGCAGGAGGCGCTGCTGCGGATCCATCGACTGCGCCTCGCGCGGGGAGATCCCGAAGAACGCCGCGTCGAACCTGTCCGCGTCGTGCAGGAAGCCGCCCTCCTTGGTGTAGGAGGTCCCGGGCTGGGTCGGGTCGGGGTCGTAGAGCCGCTCCAGGTCCCAGCCGCGGTTGGTGGGGAACTCCGTGATCCCGTCACGACCCTCCTCGACCAGCCGCCACAGGTCGTCGGGCGAGTCGACCGAACCCGGGAAGCGGCAGGCCATCCCGACGATGGCGACGGGCTCGGTGCTGTCCGCCTCCATCTCGGCGATGCGCTGCCGGGCCTTCTGCAGGTCCGCCGTCACCCACTTCAGGTACTCGACGAGCTTCTCTTCCTTCTCTGCCATGGCCATGCGGAAATCAATCTCCCCTGGAGGTGTGTACGTGGGCGGGACGGTCAGCGGGCAGCGCGGCCGAGCGCGGTGTCGATGAAGTCGAAGAGCTCGTCCGTCGAGGCCGACTCGATGCGGTCGGACAGCTCGTCGTCACCCCCGGCGGTGCCCAGCTTCGCCGCGAGCGCCTGGAGCCGCCCGGACAGCGTGCCGCGCAGGCCCTCGTCCTCCGGGATGCTCTCCAGGAGCGCTTCGAGCCTGCCGAGCTCGGCGAGCACGGGCTGGGCGAGGTCGGGCGCCTCGGGCGTGATGCGGATCCGCAGATGGGCCGCGAGGGCGGCCGGCGACGGGTGGTCGAAGACCAGGGTGGCGGGCAGCCGGGTCCCGGCGGCGGTGTTGAGCCGGTTGCGCAGTTCGACGGCGGTCATGGAGTCGAAGCCCAGCTCCTGGAAGGCCCGTTCGGGATCGACCGCGTCGGCGTCGGCGTAGCCGAGTACCCCCGCCACCTCGGTCCGTACGAGGGCCAGCAGCAGCTCGTGCTGTTCCTGGTCGGTGAGTCCGGCGAGCCGCTGGGCCAGCGAGTCGCCGTCGGAGTGCTGGGCCTTGCGGCGTGCGGAACCCGTGACGAGGCCGCGCAGGATCGCGGGGACGTGTCCCGAGGCCCGTACCGCGGCGAGGTCGAGGGGCGTCGCCACCGGTGCGGCCTCGCCCGAGGCGAGCGCCGCGTCGAACAGCGCGAGCCCTTCCTGCTCGGAGACCGGCCGCAGACCTTCGCGGGCGAACCGCCTGAGGTCGCTCTCGCCGAGCCGGTCGCCGGTCTCCCAGAGTCCCCAGGCGAGGGAGGTGGCGGGGAGTCCGTGGTGGTTGCGGTGGTGGGCGAGGGCGTCGAGGTGGGCGTTGGCGGCCGCGTAGTTGCCCTGGCCGGGTCCGCCGATGACGCCGGCGATGGAGGAGAAGAGGACGAAGTGGGTGAGGTCGAGGTCCTGGGTGAGTTCGTGGAGGTGCCATGCGGCGTCGGTCTTCGGGCGCATGACGGTGGTGAGCCGGTCGGGGGTGAGGGCGGTGATGAGGGCGTCGTCGAGTGTTCCGGCGGTGTGCACGACGGCGGTGAGGGGGTGTGCGGTGGGGATGGCGGCGAGGAGGGCGGCGAGCGCGTCGCGGTCCGCCACGTCGCAGGCGGTGATGGTGACGTGGGCGCCGAGGGCGGTGAGTTCGGTTGCCAGCTCGGCTGCTCCGGGGGCCTGGGTGCCGCGGCGGCTGACGAGCAGGAGGTGGCGTACCCCGTGTTCGGTGATGAGGTGGCGGGCGATGGTGGCGCCCAGGGTGCCGGTTCCGCCGGTGATGAGGGTGGTGCCGTCCGGGTTCCAGGTCGTGGTGGACGGGGTGTGGGGTGTGGAGGCGCGGTGGAGCCGGGGGGTGTGGAGGCGGCCGTTGCGCAGGGCCAGCTGGGGTTCGTTGAGGGTGAGTGCGGCGGCGAGGGTGTCGGGGTCGAGGTCGGTGTCGGTGTCGGTGTCGATGAGGGTGATGCGGTCGGGTGCTTCTGCCTGGGCGGAGCGCAGGAGGCCCCAGACGGCGGCTGCCGCGAGGTCGGTGATGTCTTCGTCGGCGATGGCGACGGCGCCGCGGGTCACGACGACGAGCGGGGTTTCGGTGAGCGATTCGTCCGCGAGGTGTTCCTGGACCCGGGCCAGCACCCGCCCGACCGCCGTGGTCGGGTCCGCAACCGGCTCGTGCCGCAGCAGCTCGTAGGGCTCCGTGCCGGCGGCCGTCGGGGCCGCGTCCGCGGAGACCGGTGTCCAGTCGACGCGGAACAGCGGACTGTCAGCGGCCTCGGCGAACGGCGCGTCGGGGAGCTCCTGGTACTCCAGTGACTCCACGGACAGCACCGGCCCGCCCGTCTCGTCCGTCAGCAGTACGGAGAAGGTCCGGTCGCCGATCCCGGTCAGCCGGGCGCGCACCGCCGCAGCACCGGTGGCGTGCAGCCGCACCCCGCGCCAGCGGGCGGGGGCCGACGCGTCCGCGCCCTGGAGCGCGGCGCCGAGCAGGGCCGGGTGGAGCGCGTAGTTCCCCGCCTCGTCCAGGAGCTCGTCCGGGAGCCGGAACTCCTCGCTCCCGCCCGGCCCCGGGGGCACGTCGGTGTCCCCGGGGAGCAGGGTGCCTTCGGCGAGCAGGGTCCACGGGACCTCGGCCCCTTCGGGGCGCGCGTGGACCGTCACGCCGCGGCGGCCCCCGTCGGCCGCCGCCCCGACGCCCACCTGCAGTTCCACGTCTCCCCGCTCGGGCAGCACCAACTGCGCGTGCACCGACAGCTCTTCGAGGACCCCGGCGCCGACCTCGTCCCCGGCCCGCACGGCCAGTTCCACCCAGGCCGAAGCCGACGCCGCCGGCTCCACGAGCCAGGGGTGCGTACGGGCCGACACCCGGCCCGAGAGCAGCAGCTCGTCCGAGCCGGCCACCCGCACCAGGCCGCTCAGGACGGGATGCCCGATGCCGCCGGCGCCGGCCCCCGCCGCCCCGGCCGAGGCGCTGGGCTCGAGCCAGTGGCGGCGCCGCCGGAAGGCGTAGGTGGGCAGGTCGACCCCGGTCGGGGTGTCGCCCTGCGGGAAGAGGGCGGCCCAGTCGACGGAGGAGCCGTGGGCGAAGGCGGTGGCGAGCGCCGCGAGCGCCGTGCGGGCCTCGGGACGGCCGGTGCGCAGGGCGGGCACCGCGGTGATGCCTTCGGCCATGGCGGACAGGACGCCGTCGGGGCCCAGTTCCAGGCAGGTGGTGACGCCGGCGTCGTCGAGCGTGCGGAGCGCGTCGTGGAACCGTACGGCCTGGCGGACCTGGTTCACCCAGTAGTCGGGCGAGGTCAGTTCCTGCGCGGCGAGCTTTCCGGTGACCGTGGAGACCACCGGGATGGCCGGTTCCTGGTACGAGAGGGTCTCGGCGACCGCCCTGAACTCGGCGAGCATGGGCTCCATCAGCGGCGAGTGGAAGGCGTGCGAGACCTTGAGGCGACGGGACTTGTGCCCCGCACCGTCGAAGTGGGCCTGCACGCGCAGCACCGCGGCTTCGTCGCCGGAGATCACGACGGACCGGGGTGCGTTGACGGCGGCGATGCCGACCGTGTCGGTGAGGTGGGGGGTGACCTCGTCCTCCGTCGCCTGGATCGCGATCATCGCGCCGCCTTCGGGCAGCGCCTGCATGAGGCGGGCGCGGGCGGAGACGAGTTTGGCGGCGTCGGGGAGGGTGAGCACTCCGGAGACGTGCGCGGCGGCGAGTTCGCCGATGGAGTGTCCCGCGAGGAAGTCGGGGCGGATGCCCCAGGACTCCACGAGGCGGAAGAGGGCCACCTCCAGCGCGAACAGCGTGGGCTGGGCGAACTCGGTACGGTCCAGGCCCTCGCCGGAGGCGATGACCTCGCGCAGGGCCGGGTCGAGCAGCGCGCACGCCTCGTCGAAGGCGGCGGCGAAGGCCGGGAAGGCCGCGTACAACTCCTGTCCCATGCCGACTCGTTGGGCGCCCTGCCCGGTGAACAGGAAGGCGGTCCTGCCCGAAGTGCGGGTACCGCGCACCGTCCCCGCACCCGGCCGGCCCTCGGCCAGCCGGTTCAGCTGCTCCAGGAACTCCGCGGGGTCCTCCGCGAGCACGACCGCACGCGCGTCGAAGTGCGTACGGGCGGTGGCCAGGGAGCGGCCCACCTCCATCAGGGCGGCACCGGGAGCGCTCTCGGCGTACGACAGCAGTCGCCGTGCCTGGAGCCGCAGCGTCTCCTCGTCCTTCGCCGACAGCACCCAGGGCACCACCGGAAGCGATACGGGCTCCGGCGCGGTGTCCTCCGGGGCCTCGGCCGCGGGCGCCTGCTCGATCACCACGTGCGCGTTGGTCCCGCCGAAGCCGAAGGAGGACACGCCCGCGCGGCGCGGCTCCCCGGTCCGGGGCCACGGCCTGGTCTCGGTGAGCAGCTCGACGGCTCCCGCGTCCCAGTCGACATGGCTCGAAGGCTCCTGTGCGTGCAGCGTGCGCGGCAGCACCCCGTGGCGCATCGCCTCCACCATCTTGATGACGCCGCCGACGCCCGCCGCCGCCTGGGCGTGCCCGATGTTCGACTTCAGCGAGCCCAGGTACAGCGGGCGGTCCGCGGGGCGGTCCTGGCCGTAGGTGGCGAGCAGCGCCTGCGCCTCGATGGGGTCGCCGAGCCTGGTGCCCGTGCCGTGGGCCTCGACCACGTCCACCTCGTGCGCGGCGAGCCCGGCGCTCGCCAGCGCCTGCCGGATCACCCGCTCCTGGGCGGGTCCGTTGGGGGCGGTCAGGCCGTTGCTCGCGCCGTCCTGGTTGACCGCGGAGCCCCTGAGCACGGCCAGCACCCGGTGGCCGTTGCGCCGGGCGTCCGACAGCCGCTCGACGAGCAGCATTCCGACGCCCTCCGACCAGCCGGTGCCGTCCGCGTGCTCGGAGAAGGAGCGGCAGCGGCCGTCGGTGGAGAGTCCGCGCAGCCTGGAGAACTCGATGAACGCGGTCGGCGTGGACATCACCGCGGCCCCGCCGGCCAGCGCCAGATCGCACTCGCCGTTGCGGAGCGCGTTCGCCGCGAGGTGCATGGCCACCAGCGAGGACGAGCACGCCGTGTCGACGGTGACCGCCGGCCCTTCGAGCCCGTACGTGTAGGCGAGCCGCCCGGAGGCGATGCTGCCCGCGCTGCCGCTGAAGAGATAGCCTTCGTTGCCCTCGGGCGGCAGCTGGGGGCGCGAGCCGTAGTCGTTGTACATCAGGCCCGTGAACACGCCCGTACGGCTTCCGCGCAGCGAGTCCGGGGTGATGCCCGCGCGTTCGAACGCCTCCCACGCCGTCTCCAGGAGCAGGCGCTGCTGCGGGTCGACGGCGAGCGCCTCACGCGGGGACATGCCGAAGAACTCCGGGTCGAACAGGTCGGCCTCGTGCAGGAAGCCGCCTTCGCGCGTGTACGAGGTGCCCGGCCGGCCGGGGTCGGCGTCGTAGATGGCGTCCAGGTCCCAGCCGCGGTTGGCGGGGAACTCGCTGACGGCGTCCACCCCGTCGGAGACGAGACGCCACAGATCCTCGGGGGAAGACACCCCGCCCGGATATCGGCAGGCCATGCCGATGATGGCGATCGGCTCCCGCGCCTTGTCCTGGACGTCCCGCAGATTTCTCCTGGCATCCCGGGCATCGGCGATGGCCCGCTTGAGGTACTCACGAAGGTCGGATTCATCGGCCACGAGATCTCAGCTCCCCGAACAAAGTCATCAACAAACTCGCCAAATTACCTTACGTCGGCTCACCGGCCGGGCGTCTAAAACCTGCTCACGCAGTGGTAATCCAGCTGTCCCGCCGGGCATAACGACTATTACCTCGGCGTGGGCAGACGATGGGGAGGAGCGGCGTACGGGCCTGCAGGCAGCGTGTTCTCCCGGAGGTAGGAGGGTTGTCGGCCGACAACCGGCCGAACATCGACGGCGAGGGTGTTCAGTTACCGGGGAAAGGCCGAACAATTCGCATTCGGTGATAATTTCAGTGCCCAAGGACGCGGCCGGGCCCGCGCGCCGGCTCGCCGGCCGGGGGCTCCCGGCGACCCGTTCGCCGCCCCGCGCGTCCACGGCCGAATCATCGGACGGTAATTGACAGGCAATGACATAGGAAAACGCAGAGTGCCCCCCGCGCCGGGTCCGGACCCGGCGAGGGAGGCACTGTGTGTATTCCGCGTGCGTCAGTCGGCGACGGAGATGCGGGTCTTGTGGTGCTTGGGGGTCTCGGCCTCGTCCAGGAGGGCGACGGCGAGGTCCGCGTAGGAGAGGTGGCTGGTGCCGTCCTCCTTGGTCAGCAGCTGGTCGCCGCCGACGCGGTACGTGCCCGTGCGCTCGGCCTCGTCCAGGAGCATCGGCGGGGTGACGACCAGCCAGTCCAGGTCCGTGGTGGCGGAGCGGAAGACTTCGAGGCCGGCCGCGTGGCCCTTCGAGAACTCGAGGAAGGCCTCCGGGAAGTCCGGGCCGTCCATGATGCGCTGGCCCGGGGCGAACTCCAGGTTGGAGACGAGGCCGATGATCAGGGCGCGGCGGACGCCGGCCTGCGGCAGGCTCTCCAGGAGCGCGTGGGCGGCACCGACGAAGAACGGCTCGGGGGCGGAAGAGGCGTCGTAGACCGCGCTGATGGCAATGTCATGGCCCTCGGCCGCGGCGGCGACGCTGCGGACGTTGGTGATGTCACCGGCGACGACCTGGACCCGGTCGGAGGCCAGGTCCTCGTACTTGGCGGTGTCGCGGACGACGGCGGTCACCTCGTGGCCACGGGAGAGGGCCTCCGCCACGACCGCACGACCGGCCTTGCCGCCGGCTCCGAACACAACAACCTTGCTCATCTGGATGCCTTTCTCGCACCTAAGGGCCGTGGGGGAAGGTCACCGGCCCGAAAGTGACCGTAGTCAACGAGATTTGGGCGAGCAACGGAAGCCGACCCCAGAGTTCTTTAGGGGGTGGTGGTGGGCGTGCCCCCGAAAATGCCCGCCGGCCTGCCGGGAAGCGTCCCGTCCTGCGGGCCCTCGACGAGCGGGACCAGGTCGTTGTGGCGGATGAGGTAGCCGGCCTGGAGGCGGGTGCGGGCGCCGATGCGCTGCATGACCTCCGAGATGCGACGCTGGCAGGTGCGGGGGGAGATGCCGAGCTGGCGCGCGATCGACTTGTCGTCGTGGCCGCTGACGAGCATCCGCAGCACCGCCTCGTTCAGCGAATCCGAAATGGACCGGATCTCGCTCCGGTCGAATTCGGGATTGAAGGGCTCGGAGGTCGCCCAGGCGTATTCGAAGGATTGGACCACGAACTGGGTGACGTCGGGGTTGCGGATGAGTGCGGCACCCTTGGGGTTGTCCGGGAGGGTGATGACGGCCGTGGTCCGGTCGTAGACGATGGCCCGGGCGAACGCGCTTCCGGTGGTGCGCACTTCGGCGCCATTGCTGATGATCTTGGTGACGTAGTCCCGGGTGGGCTGGTCGAACCGGGCGGTGTGTTGGTAGAGCGTGCGCATCCGCACTCCGCGCTTCAGGATGACGCTGTCGCGCCGGGCCGTCTCCTCCAGGACCTCCGGGCTCCGGGCGCCGCCGGGCTGGGAGGTGATGACCTCCGACTGGCACTCGTCCGCCAGCCGGCCCAGGACCCCGCGCACCGCGTCGAGGTCGTCGATGCGCTCGATGCCCGAGCTGCGGGAGCCGTCGGAGGTGCTGGCCCGGTAGAGCGGCAGCAGGCTGTGCATCTGCTGGCGTACTTGTTCCACCGCGTGCTGCCGGGCGCGCAGTTCCTCGTCGTAGGGGGACAGGAGCTGGAGGGAGGCGGAGGCGGGGTCGACGACGACGAACTGGCCGAGCCCGCCCTCGGTGGGCTGGAGCAGCCTCAGTTTTGCCAATTCCCTTACGGCTGACTCGACTTGGGAGAGGGGGAGGCTGAGGTCCTCGGCGCAGGCGGACATGTCGATGCACACGCGCTGGACCGCGTACGAGTACACCCGGTGGGTGACCGTGTCGGCCTGGGGGACACTAGAGGCATCCGGTATGTCTATATTTGCCACTGTTTGTATCCTCTCCACTTTCAGCCAGTCGCCAAGTGGATCCTACGCAGTCGCCGGTCCGCCGCCGCAGGGCTGTGATGATTGCCGACATAGGGGGGAACGCCGCGGACCAGTGAGTTCGCCGCCGTTCTTTGCATGCTCACCGTTCATTGTTCTGGGGGAACTGATGACGCTCGTGCATTTCAACATGCGTACTTTCGCCAACTTCGCTCTCTTCGGCGCGGCCCTCGCCGGGCTCCTCGTCGTGAGCGCGGGCCCCGAGCACTCCGCGGACCGGACGGCCACCGTCGCCGCCGCCGCGCCGGCCCAGGGCGGCACGCACCCGGACGACCAGGGCTGGGGCTGAACCGACCCGCTCGCGGGGTGGATCCCGCGAGGGTTCGAAGGTCGTTTCGAAGGTCGTTTCCGAGGCCGCTTCGAAGGCCACTGGGTCGCAGCCTGTATGACGCAAACTGGGGGATATACACGATGACTTCCATCCACAATGCATTCGGATGGAAAGTGCTCCGCGACATTCTTGCCGACGCGACCGCGGGGTACGGCAGAACCGCTCTGGTGACCGGTCCGGTCGCCGCGGGCAAGACGACGCTTCTGCATTCCTTCGCCGATTACGCCGCGCAGCGCGGTGTGCTGGTGCTCCGGGCCGACTGCTCGCGCTTCACGCCGACCGGCCCGCTGGGGCTGGCCCGGCAGCTGCTCGGGGTGCAGACCGAGCTCGCGGACGACTCCGATCTCGCTCCGGAGGACCGGGAGCTGGAGGCCGACGAGGCCATCGCGCACATCGTCGAGCTGTCGTACAGGAGCACCGTGCTCGTGTGCGTCGACGACCTGCGCCACGCGCACCCCGCCTCGGCCGGGTTCCTGTCGCGGCTGGCCTCGGCCATCGGCGATCGTCCGGTCCTGGTCGTGGCCACGGACCGGGTCGGTTCGCCGCACGGCCACCACTGGCTCGCACAGGAGCTGACCGGCCGTTCGACGTTCCGGAAGATCTCGCTCACCTCGCTGCTGCCCGAGCAGCTCGTCACCCTGGCGGAGGCCGAGTTCGGCCTCGGCCTCGACGCGGACACCGCTTCCCGGCTGCTCCGGCTCTCCAACGGCAACATGCTCGTCACCACCGCCCTGCTCCGCGACCTCGCGGCGGACCGGGACCGCTACCCGGCCGTCGGCGGGAGCGCCCAGGTCCCCGTCGGCCCGGGGTACGCGCGCGCCGTCCTGGAGACCTTGCACCGCCTCGACCCCGAGATACGGGAGATCGCGGAGGCCATCGCCGCCGCCGGGGAGCACGAGTCGGCGCGCCTGATCGCCGTGATCTCGGGCAACGAGATCGCCGTCGTCGAGGAGGCCACGCGCGAACTCGTCGCGGCGGGCCTGCTCGCGGCCGGCGGGTTCCGCCACGAGGTGGCGCGCGGCGCCGTCCTCGGCGACATGCCCCTCCGGCGCCGGGTGAACCTGGGCAAGCGGACCGCCGTGGCGCTCAAGGACGACGGGGCCTCCGCGGAAGAGGCCGCGCGGTGGCTGGAGTCCTTCCACAACGGCCCCGTGCCGCCGCGGCCGCCGCAGCGCAGCGCCGGGGAGGACTTCCGCATCTCCGGCCGCAGGCTCGAAACCCTGTGGGACGCCCGCGACATCCTGGGCAGCATCGACCAGGGCATCCACGACCTGACGGCCCGCGAGGACCTGCGCCTGATGGACCTGGAGGGCGGCAAGCTCCTGGTCGCCGCCGAGTTCCCCGGGCTGCTGCGCCAGGCCGTGGACGAGCGGGCCCCGCGCCCGCGGATCGACACCACCTCGGTCCAGGGGGCCCGGTACGCCGCCGCCTGGTCCCTCGCCGGGACGCTGACCGGGCGCACCGAGCCCGGGCACGCGGCCCAGCTCGCCGACCAGGCGCTCGAACGCAGCATCTTCACCGACGAGATGGCGCCCGCCACGCTCGCCGCCCTCTGGGCGCACGTGTACGGCGGACGGCCCGAGCAGGCCCGCTCCTGGTGCGACCGGTTCCTGGCCGACACCACGGACCGCCAGACCATGCCGTGGAGGGCGTCGCTCACCGCGCTGCGGGCGGAGGCGGCCCTGCGTACGGGCGACCACGCCGGGGCCGTCACGGACGCGGCACTCGCCCTGCGCATGCTGCCCGCGTCCCGCTGGGGCGTGCGGATCGGCGGACCGCTGGGCACGCTGCTGCACGCGCACACGCTCGCCGGCACCTCGGCGAAGGGGACCGTGCTGCTGCGGCGCCGGCTGCCGGAGTCCATGTTCGAGACCCGGTACGGGCTCGGCTACCTGTACGCGCGCGGCCACCACCACCTGGCGACCGGGGACCACCTGCTCGGCCTCGCGGACTTCCTGCGCTGCGGGCGGATCCTGGCCGACTGGGGCTTCGACCAGGACCGGCGGATTCCCTGGCGGCTCTCGGTGGCCGCGGCCTACATGGCCATGGGGGACTACAGCAAGTCCGTCGAGTACATCGTGCAGGCGCTGGACCGGCCCGGGCTGCTCATCGCCGGACTCGACGCGGGGGAGAGCCGCTTCGACGCGCGCGAGGCGATCTTCGAGCAGCTGCGGGAGGCCATCGGCACCCCGGGGCTGGCCGCGGTCGCCGCAGGACTGCAGAGCGGCGGACTGCTCTCCGGGATGGACGCCGACGTACCGCGGTACAAGATCTACGACCGCAACACGGTGTGCCTCCAGCAGCTCAGCCCCTCCGAACGGCGCGTGGCCGTGCTGGCCGCCAAGGGCGTGTCCAACCAGAAGATCGCCCGCGAGCTGTCGGTGACGGTGAGCACCGTCGAGCAGCACCTGACCCGCACCTACCGCAAACTCCAGCTCGCCGACCGCCAGGAGCTCCGCTCCCGGCTGGGCTGAACCCGGGCGTGAGCCGCCGCGACCTTCGCGGCGGCTCACGCATGTCCCGATTAAAAGAACAAAAAGTACAAATACAAGGAGAATCATGGATTTCGGACTCAAGGACAAGGTCGTCGTGATCACCGGTGCGAGCGGCGGGATCGGCCGGGCCGCGGCCGTGGCCTTCGCCGCCGAGGGCGCCCGTGTCGTCGCGACCTACCACAGCAACCCCGGCGGGGCCCAGGAGACCGTGCGCCGTGCCGGACTCGCCGGCGGCGAGGTCGTCGCCGAGCAGCTCGACCAGGGCGACCAGGCCTCCATCACGCGCTTCCTGACCGCCGTCGGAAACCGGTGGGGCAGCGTCGACGTGCTCGTCAACAACGCCGTCGCCATGCCCGGCTTCCCCGGGCACGGCGAACTCTTCGAGACCGAGCCCGCCGAGCGTTTCGCGGCCTCCCTCCAGGCCAACCTGCTCGGTCCGTACCTGCTGAGCCGCGCCGTCGTCGGCGGCATGCGGCGCAACGAGTGGGGGCGCATCGTGCACATCTCCTCCACCTTCGCCGAGGACGGCTACCCGGGCCGCTCCGCCTACGCCGCCGCCAAGGCCGGCCTGCACGGCCTGACCCGCGTCATGTCCCGCGAACTGGGCCGCGCCGGCATCCTCACCAACGCCGTCCTGCCCGGCTTCACCCCGGGCGACAAGCCCATGTCGCCGGGCCTGCTCAACTTCACGGCCGAAGCCGCCGCCACCAAGCGGAACACCTCCCCGGAGGACGTCGCCAACACCGTGGTCTTCCTCGGCTCCGCGGCCAACAGCAACGTCACCGGCGAACTCGTCCGCGTCGACGGCCACTTCCTGACCCCGGCCCCCTGAGCCGCGCGCCCTCGACCCGACCCCGACCCACCCAGACTGGAGACAACCCCCGATGACGGAGACGCTCGCGTCCGAATCGACGGAAGCGCTGCCCGAACTGCCCATGACCCGCAAGTGCCCGTACCACCCGCCGGCCGAGTACGAGGACCTGCGCGCCATCGGTCCGGTCACCCGCGTGCGCCAGTGGGACGGCCGCCCGCTGTGGGCCGTGACCGGACACGCCGAGACCCGCGAACTCATGTCGCACCCGGCCATGTCGGTCGACCGGTTCCACCCCAACTTCCCCATGCCGATCCCGGCGCTCACCCAGCTCCAGACCCCGCGCTCGGCGGCCATCGGAGCGCTCATCAGGACCGACCCGCCCCAGCACACCAAGCAGCGGCGCGACGTCCTGCCCAGTTTCACCCTCAAGAAGATCGCCGGCATCAAGCCCGAGATCGAGCGGACCGCGGCCGCCCTCGTCGACGAGATGGTTGCCTCCGGCAATTCAGCCGACCTCCTCGAGGTCTACGTCAAGCCGCTCATCGCCATGGTGCTCTCGCAGCTCCTCGGCATCCCGTACGAGGACCGCGACTACTTCGAGGACCTCACCTACCGCCGCTTCGACCCCGAGCAGGTCGTCGACGCGATGAGCGACCTCGCCGACTACCTCGGCAAGCTCCTGATCGCCAAGGAGACCGAGCCCGGCCAGGGCCTCCTCGACGACCTCGTCACCCAGGTCCTCGAAGGCACCCTGGAGCGCGACGAACTCGTCCGCTACGCCCTGGTACTGGTCATCGCCGGCCAGGAGACCACCGCCAACACCGTCGCCCTCAGCGTCCTCACCCTCCTCGAACACCCCGAGCAGCTCGCCGAGCTCAAGGCCGACGGGGAGCTGTGGCGCAACGCGGTCGAGGAGCTGCTGCGCTTCCTGTCCCTCACCGGCGGGCTGTCCCGCGTCTCCACCGCCGACATCGAGATCGCCGGAGTCACCATCCGCGAGGGCGACGGCATCCTCTTCCTCAACCCGGCCGCCAACCGCGACGAGGCCCAGTTCGAGCGCGCCAACGAGCTCGACATCCACCGCAACGTCCGCAACCACCTCAGCTTCGGCTTCGGCATCCACCAGTGCATCGGCCAGAACCTGGCCCGCGTCGAACTCGACGTCGCCCTGCGCACGCTGTTCGACCGCATTCCCACCCTGCGCCTCGCCTCCCCCATGGAGGAGATCGAGGTCAAGCAGGGCCTGGTCTTCGGTCTCGCCGAACTGCCCGTGGCCTGGTGACGGAGCCCACCATGACCCTTCACATCACGGCGAACACCGCCGTCTGCATCGGCGCCGGCCAGTGCGTCATGACCGCACCCGACCTCTTCGACCAGGAGGACCACGGCACCGTCATCGTCCTGGAGGACGAGGTCCCCGCGGACCAGCGCGCACTCCTGCGCGAGGCGTCCTACCTGTGCCCCTCGCGGGCCATCACCTACACCGAGACGAGCGAGACGTGACCGACACCCTGGCCGGCGCCCCGGCCGCCAAGTCCGGCGCGCGCGACACCCGCTGGTGGGGGCTGGTGATCATCTCGCTCGCCCAGCTGATGGTCTGGCTGGACGCCACGATCGTCGCCGTCGCGCTGCCCTCCGCCCAGGAGGCCGTCGGCCTCACCGACTCCTCCCGCCAGTGGACGGTGACGGCCTACGCCCTCACCTTCGGCGGCCTGCTGCTCCTCGGCGGGCGCATCGGCGACGTACTGGGCCTCAAGCGCTCCCTCATGATCGGCGTCATCGGCTTCTCGCTCGCCTCCGCCCTCGGCGGCGCGTCGACCACGCCGGAGATGCTGATCGGCGCCCGCGCCGCACAGGGCGTCTTCGCCGCCCTGATCGCCCCGTCCACCCTCTCCCTCATCAGCAGCACCTTCACCGTCCCCGCCGAACGCGCCAAGGCCTTCGGCATCTTCACCGCCATCTCGATGTCCGGCGGCGCCACCGGCCTCATCCTGGGCGGCGCGCTCACCGACTACCTCGACTGGCGCTGGTGCTTCTACATCAACATCGTCTTCGCCGCGGCGATCCTGATCGGCGGCTACCTCGCCCTGGTCAACCCCGAGCGCAACGCGGACACCAAGCTCGACGTCCCGGGCGCGATCCTCGCCACGACGGGCATGCTGTCGCTCATCTACGGCCTCGGCGAGGGCGGTTCGGAGGGCTGGGACTCCCCGGTCATCCTCGGGGCGCTCGGCGCGGCCGTCGTGCTGCTGGGCGCCTTCGTCCTCGTACAGCACAGGTCCGAGCGGCCGCTGCTGCCCCTGCGCGTACTCACCAACCGCAACAGCGGCGGTGCGTTCCTCGCCATGAGCATCTCGGCCTTCTGCATGCTGGGCATGTTCCTCGGCATGACGTACCAGCTGCAGTCCGTCATGGGGTACTCGCCGTTCAAGACCGGTCTGGCCTTCCTGGCCTACATCGTCACGGCCGCGATCTACTCCACCAAGGTGGCCAGCAAGCTGCTGATGCACCTGCGGCCGAACGTCATGATCGCGGCCGGGCTGGTCATCTCGGCCCTCGGGCTGCTCGTCCTGACCCGGCTCACCCCGGACAGCGGGTACCTCACCGGCGTCTTCCCCGCCCTGATCCTCTTCGGCCTGGGCGTCGGCAACCTCGCCGTGCCCGTCTTCCAGACGGCGATGGCCGCGGCCGAGCCGCGTGACGCGGGCATCGTCTCCGCGGTCGTCAACACCTCCCAGCAGGTGGGCGGTTCCATCGGCGCGGCCCTGCTCAACACCGTTTCGACCAGCGCCGCCGCGACGTACCTCGCCTCCCACGCGGGGGCGGCCGGGGCGCCGCAGGAGGCGGCGGTGCACGGTCTCGCCCTGGCCTGCGCGGTCGCGGCGGGCGTCGCCCTCGTCGGCGCCGTGGTCTCGGGCACGCTCGTCAACGTGCGGCCGAAGCGTCCGGAGGCCGCCGCCCAGAAGTAGGGCGACACCAGTGTCGGCGGCCGTAACCGGGTGAAAGTCCGAGGTGGTCTGCCGGTCGATTGTTGGGGTTTCTTAGGGGAGTTCTTTCCGGGCGATGGCCGATAACCTCCCCTAGGAAATCACTCCAACCTTCCCGCATTCCATGCATCAAGGGGACTTTGCTGTGTCCGTTTACGCCAGACGAAGTGTCATAGTGGGGGCCGGAGCAGTGGCCGCCGGCCTCGCCGTGCCCCAGGTGGCCCAGGCCGTCGACCCGGGATCGCCGCCGCCTTCGGGAAAGGTCGACAACAGCCCGTCGGTCGTCGTCCCGTCTTCGGATCCCCGCTATGGGGAACTCCAGCTTCGCAACTGGAACAAGCTGTACAAGGCCAATCCGGAATACTTCCGCATTGTTCGTACGCCGTACCAGGCGAACCGCGCCGTCGCCGACGCCTACGCCGCCGGAAAGCGGATCGCGGTCCGCTCCGGCGGCCACGGCCTCGCCGGTCTCGTCGAAGACCCGGCCAACCAGGTCGTCATCGACTTCTCCGAGATGCGCGCGGTGACGTACGACGACACCATGGCGGCCTTCTGCATCGAGCCCGGTGCCACCCTCGGCCAGATCTACCGCAACCTCGACTACGGCTGGGGAGTCACCCTGCCCGCCGGAACCTGCCCCGCCGTCGGCGCGGGCGGCCACATCATCGGCGGCGGTGTCGGCGCCCTCTCCCGCCAGCACGGCCTGGTCTCCGACCACCTCCACGCCGTCGAGGTCGTCCACGTGAACGCGGCCGGAGAGGTCAAGACGGTCGTCGCCACCCGCGACGCCGCCGACCCGAACCGCGACCTGTTCTGGGCCATGGCCGGTGGCGGTGGCGGCAACTTCGGCGTCGTCACCCGCTTCTGGTTGCGCACCCCGAACGTCACCTCCGTCAAGCCGCAGGACCAGCTGCCCAAGCGCCCCCAGGCCATCATGACCGGGCGCGCCATCTGGAACTGGGCCGACATGGACCAGGTGTCCTTCATCCAGCTGCTGAAGAACTTCGGCACCTGGCACGAGCAGTTCAGCGCCCCCGGCCAGCGCGGCAACCAGCTGTACGCCTCGCTGATCGCCCCCCGCAAGGAAGCCGGCAAGATCTTCGTCTCGGCCCAGGTCGACCCCACCGACCCGGCCAACGAGAAGCTGCTCAACGACTTCCTGACGGCGCTCACCGCCAACATCACCCCGCGCGCCACCCTGCTCAACACCGGCCGCCAGCCGTGGCAGTACACCACCGTGAACGCCGCCGACACCGCCGTCGCCATGGGCGTCACGGGCCCGCCGCGCTCCCGCACCAAGGGCGCGCTGCTGCGCAAGCGGTACACCGACGAGCAGGCCGCGCTCATCTACACGAAGCTGACCTCGTCCACGTACTCCCACACCGCGTCGAGCTTCAGCCTCGGCTCCTTCGGCGGCCAGATCAACGCCACCGCCGAGAATGCCAGCGCCTCCGTGCACCGCTCGGCGATCATGCTCGCCTCGGTCTTCAGCTGCTGGGACGTGCCCGCCGACGATGCGAAGCACCAGACCTGGAACCGCGAGTTCTACCGCGACCTGTACGCCGACACCGGCGGCGTCCCGGTCCCGAACGACCGCTACGACGGCTGCTTCGTGAACTGGCCCGACACGGACCTGACCGACCCGGCCTGGAACACCTCCGGCGTCCCGTGGTCGACCCTGTACTACAAGGGCAACTACGCCAAGCTCCAGCAGGTCAAGGCCAAGTACGACCCGAAGGACCTCTTCCGCCACAAGCTGTCCGTACAGCTCCCGGCCTGAGCAGGGAGCAGCCAGTGAACACCGAACATCCCGTCGTCCTCGTCACGGGCGGCGCGAGCGGAATCGGCGCCGAGGCCGTCCGCCGGTTCGCCCGGAACGCAAGCCCCGTGGTCATCGCGGACGTGGACGCCGAGCGGGGAACGGCGCTCGCCGCCGAGACCGGCGCGCACTTCGTCCGCACCGACGTCCGCGAGCTCGCGGACAACGAGGCCGCCGTGGCCGCCGCCGTCGAGCGGTTCGGCCGGCTGGACATCGTCCACCTCAACGCCGGGACGATCAGCGGCACCTCGATCGGCGAGGGCTTCGACGCCGAGCGGTACCGGCGGCTGATGGGCATCAACCTCGACTCCGTCGTGTACGGGATCCAGGCGGCCCACGGCCCGCTCAAGGCCACCGGCGGCAAGATCGTCGTCACCGCCAGCGCCACCGGGATGCGGCCCTCGTACGAGGTCTTCTACTCGGCGAGCAAGCATGCCGTCGTCGGCCTCGTCCGCTCCCTCGGGCCGGTCCTCGCGGCCGACGGGATCTCCGTCAACGCCCTGTGCCCCGGCCTCGTCGACACCCCGCTGATCGCGGACCGGATGGCGGAGCTGGCCCGGGCGGGCATGGCGGTCTCCAGTGTCGAGAGCGTCGTGGACGCCCTGGACACGGTTCTCGCGGACCCGCGCACCGGACTGGCGTGGCTGGTCATGGCCGACCGCCCGCTCGCGCCGTTCGAGTTCGCGGACCTGCCCGTCCCGCAGGAGCGGAACCTCGCCTTCGAGAACGGTGGAGTACGGGCCGTCCGTACGGCCTGACCTCCGCCGCTCCCGCTCCACCGCGCACCACGACGCCCGCCCGGGCCCGCAGTCGTCGGGCCCGGGCGGATCCGTGAGCACGCCGGCCGAGCCACGATCCACCCCATCCACCCCATCCACCCCATGAACGCAGGAAGGAACCACCGCATGGCTGTTACCAAGGCGGCAATCGTCAGGCAGAAGGGAGGGCCATTCCGGATCGAGGAGATCCAGGTGGAGGAACCGCGCCTCGACGAGGTGGCCGTACGCATCGTCGGCACCGGCCTCTGCCATACCGACCTGCTCGCCCGCGACCAGGTCCTGCCGCCCGGCGCCCCCGCCGTACTCGGCCACGAGGGCAGCGGCGTGGTGACGGCCGTCGGCGCCGCCGTCAGCACCGTCGAGGTCGGCGACCGGGTCGTGCTGGCCCCCATGAGCTGCGGCCGCTGCCGCGGCTGCCGCACCGGACACCCGATGCACTGCTCCTCCTTCCTCGGCGTCAACCTGATGGGCGGCCGCCGGGACGGCAGCACCGCCTACCGGGACGCCGCGGGCGAGGAGCTGCGCGGACACTTCTTCGGCCAGTCCTCCTTCAGCACCGAGGCCGTCGTCCACGAACGCAGCGTCGTACGGATCCCCGACGACTGCGCCGACGTACCGCTGGAGATCCTCGGCCCGATGGGATGCGGCCTGCAGACCGGGGCGGGGACCGTACTGAACTCCCTCAAGCCCTCGGCCGGCAGCAGCATCGTCGTCATCGGCGCGGGAGCGGTCGGCCTGGCCGCCGTCATGGCCGCGGGCATCGTCAGCGCCGGCCTCATCGTCGCCGTCGACCTGCACGACAGCCGGCTGGAGCTGGCCCGGGAACTCGGCGCCACCCACACCTTCCGCGCCGACTCGCCCTCCCTCATCGAGGACGTGATCGCGCTCACGGGCCAGGGAGTCGACTTCGTCGTCGACGCCGTCGGCCTGCCGCAGACCGTCCGCACCGCCGTCGCCGTCCTCGGCATCGGCGGCACGGCTGCCGTCGTCGGCTCGGCCGGCGCCGGCCAGGAGGCCTCGCTCGGGATCTCGCAGCTCTTCGGGCGCACGGTCAAGGGGGTCGTCGAGGGCGACTGCGTGCCGGCCCTGCTCATCCCGGAGCTCATCCGGCTCCACCGGGCAGGCCGCTTCCCCTTCGACAAGCTCATCCGGACCTACGGCTTCGACGACATCGAGCAGGCCGTCGAGGACGCCGAACAGGGCCGCACCGTGAAGCCGGTACTTGTCGTCTGAATGTTTCCACCGCATTTCCCAGGGGCGCGGCACCGTAACACCGGTGCCGCGCCCCTGTCTGTTGACCGGCCATCACCCCGGCCGGCGTGCGGCTAGGGGAACTTTAGGGGCTCTCAAGAGGGCAGTTGATCGTTAGGGTCAAACCTGAGAGCAAGCAATGTGCGCGATCTCGAAAATGCCGTCGATTTGGTTAGTGGTGAGGTTGAGAGATGATGGACGCTGCATCCGTCGTAAATGGCGACTCAGTCGATCAGAATGACGAGATCGCAGTGGTCGGCATTGCCTGCCGATTTCCGCAGGCACCGACTCCGGGGTCTTTCTGGGAACTGCTGAACTCGGGCGGCCACGCCGTCACCGGAATCCCGGAGGACCGCTGGGCCGGCGAAGGCCACGGCGCCTTCCTGGACCGCATCGACGAGTTCGACCCCGCGTTCTTCGGCATCTCGCCCCGCGAGGCCGTCTACATGGACCCCCAGCAGCGCCTGATGCTCGAACTGGCCTGGGAGGTCCTCGAAGACGCCGGCGTCATCCCCGCGGACGTCAAGGGCAGCCGGCTCGGCGTCTTCGTCGGCACCATCTGGGACGACTACGCCAAGCTCATCTACCGCGACGGCGTCGACAGCGCCACCCAGCACACCACCACGGGCATCCACCGCAGCATCATCGCCAACCGGATCTCGTACTTCCTCGGCGCCAACGGCCCCAGCCTGATCGTCGACTCGGGCCAGTCCTCCTCGCTGGTCGCCGTCCACCTCGCGTGCGAGAGCCTGCGCAACGGCGAGGCCGACACCGCCATCGTGGGCGGCGTCAACCTCAGCATCCTGGCCGAGACCACCGAACTCTCCGCGCGCTGGGGCGGACTGTCCCCGGACGGCCGCTGCTACACCTTCGACAGCCGGGCGAACGGGTACGTGCGGGGCGAGGGCGGCGGAGCCGTCCTGCTGAAGCCGCTGGCCCGCGCGCTGGCCGACGGCGACGACATCTACTGCGTCATCAAGGGCAGTGCCGTCAACAACGGCAGCGACGACTCCCTCACCACCCCGAGCCGTACCGCACAGGAGGACGTGCTGCGGCGCGCCTACGAGCGCGCCGGCATCGAGCCCGGCCAGGTCCAGTACGTCGAACTGCACGGCACGGGCACCCCGGTCGGCGACCCGATCGAGGCCGCGGCCCTCGGGGCCGTCCTGGGCGGCGCCCGCGAGGCGGGCCTGCCCCTGCACGTCGGCTCCGTGAAGACCAACCTGGGCCACCTGGAAGGCGCCGCCGGCATCGCGGGCCTGATCAAGACCGCCCTCGCCGTGAAGCACCGCGCGCTCCCGGCCAGCCTCAACTACGAGAACCCGAACCCCGAGATCCCGCTCACCGAGCTGAACCTGCACGTCCAGACCGAGGCCGGCACATGGCCGCAGGCGGACCGGCCGCTGGTGGCGGGCGTCAGCTCCTTCGGCATGGGCGGTACGAACGCGCACGTGGTGCTGGAGCAGGCCCCCGACGCGCAGACGCCGGCGGCCGAGGGCGTGGCCCCGGCGGTCGTGCCGTTCGTGGTGAGCGGCCGTACGGCCGGTGCGCTGGGTGCGCAGGTGGAGCGGCTGCGGGAGTTCGTGGCGGGTTCGGACGCCCGTCCGGTGGATGTCGGTGCGTCGCTGGTGGCTTCGCGTTCGCTGTTCGAGCACCGGGCGGTGATCGTCGGCGATGAGGTCGTCGAGGGTGTTGCCGGGTCTGGTCGTGTGGGTGTGCTGTTCACGGGTCAGGGTGCTCAGCGGGCCGGTATGGGCCGTGAGTTGTATGAGGCGTTCCCTGCCTTTGCGGCCGCCTTCGATGAGGTTCTGTCTCATCTGGACGGGTCGCTGCGCGAGGTGATCTTCTCGGGTGAGGGTCTGGACGAGACGGGGAACACGCAGCCGGCGCTGTTCGCGCTTGAGGTTGCTCTCTACCGTCTGGTGGAGTCGTGGGGTGTGAAGCCGGAGGTTCTGGCCGGTCACTCGATCGGTGAGATCGCTGCCGCGCATGTGGCTGGTGTCCTGTCTCTTCAGGACGCTGCCGCCCTCGTCTCAGCGCGTGGCCGTCTGATGCAGGCGCTCCCGGCCGGCGGTGCGATGGTCGCGGTCCAGGCGTCGGAGGATGTCGTCCTCCCGCTGCTCGCCGGGCGTGCGGCTTCTGTCGGTATCGCGGCCGTGAACGGCCCGACGTCCGTCGTCCTGGCGGGTGTTGAGGCCGACGTTCTGGAGATCGCGGGCTCCCTCGGTGTGAAGTTCAAGCAGCTGACCGTCAGCCACGCGTTCCACTCGCCGCTGATGGAGCCGATGCTGGAGGACTTCCGCGAGGTTGTCTCCGGGCTGACCTTCAACGCCCCGCGCATTCCGATCGTTTCCACGGTCACCGGTCAGGAGGCCACGGCCGAGGAGCTGACCTCGGTCGACTACTGGGTCGACCACGTCCGCCGCCCGGTCCGCTTCGCCGACGCCATCGAAGCCATCGAGGCCCAGGGCGTCGAATCCCTGCTCGAACTCGGCCCCGATGCGGTCCTGTCCGCCATGGCCGGCGAGACGGTCACCACGGTCCCGGCGCTCCGCAAGGGCCGCCCGGAGCCGGAGCAGCTCATCGCCTCCCTCGGCAGGCTGTTCACCAGGGGCGTTCCGATCGACTGGACCTCGTACTACGAAGGTTCCGGCGCCCAGCGCGTAGACCTGCCGACCTACGCCTTCCAGCGCGAGCGCTACTGGCCCGACACCGTCCTTTCGGACGCTCCGGCCTCCTCCGTGATCACCAGCCTGCTCGCGCAGAAGCTCCAGGGCCTCGACGCCGACGGGCGTACCAAGGCCGTCACCGAGCTCGTGGTCGCCCATGTCGGCGCCGTGCTCGGCGACGTGACCGCCGTGGAGATGGGCCGCAAGTTCAAGGAACTGGGCTTCGACTCGTACATGACGGTCGAGCTCCGCAACAGCCTCGCCGTGGCGACCGGCATGCGGCTGCCCTCCAGCCTGCTGTTCGACCACCCGACCCCGCGGGCCCTCGTCGAGCACATCCTCGCGGAGACGGCGGA
Source organism: Streptomyces sp. NPDC059989 (assembly GCF_042736975.1). Classification (NCBI taxonomy): domain Bacteria; kingdom Bacillati; phylum Actinomycetota; class Actinomycetes; order Kitasatosporales; family Streptomycetaceae; genus Streptomyces; species Streptomyces sp. NPDC059989. The sequence goes on from NZ_JBHWUO010000008.1 coordinate 180,125, forward strand.
CATCGACGCCGACGCCACGGGCACCGAAGTGCTGCCCGCGGCGTTCGCCGCCGACGAGCCGATCGCGATCGTCGGCATCGGCGTCCGCCTTCCGGGCGGTGTCGGCTCGCCCGAGGACCTGTGGCGGCTCGTCACCGACGGCGCCGACGTCGTCTCCGGCTTCCCGACCGACCGCGGCTGGGACCTCGACGGCCTGTACGACGCCGACCCCGAGCGCTCCCGTACGACGTACTCCGTCGAGGGCGGCTTCCTCCACGACGCCGGGCACTTCGACGCGGGCTTCTTCGGGATCTCGCCGCGCGAGGCCCTGGCCATGGACCCCCAGCAGCGCCTGCTGCTGGAGACCGCCTGGGAGACCTTCGAGCGGGCGGGCATCGACCCCGAGTCCGTGCGCGGCACGCAGACCGGTGTCTTCGTCGGTGCCACGGTCCAGGACTACGGGCCGCGCATGTTCGAGGCTCCCGAGAGCGTCGAGGGCCACCTGCTGACCGGCAGCACGCCGAGCATCATGTCGGGCCGCCTGGCCTACTCCTTCGGCTTCCTCGGCCCGGCCATGACGATCGACACGGCCTGCTCCTCCTCGCTGGTCGCCCTGCACCTCGCCGCGCAGGCGCTGCGCTCCGGCGAGTGCTCGATGGCCCTCGCCGGCGGTGCGGCCGTCATGTCGACCCCCGGCATGTTCATGGAGTTCAGCCGTCAGCGCGGTCTCGCGGCCGACGGTCGCTGCAAGTCCTTCTCGGCGGACGCCGACGGCACCGGCTGGGCCGAGGGTGTCGGTCTCCTGCTCGTCGAGCGGCTCTCGGACGCGCAGCGCAAGGGCCACAAGGTGCTGGCCGTGCTGCGGGGTTCGGCCGTCAACCAGGACGGTGCCTCCAACGGCCTGACCGCGCCCAACGGGCTCTCCCAGCAGCGGGTCATCCGTCAGGCACTGCTCAACGCCCGCCTGACGGCCGCGGATGTCGATGTGGTGGAGGCGCACGGTACGGGTACCCGGCTGGGCGACCCGATCGAGGCCGAGGCGCTCCTGGCGACCTACGGCCAGGCGCACTCGGCCGAGCAGCCGCTGTGGCTGGGCTCGCTGAAGTCCAACATCGGCCACGCGCAGGCCGCCGCCGGTGTGGCGGGCGTGATCAAGATGGTCATGGCGATGGGCGAGGGCGTCGTACCGAAGACGCTGCACCTGGGCGAACCGACGCCGATGGTCGACTGGTCGGCCGGTGCGGTCGAACTGGCGGGTGAGCAGCGGGAGTGGCCGGAGACCGGCCGTCCGCGGCGCTCGGCGGTCTCGTCGTTCGGTGTGAGCGGGACGAACGCGCACGTGGTGCTGGAGCAGGCACCGGCGGTCGCGGAGCCCGTGGCCGAGGGTGTGGCTCCGGCCGTGGTCCCGTTCGTCGTCAGCGGCCGGTCGGCCGATGCGCTGAAGCGGCAGGTCGAGCGGCTGCAGGAGTTCGTGGCGGGTTCGGATGCCCGTCCGGTGGATGTGGGTGCGTCGCTGGTGGCTTCGCGTTCGCTGTTCGAGCACCGGGCGGTGATCGTCGGCGATGAGGTCGTCGAGGGTGTTGCCGGGTCGGGCCGTGTGGGCGTGGTGTTCACCGGTCAGGGTGCTCAGCGGGCCGGTATGGGCCGTGAGTTGCACGAGGCTTTCCCTGCCTTTGCGGCGGCCTTTGACGAGGTGCTCTCGCACCTGGACGGCTCGCTGCGCGAGGTGATCTTCTCCGGTGAGGGCCTGGACGAGACCGGGAACACGCAGCCGGCGCTGTTCGCGCTTGAGGTTGCTCTCTACCGTCTGGTCGAGTCGTGGGGCGTGAAGCCGGAGGTTCTGGCCGGTCACTCGATCGGCGAGATCGCTGCCGCGCACATCTCCGGTGTCCTGTCGCTTGAGGACGCTGCGGCTCTGGTGTCGGCGCGTGGCCGTCTGATGCAGGCGCTCCCGGCGGGCGGCGCGATGGTGGCTGTTCAGGCGTCCGAGGAGCAGGTTCTCCCGCACCTCGCCAGCCGGGAGAAGACTGTTGGTATCGCGGCCGTGAACGGTCCGACGTCCGTGGTCCTGGCGGGTGTTGAGGCCGATGTTCTGGAGATCGCCGGCTCTCTCGGTGTGAAGTTCAAGCAGCTGACCGTCAGCCACGCGTTCCACTCGCCGCTGATGGAGCCGATACTGGAGGACTTCCGCCAGGTTGTCTCCGGGCTGACCTTCAACGCCCCGCGCATTCCGATCGTTTCCACGGTCACCGGTCAGGAGGCCACGGCCGAGGAGCTGACCTCGGTCGACTACTGGGTCGACCACGTCCGCCGCCCCGTCCGGTTCGCCGACGCGGTCGGCACCCTTGAGGCCCAGGGCGTCGAGTCCCTCCTCGAACTCGGCCCCGACGGTGTCCTGTCCGCCCTGGCCGCCGAGGTCACCGAGATCCCGGCAGTCCCTGCCCTCCGCCAGGGCCGTCCCGAGGCCGAGCAGCTCATCGCCTCCCTCGGCCGGCTGTTCGTCGCCGGTGTGTCCGTCGACTGGGCGGCGTACTACGAGGGCTCCGGCGCCCAGCGCGTCGACCTCCCGACCTACGCCTTCCAGCGCGAGCACTTCTGGCTCCCGACCGGCGCCGCCTCCGGCGACGTGTCCTCGGCCGGTCTGTCCTCCACCGGGCACCCCCTGCTCGGCGCGGCCGTCGAGCTCGCCGACGGGGAGGGCCTGATCCTCACCGGGCGGCTCTCGCTCCCGACGCACGGCTGGCTCGCCGACCACACGGTCTTCGACACGGTGCTGCTGCCCGGTACCGCCTTCGTGGAGCTCGCCACCCAGGCCGGCGACCGCGTCGGCTGCGACACCATCGAGGAGCTCACCCTCGCCGCCCCGCTGATCCTGCCCGAGCGCGGCGCCGTCCAGGTGCAGCTGACCGTCGGCGAGCCCGACGCCACCGGCCGCCGTGAACTGCGCATCTACTCCCGCCCCGACGGCGAGGGCGACGGCCGTCCGTGGACCCGCCACGCCGGCGCCGTCCTCGGTGCCTCCGACGGTGCCGCCCCGCAGTCCGAGCTGCTCGTCTGGCCGCCGGCCGACGCGACCGAGATCCCCGTCGAGGGCGCGTACGAAGGCCTGGAGGCCGAGGGGTACGCCTACGGGCCCGCCTTCCAGGGCCTGCGCCGCGCCTGGCGTTCGCCCGCGGGTGAGATCTTCGCCGAGATCGCGCTCCCCGAGGAGCAGCGCACCGAGGCCGGGAAGTTCGCCCTGCACCCCGCACTCCTCGACGCCACCCTGCACCCGCTGCTCCGCGGGGTCGTCGACGCGGAGCGGCCGAGCGCCCTCCCGTTCGCCTGGTCCGGTGTCACCGTGCACACCGCCGGGGCCTCCTCCCTCCGCGTCCGCCTGACCTGGACCGGTCAGGACACCGTGGCCATCGCCGTCGCCGACGGCACCGGCACCCCCGTCGCCACCGTGCGCGAGCTGCTGTGGCGCCAGGCGTCGGCCGCATCGCTGCGGGGTGCCCGCGCCGATCAAGAGGCCGCGCTGTACCGCCTCGCCTGGAACCCGGTCGCCGTTCCCGCGGCCGTCGAGCCGGCCACCGACTGGGCGCTGATCGGCGCCGGGACCGGGGCCGGGACCGCCACGGTTCCGGGCCTGCCGGAGAGCGTCCCCGCCCACGACGACCTGGCCGCCCTCGCCGCGGCCGGCAGTGTGCCGCCGGTCGTCCTCCTTCCGGTGGACGCCCTCGCCGCCGGCGCGGCCGACCAGGCCACCGCCGCCGGTGCCCTGACCCTGAGCGTGCTGGAGCTCGTACAGCAGTGGCTCGCGGACGAGCGGTTCGCGGAGTCGACGCTCGCCGTCCTGACCCGGGACGCGGTGGCGGCCGCCGACGACGCCGCGGCCGGGAACCTGACGCAGGCCGCCGTTTGGGGTCTGCTGCGCTCGGCGCAGACCGAGGCACCCGGGCGGTTCGCCCTGCTCGACCTCGACGGCACCGAGGAGTCCGTCCGGGCGCTGCCCGCCCTGCTCGCGAGCGGGGAGCCGCAGCTGGCCGTACGGGTCGGCGCCGCCTTCGCGCCGCGCCTGGCGCGGACCGAGGCCGACGAGCCCGCCCGGGCCGACGCCGCGGACGAGCCGCTGCCCGCCTTCACCGCCGACGGCACCGTGCTGATCACCGGCGGTACGGGTGGCCTCGGCGCCCTGCTCGCCCGCCACCTGGTCACCGAACACGGTGTGCGCGACCTCCTGCTCGTCAGCCGGCGCGGCGCCGCCGCCCCGGGGGCCGAGGACGTGGCCGCCGAACTGACCGGGCTCGGGGCCCGGGTCACCGTCGCCGCGTGCGACGCCGCCGACCGCGAGGCGCTGGCCGGCGTGCTGGCCGGGATACCGGCGGAGCACCCGCTGACCGCCGTGGTGCACACGGCCGGTGTCCTGGACGACGGTGTCGTCCAGGGGCTGACCGCCGACCAGCTGCAGCGCGTGCTGCGGCCCAAGGTCGACGCGGCCTGGCACCTGCACGAGCTGACCGCCGGACTTGAGCTGGACGCCTTCGTCCTCTTCTCCTCGATCTCCGGTCTGATCGGCGCGGCGGGCCAGGGCAACTACGCCGCCGCCAACACCTTCCAGGACGCCCTCGCCCACCACCGCCGGGCCGCCGGACTGCCCGCGACCGCCCTCGCCTGGGGTCTGTGGGAGCAGGGCGGCGGCATGGCCGACAGCCTCGACGGCACCGGCATCGCCCGTATGGCGCGGGCCGGGGTCGCCCCGCTCGCGCAGACCGACGGACTGGCGCTGTTCGACGCCGCCGTCCGCCCCGGCCGCGCGCAGGCACTGCTCGTCCCGATGCACCTGGACACCGCCCAGCTGCGCGCCCAGGCGGAGCGCGGCGACGTGCACACCCTGCTGAAGGACCTCGCCCCGCGCCCGGCCCGCCGGGCCCGCACCACCGCCCGGGACTCGGCCGCCGCGCCTCTGCGGCAGCGGCTCGCGCCGCTGACCCCCGCCGAGCGGCTGCGGGTGATCACCGACCTGGTCGGCGCCCAGGTGGCCGCCGTGCTCGGCCACGGTGACGCGGCCGCCGTCGGACAGGAACGGGCCTTCAAGGAGCTGGGCTTCGACTCGCTGACCTCCGTCGAACTGCGCAACCGGCTCAACTCCGCGACCGGACTCCGCCTTTCGAGTGCGCTCGTCTTCGACTACCCGACGCCCAAGGCGCTCGTCGACCACCTGGTCGCCGAACTGTCCGACGACGCGGGCGCGGCGGCCGGCGCGGTGCGCGCCGTCACGGCCGCGACCGCCGACGAGCCGATCGCCATCGTCGGCATGGCCTGCCGCTACCCCGGCGGCGTCGCCTCGCCCGAGGACCTGTGGCGGCTCGTCGCCTCCGGTACGGACGCCATCTCCGGCCTGCCGGAGAACCGCGGCTGGGACGAGGACCTGTACGACCCGGACCCGGAGCGGGCCGGCAAGACGTACGTGCGCCACGGCGGCTTCCTGCACGACGCGAGCCAGTTCGACCCCGGCTTCTTCGGGATCTCGCCGCGCGAGGCCCTGAGCATGGACCCGCAGCAGCGCCTGCTCCTCGAGACGGCCTGGGAGACCTTCGAACGCTCCGGCATCGACCCGGCCGAGCTGAAGGGCAGCCCCACCGGTGTCTTCACCGGCGTCATGTACCACGACTACGCGCCCAAGGTCGGGCAGATGCCGGAGGAGCTGGAGGGAATCCTGCTCACCGGCAACACCGGCAGCGTGATCTCCGGCCGCCTCTCCTACACCTTCGGGCTGACCGGTCCGTCCATCACCGTGGACACCGCCTGCTCCTCCTCGCTCGTGGCCCTGCACCTCGCCGCGCAGGCCCTGCGGGCGGGCGAGTGCGACATGGCGCTCGCCGGCGGTGTGACGGTCATGTCCACCCCGGGCACCTTCGTCGAGTTCAGCCGCCAGCGCGGCCTGGCCCCGGACGGCCGCTCGAAGTCCTTCTCGGCGGGCGCCGACGGCACCGGCTGGGCCGAGGGCGTCGGTCTGCTCCTGGTGGAGCGGCTCTCCGACGCACAGCGCAACGGCCACAACATCCTCGCCGTCGTCCGCGGTACGGCCGTCAACCAGGACGGCGCGTCCAACGGCCTCACCGCCCCCAACGGCCCGTCCCAGCAGCGGGTCATCCGCCAGGCCCTGGCCAACGCCCGCCTCACCCCCGCCGACGTCGACGCCGTCGAGGCACACGGCACCGGCACCCCGCTCGGCGACCCCATCGAGGCCGAGGCGCTGCTCGCCACCTACGGACAGGAGCGCGCCGGGGACGAGCCGCTGTGGCTCGGCTCCCTCAAGTCCAACATCGGCCACAGCCAGGCCGCCGCGGGCGTCGGCGGTGTCATCAAGATGGTGATGGCGATGCGCGAGGGCGTCCTGCCCAGGACGCTGCACGTCAGCGAGCCCTCCCCGGTGATCGACTGGGAGGCGGGCGCGGTCGAGCTGCTCACCGAGGAGCGCGCCTGGCCGGACACGGACCGGGCCCGCCGGGCCGCCGTCTCCTCCTTCGGCATCAGCGGCACCAACGCCCACGTCATCCTGGAGCACGCCCCGCAGGCCGCGCCGGAGACCGCGGGCACGGCGCCCGCCGTCACCCCGTGGATCCTGTCCGCCCGCGGAACGGGCGCCCTGCACGGCCAGGCCGAGGCCCTGCGCGGCCTCGCCGGGGCCGAGGACGCCCCGCGCACCCAGGACATCGGCCTCTCGCTGGCCGGGACCCGCGCCCTGCACGAGAACCGCGCCGTGGTCCTGGGCGCCGACCGCGACAGCCTGCTCGCGGCCCTCGACACCCTCGCGGCCGGCGGCAGCGACGGCGCGGTCGTCACCGGCAGCGCGACCGCGACCCGCGACAAGACCGTGTTCGTCTTCCCGGGCCAGGGCTCCCAGTGGATCGGCATGGCCACCGAACTCCTCGACACCTCCCCGGTGTTCGCCGAGTCCATCCACGCCTCCGCCGCAGCCCTCGCCCCCTACACCGACTGGTCCCTCCTCGACGTCCTGCGCGAGGACCCCGAGGACCCGGCCTCCACCTCCTTCGAGCACGTCGACATCGTCCAGCCCACGCTGTTCGCCGTCATGGTGGCCCTGGCCGCCGTCTGGCGCTCGTACGGGGTCGAACCGGCCGCCGTCGTCGGCCACTCGCAGGGCGAGATCGCCGCCGCCTGCGTCGCCGGCGCCCTGTCCCTCGACGACGCGGCCCGGATCGTGGCCCTGCGCAGCCAGGCCCTCAAGGCCCTCGCCGGCCTCGGCGGGATGATGTCCGTACCGCTGCCGCGGGAACGGACCGTCGCCGAGCTGGCACCGTGGGGCGAGCGGATCTCCGTGGCGGCCGTCAACGGACCGTCCTCGACCGTCGTCTCCGGCGACTCCGCGGCCCTCGACGAGCTCTACGAGGCCCTGGTGGCCGTCCAGGTGGACGCCCGCCGGATCCCCGTCGACTACGCCTCCCACTCGGCGCACGTCGAGCGCATCGAGGCGGAGCTCGCCGAGCTCCTCGCTCCGGTCAGCCCCCGCCGTGCCGAGGTGCCGTTCCTCTCCACCGTCACCGCCGACTGGGCCGACGGAACCGGGATGGACGGCGGCTACTGGTACCGCAACCTGCGCCAGACCGTGCTGTTCGAGGACGCCACCCAGGCCCTCCTCACCCAGCGGCACGACGTGTTCCTCGAAATGAGCCCGCACCCGGTGCTCGCCGTCGGCCTCGCCGAGACCATCGAGGCGGCCGGCGCCGACGCCCTCGTCATCGGATCGCTGCGGCGCAAGCGCGGCGGCCTCGACCAGCTCCTCACCTCCGTCGCCACGGCCTTCGTCAACGGCGTCCCCGTCGACTGGACCGCGTACTACGAGGGCTCCGGCGCCCGGCACGTCGACCTGCCCACCTACGCCTTCCAGCACGAGCACTTCTGGCTGACGGCGGAGGCCGCCACCGGGGACGTCACCTCGGCCGGCCTCAACGCGGCCGGGCACCCGCTGCTCGGCGCGGCCCTCGAACTCGCCGACGGGGAGGGCCTGATCCTCACCGGCCGGCTCTCCCTCCAGACGCACGGCTGGCTGAAGGACCACACCGTCTTCGACACGGTGCTGCTGCCGGGCACGGCCTTCGTGGAACTCGCCACCCAGGCCGGCGACCGCGTCGGCTGCGACACCATCGAGGAGCTCACCCTCTCCGCACCGCTGGTCCTGCCCGAGCGCGGCGGCGTCCAGCTCCAGCTGACCGTCGGCGAACCCGACGCGAAGGGCCGCCGCGAACTGGGCATCTTCTCCCGCCCCGACGGCGAGGACCAGCCCTGGACCCGCAACGCCACCGCCACGCTCGGCACGGGCGACGGGACCGCCACCGGACTCACCGCCTGGCCGCCGGCCGGAGCCGCCGAGGTCGACCTCGACGGCGTCTACGACCGTCTCGCCGAGCAGGGATTCGGCTACGGGCCGCTCTTCCAGGGCCTGCGCCGCCTGTGGCAGCAGGGCGACGACGTCTTCGCCGAGGTCGCCCTCGCCGAGGAACTCACCGCCGACGCCGGGGAGTTCGCCCTCCACCCGGCCCTCCTCGACACCGCGCTGCACCTGCTGCTCCCCGGAGTCGCCGGCAGCGACCGCCAGGCCGGACTGCCGTTCGCCTGGTCCGGAGTGACCGTCCACGCCACCGGAGCCTCCGTGCTGCGCGTACGGGCCACGTTCTCCGGCCCCGACGCGGCGTCCTTCCTCATCGCCGACGGCGCGGGCGCCCCCGTGGCCACCGTCGAGGAGCTGACCCTGCGGCCCATCTCCCGCGAGGCCCTGCAGGGTGCGGGAGCCGCACAGAACGACGCGCTGTTCCGACTCGACTGGGCGGCCCTGGCCACCCGGGAATCCGCAGCGGCGGCCTTCGACGCCTCCGGCTGGGCCCTCATCGGCTCGGCCGGCCACCAGCTCACCGGAGCGGCCGGCGCCACCGTCCACCAGGACCTGGCGGCACTGACCGGCTCGGTGACCGAGGGCGCCCCGGCTCCCGCGGTCGTCCTGCTGCCCATCCCCCGGGGCGGCAGCGTCGATGCCCACACCGCGGGAGCCGAGGCGCACCGGATCCTGCAGACCCTTCGCACCTGGCTCGCCGACGACCGGTTCGCCGAGACCCGGCTCATCGCCCTCGTCCACGGCGCCCAGTCCGTCCTCTCCGGTGAACCCGTGACCGACCTGGCCGCGGCAACCGTGTGGGGCCTGCTGCGCTCCGCGCAGACCGAGAACCCGGACCGCTTCGTCCTCCTCGACACGGACAGCCTCCGGATCCCGGCCGCGGCGCTCGACGCGGCCGTCGACGCCGGCGAGGTCCAGCTGGCGCTGCGCTCCGGCAACCTCCACGCCGCCCGCGTCGCCCGGCCCACCGGCAGCCTGACCGCCCCGGACGTTCCCGAATGGCGGGTGGTCGCCCCCGTCAAGGGCACCCTGGCCAACCTGTCGATCGCCCCGTGCCCCGAGGTCGCCGCCCCGCTGCGGGACGGCGAGGTCAGGGTCGCGCTGCGCGCGGCCGGCCTGAACTTCCGCGACGTCCTCGTCGCGCTCGGCCTCGTACCCGAGAACGGCGCCCAGATGGGCCGTGAGGGAGCCGGCGTGATCACCGAGGTCGGACCGGGCGTCACCGACCTGCGCGTCGGAGACCGCGTGATGGGCCTGTTCGACGGCGCGTTCGCCTCCGTGGCCATCGGCGACCGCCGCCTGATCGCGCGGATGCCCGACGGCTGGAGCTTCGCGCAGGCCGCGTCCGTCCCGGTGGTCTTCCTGACCGCCTACTACGGCCTGGTCGACCTCGGCCAGGTCCGCGAGGGCGAATCGGTGCTGGTCCACGCGGCCGCCGGCGGCGTCGGCATCGCCGCCGTCCAGCTCGCCCAGTACCTCGGCGCGGAGGTCTACGGCACCGCCAGCCCGGGCAAGTGGGACACCCTGCGCGCCCTCGGCCTGGACGACGACCACATCGCCAACTCCCGGACGCTGGACTTCGAGGAGCAGTTCGCGAAGATGAGCGACGGGCGGGGCGTGGACGTGGTCCTCAACTCCCTCGCCGCCGAGTTCATCGACGCGTCACTGCGGCTCATGCCCGGCGGCGGCCGGTTCCTGGAGATGGGCAAGACCGACATCCGCGACGCGGACCGGCTCGCCGCCGACCACCCGGGCGTCGACTACCAGGTCTACGACCTCACCGTCCTCGCCCGCACCGAGCCGGGCGCCGTCGGCGGCGTCCCGGACCGGGTGCAGGAGATGCTCGTCGAGATCCTGGCCCTCTTCGAGAAGGGCGTGTTCAAGCCCCTTCCCGTCACCGCCTGGGACGTGCGCCGCGCACCGGAGGCCTTCCGGTTCCTCCAGCAGGGCCGCAACGTCGGCAAGGTCGTCCTGACCGTCCCCGGCCGGCCGGACCCCGAAGGCACCGTGCTCGTCACGGGCGCCACCGGAGGCCTCGGCACCCTCGCCGCCCGCCACCTCGTCACCCAGTACGGGGTACGCAACCTGCTGCTCACCAGCCGGCGGGGACCGGCGGCACCGGGAGCGCAGGAGCTCAGGGCCGAACTGACCGCGCTCGGCGCCCAGGTCACCTTCGCGGCCTGCGACGTGGCCGACCGCGAGGCACTGGCCGCACTGCTGGCCGAGATCCCGGCCGGGCAGCCGCTCAGCGGTGTCGTCCACACCGCCGGTGTCCTGGACGACGGCCTCATCGCGGAGATGACCCCCGAGCAGTTCGACCGGGTCATGCTGCCCAAGGCCGACGCCGCCTGGCACCTGCACGAGCTCACGGCGGACCTGGACCTGTCCTTCTTCCTCCTGTACTCGTCCGTCGGCGGGCTCATGGGCGCCGGCGGCCAGGGCAACTACGCCGCCGCCAACGCCTACCTCGACGCCCTCGCCCAGCACCGCAGGCACCAGGGCCTGCCCGCCGTCTCCATGGCGTGGGGCCTGTGGACCGAAGCCAGCGGCATGACCGGCCACCTCGACGAAACCGACCTGAAGCGCATGGCCCGCGGCGGACTGATCGCCCTGTCCTCCACCGAGGGCATGGAGCTCTTCGACGCGGCCCAGCTCCTCGGCGACCCCGTCGTCGCGGCCACCAAGCTCGACACGGCCGCCCTCGCCCGCCAGGGCGACGGACTCCTGCCGCTCTTCCGCGGCCTGGTCCGCAGCACCCCGCGCCGAGCGGTCGCGGGCGGCGCCGCCGAGAGCAGCGTCTCCCTCGAAGAGCGCCTGGCCGCCCTGCCGGAGGCCGAGCGCGGCACGCTCCTCATCGACCTGGTGCGGACGCAGGTCGCGACCGTACTCGGCCACGCCAACCCCGAAACCGTCGACCAGGACCGCGCGTTCAAGTCCCTCGGCTTCGACTCGCTCACCTCGGTGGAACTGCGCAACCGGCTCAACGTCGCGACCGGACTGCGCCTGCCGACCGCACTCGTCTTCGACTACCCGACGCCCGTCGAGGTCGCCGGCTTCCTCCGGGAGCAGTTCGACCTCGGGGACGCGGCACCCGCCGGCGCTACGACCGCCCCCGTGCTCGCCGAACTCGACCGGATCCGGGCCGGGCTCGTCCCGCTCCTCGCCGACGAGGCCGCCCGGGACGAGATCGGCGACCGCCTCGCCGAACTGCTCGCCCTGTGCGGACGGGAGGCCGGCGCCAAGTCCGACGACACCGACGGCGCGGACCGCCTCGACGACGCCACGGACGACGAGCTCTTCGCCCTCATCGACGGAGGCCTGGAGTGAAGGCGACCGAGCACGCGACCGCGAACCACCGAACCCACCGCACGACCCTGCGACTTCCCGAGAGGCTGAACCCGCGTGGCTGAGGAACAGAAACTCCGCGATTACCTCAAGCGAGCCATCAACGACGCCCAGACCGCGCACCGCAAGCTCCGCGAGGCAGAGGACAAGGAGCACGAGCCGATCGCGATCGTCGGCATGGGCTGCCGCTTCCCCGGCGGTGTCGGCTCCTCCGAGGACCTGTGGCGCCTCGTCGCCGCGGAGACCGACGCGGTCGGCCCCTTCCCCGAGGGCCGCGGCTGGCCCGAGGACCTGTACGACGCCGACCCCGAGCGCTCCGGCCACAGCTACACCCGGGAAGGCGGCTTCCTGCACGACGCCGGCCTGTTCGACGCCGGCTTCTTCGAGATCTCGCCGCGCGAGGCCCTCGCCATGGACCCCCAGCAGCGCCTGCTGCTGGAGGTCGCCTGGGAGACCGTCGAGCACGCCGGGATCGCGCCGGCCGCCCTGCGCGGCAGCAGCACCGGCGTCTACGTCGGCGCCACCGGCCAGGACTACGGCCCCCGGATGCAGGACGCCCCGCCGAGCGTGGAGGGGCTGGTCCTCACCGGAAGCACCTCCAGCATCATGTCCGGCCGCGTCGCCTACCACCTGGGCCTGACGGGCCCGGCGGTCACCCTCGACACGGCCTGCTCCTCCTCGCTGGTCGCCCTGCACCTCGCGGCGCGGGCCCTGCGGTCGGGGGAGTGCGACATGGCCCTGGCCGGCGGCATCATGATCATGGCGACGCCGGGCACCTTCGTGGAGTTCAGCCGCCAGCGCGGCCTCTCGGCCGACGGCCGCTGCAAGTCCTTCTCGGCGGACGCGGACGGCACCGGCTGGGGCGAGGGCGTCGGCATGCTGCTCGTCGAGCGCCTGTCGGACGCACAGCGCAACGGCCACAAGGTCCTCGCGGTCATCCGCGGTACGGCGGTCAACCAGGACGGCGCGTCCAACGGCCTCACCGCCCCCAACGGCCGCGCCCAGCAGCGCGTCATCCGCGACGCCCTGACCAACGCCCGCCTGACGGCGGCCGACGTGGACGTCGTGGAGGCGCACGGTACGGGCACCCGGCTGGGCGACCCCATCGAGGCGGAGGCACTGCTCACCGCCTACGGCAAGACCCGCCCGGAGGGGCAGCCGCTGCTGCTGGGCTCCGTGAAGTCCAACATCGGGCACACGCAGCACGCGGCGGGCGCGGCCGGAATCATCAAGATGGTCCTGGCCATGCAGCACGGTGTGGTGCCCAAGACCCTGCACGCCGACGAGCCGACACCGATGGTGGACTGGTCGGCCGGCGCGGTCGAGCTGGCGGGCGAGGCGCGCGAGTGGCCGGAAACCGGCCGCCCGCGCCGGGCGGCGGTCTCCTCGTTCGGTGTGAGCGGGACGAACGCGCACGTGGTGCTGGAGCAGGCCCCGGCGGTCGAGGAGCCCGCAGCTGCGGGCGTTGCCCCGGCGGTCGCCCCGTTCGTCGTCAGCGGTCGTACCGCCGGTGCGCTGGGCGCGCAGGTGGAGCGGCTGCGGGAGTTCGTGGCCGGGTCCGATGCCCGTCCGGTGGACGTCGGCGCTTCGCTGGTGGCTTCCCGGTCGGTGTTCGAGCACCGCGCCGTGATCGTCGGCGACGAGGTCGTCGACGGCGTCGCCGGCTCCGGCCGTACAGGTGTGGTGTTCACGGGTCAGGGCGCCCAGCGCGCTGGTATGGGACGTGAGTTGTATGAGGCTTTTCCGGCGTTCGCGGCTGCGTTTGACGAGGTTCTGTCTCACCTGGACGGCTCGCTGCGCGAGGTGATCCTCTCGGGCGAGGGTCTGGACGAGACCGGGAACACGCAGCCGGCGCTGTTCGCGCTGGAGGTTGCTCTCTACCGCCTGGTCGAGTCGTGGGGCGTGAAGCCCGACGTTCTGGCCGGCCACTCCATCGGCGAGATCGCCGCCGCGCATGCGGCCGGTGTCCTGTCGCTTGAGGATGCTGCGGCTCTGGTGTCGGCGCGTGGTCGTCTGATGCAGGCGCTCCCGGTGGGCGGTGCGATGGTCGCCGTTCAGGCGTCTGAGGAGCAGGTGCTTCCGCTGCTCGCGGGCCGGGAGAAGACCGTCGGTATCGCCGCGGTCAACGGTCCGATGTCCGTGGTCCTGGCGGGTGTTGAGGCCGATGTCCTGGAGATCGCGGGCTCTCTCGGTGTGAAGTTCAAGCAGCTCACGGTCAGCCACGCGTTCCACTCGCCGCTGATGGAGCCGATGCTCGACGACTTCCGCAAGGTCGTTGCCGGGCTGACCTTCAACGCCCCCCAGATCCCGATCGTTTCCACGGTCACCGGTCAGAAGGCAACTGCCGAGGAGCTGACTTCGGTCGACTACTGGGTCGACCACGTCCGCCGCCCCGTCCGCTTCGCCGACGCGGTCCGCACCATCGAGGCCCAGGGCGTCGAGTCCCTCCTCGAACTCGGCCCGGATGCGGTCCTGTCCGCCATGGCCGCCGCGGTCACCGAGATCCCGGCGGTTCCGGCCCTCCGCAAGGACCGCCCGGAGCCGGAGCAGCTCATCGCCTCCCTCGGCAGGCTGTTCACCACGGGTGTCCCGGTCGACTGGACCTCGTACTACGAAGGCTCCGGCGGCCGGCGCGTAGACCTCCCGACCTACGCCTTCCAGCACGAGAACTACTGGCTGGTGCCCGCCGCCGGGGAGGCGACCGAGTACGCCGCCCCGGTCGTGGTCGAGCACAGGCCCTCCCGCATCGGCGGCGGAGCGGCCGAACTGATCGACGAGCTCGCCGCACTCGGCGACGACGAGCAGAACGAGCGCCTGCTGCAGCTCGTGCGCGAGCAGCTCGCCGTCGTCCTCGGCTACGCCGATCCCGGCTCCGTCGGCGCACAGCAGATCTTCACCGAGCTGGGCCTGACCTCCATGACCGCCGTGGACCTGCGCAACCGCCTCAACGCGGTGACCGGCCTCCGGATCCCCGCCACGGTCAGCTTCGACCACCCCACCCCGCAGGCCGTCGCCACCTACCTCCGCGACGAGCTCCTCGGCTCCGACAGCGTTCGGACCTTCACCGCCACCCGCGCGAGCGACGAGCCCATCGCCATCGTCGGCATGGCCTGCCGCTACCCGGGCGGCACCGCCTCGCCCGAGGACCTCTGGCGCCTGGTGTCCGACGGCATCGACGCCATCGGTCCGCTGCCGGCCGGCCGCGGCTGGGACGAGGACCTGTACGACCCGGACCCCGACCGTTCCGGCAAGAGCTACACGCGGGAAGGCGGCTTCCTCTACAACGCCGACCAGTTCGACGCGGGCTTCTTCGGGATCTCGCCGCGCGAGGCACTGGGCATGGACCCGCAGCAGCGGCTCCTGCTGGAGACGGCCTGGGAGACGTTCGAGCGGGCCGGCATCGACCCCGAGTCGGTACGCGGCAGCCAGACGGGCGTCTTCGCCGGAGGCAACGGCGCGGACTACGCCACGATGATGACCCGCGCCCCCGAGGGCGTCGACGGCTACCTGATGACCGGCAACGCGGCCAGCGTCGTCGCGGGCCGGATCTCGTACGCCTTCGGCCTCGAAGGCCCGGCCATGACGATCGACACGGCCTGCTCGTCCTCGCTCGTGGCCCTGCACCTCGCCGCGCAGGCCCTGCGCTCGGGCGAGTGCGAGATGGCCCTCGTCGGCGGTGTGACGGTCATGTCCACCCCCGGTACCTTCATCGAATTCAGCCGCCAGCGCGGGCTCGCCCCGGACGGCCGCTGCAAGGCCTTCTCGGCCGACGCGGACGGCACCGGCTGGGCCGAGGGCGTCGGCATGCTGCTCGTCGAGCGGCTCTCGGACGCGCAGCGCAACGGCCACAAGGTCCTTGCCGTCGTCCGCGGTACGGCGGTCAACCAGGACGGCGCCTCCAACGGCCTCACCGCCCCCAACGGCCCGTCCCAGCAGCGCGTCATCCGCCAGGCCCTGGCCAACGCCCGCCTGACGGCGGCGGACGTGGACGCCGTCGAGGCCCATGGCACGGGCACCCGGCTGGGCGACCCGATCGAGGCCGAGGCGCTCCTCGCGACCTACGGCCAGGAGCACTCGGACGAGCAGCCGCTGTGGCTGGGCTCGCTGAAGTCCAACATCGGCCACGCCCAGGCCGCGGCGGGCGTCGGCGGTGTCATCAAGATGGTCGAGGCGATGCGGCACGGCGTCCTGCCGAAGACGCTGCACGCCGACCAGCCCTCGCCGCTCATCGACTGGGCCTCCGGCGGCGTCGAGCTGCTCACGGAAGCCCGGGACTGGCCGGAGACCGGCCGCCCGCGCCGCGCGGCCGTGTCCTCCTTCGGAGCCAGCGGTACGAACGCGCACGTGGTGCTGGAGCAGGCCCCCGAGGCCGAAACGCCGGCGGTCGAGGGTGCGGCTCCGGCGGTGACGCCGTGGCCCGTGTCCGGCCGCACGGCCGGTGCGCTGCGGGAGCAGCTGGAGCGACTGCGCGAGTTCGCCGCCGCCTCCTCCACCGCCCGGCCGGTCGACATCGGCTGGTCGCTGGCCGCGAACCGCTCGCTGTTCGACCACCGGGCCGTGATCGTCGGTGACGAGGTCGTCGAGGGTGTTGCCGGGTCGGGTCGGCTCGGTGTGATGTTCACGGGTCAGGGTGCTCAGCGCGCCGGTATGGGGCGTGAGCTGTACGAGGCGTTCCCTGCCTTTGCGGCTGCCTTTGACGAGGTTCTGTCGCACCTGGACGGGTCGCTGCGCGAGGTGATCTTCTCGGGTGAGGGCCTGAACGAGACGGGGAACACGCAGCCGGCGCTGTTCGCGCTTGAGGTTGCTCTCTTCCGTCTGGTGGAGTCGTGGGGTGTGAAGGCGGAGGTTCTGGCGGGTCACTCGATCGGTGAGATCGCTGCCGCGCATGTGGCTGGTGTGCTGTCGCTTGAGGACGCTGCGGCTCTGGTGTCGGCGCGTGGTCGTCTGATGCAGGCACTGCCCGAGGGCGGTGCGATGGTCGCCGTTCAGGCTTCCGAGGAGCAGGTTCTCCCACTGCTCGCGGGCCGGGAGAAGACCGTCGGCATCGCGGCGATCAACGGCCCGACGTCCGTGGTCATCGCGGGTGTTGAGGCCGATGTCCTGGAGATCGCCGGTTCGCTGGGTGTGAAGTTCAAGCAGCTGACCGTCAGCCACGCGTTCCACTCGCCGCTGATGGAGCCGATGCTGGAGGACTTCCGCGAGGTCGTTGCCGGGCTGACCTTCAACGCCCCGCAGATTCCGATCGTTTCCACGGTCACCGGTCAGGCGGCGACCGCTGAGGAGTTGACCTCGGTCGACTACTGGGTCAACCACGTTCGCCGACCGGTCCGCTTCGCCGACGCCATCGAGACCATCGAGGCCCAGGGCATCGAATCCCTCCTCGAGCTCGGCCCCGACGGTGTCCTGTCCGCCATGGCGGCCGAGGTCGCCGAGTCGGTCACCACGGTCCCGGCGCTCCGCAAGGGCCGTCCGGAGCCGCAGCAGCTCATCGCCTCCCTCGGCCGGCTGTTCACCGCGGGCGTTCCGATCGACTGGACCTCGTACTACGAAGGCTCCGGCGCCCGACGCGTCGACCTCCCCACCTACGCCTTCCAGCGCGAGTCGTTCTGGCTCGTCCCCGTGGCCGACAGCGCCGACGTGCACGCGGCCGGCCTCGCCTCCGCGGGCCACCCGCTGCTCGGCGCGGCCGTCGAACTCGCCGACGGGGAGGGCCTGATCCTCACCGGCCGGCTGTCGCTCCCGACGCACGGCTGGCTCGCCGACCACGCGGTCGCGGAAACGGTCCTGCTGCCCGGTACCGCGTTCGTGGAAATGGCCACCCAGGCCGGCGACCGCGTCGGCTGCGGCACCATCGAGGAGCTCACCCTCGCCGCGCCGCTGATCCTGTCCGAGCGCGGCGGCGTCCAGGTGCAGCTCACCGTCGGGGCTCCCGACGATTCCGGGCGCCGGGTCCTGACCGTCCACGCCCGGCCCGAAGGCCAGGACGGGGACGCCGAGGCCTGGATCCAGCACGCCTCCGGTGTGCTCGCGCCGACCGCCCCCCGCATTCCCGGCGACCTGGTCGAGTGGCCGCCGACCGGTGCCGTCGAGGTGGACGTCGAGGGCGCGTACGAGCGGCTCGCCGACCAGGGCTACGGCTACGGCCCCGCCTTCCAGGGGCTGCGCCGCGCCTGGCGGCGCGACGACGAGGTCTACGCCGAGGTCGAGCTGCCCGATGCGCAGCGGATCGACGCGGGGCTGTTCACCCTGCATCCGGCCCTGCTCGACGCCACGCTCCACGCCATGATGCTCAAGGCGCTGGAGGACGCGTCGGAGCCCGCGCTGCCCTTCTCGTGGGGCGGGGTCACCGTGCACGCCTCCGGGGCCGCCGAGCTGCGCGTGCGCTTCGTGTCCACGGGCGCCGACACCGTCTCCCTGCTCATCGCGGACGGTGCGGGCAAGCCCGTCGCCGAGGCGGACTCGCTGCTGTGGCGGACCGTCTCCGTGGACGCGCTGGGCAGTGCCCGGACCACCTACCACGAGGCCCTCTTCCAGGTGGAGCGGACCAAGGTCGCCGGTGCGGCGACCGCGCCCGCCGACGGCTGGGCCCTGCTGGGCGACGGCGGACCGGGCCTGGCCCAGGGGCCGTTCCCCGGCCTGCGCAGGTACGAGGGCGTATCCGCCCTGCTGGGCGCCGTCGATGCGGGCGAGCCGGTCCCGCCGGTGACGCTGCTGCCGCTCGCGGCCGCGGCCCCCGCGGCCGGCGGTGTGCCGGACGCGGTGCGCGAGGTCACCTACCGCGCGCTGCGCCTGGCCCAGGAATGGCTCGCGGACGAGCGCCTCGAACAGTCCACGCTGCTGGTCGTGGCGAGCGGAGCCGAAGGCGGAGACCTCGCCCTGACCTCCGCGTGGAGCCTGCTGCGCTCGGCGCAGACGGAGAACCCCGGCCGGATCGTCCTCCTCGACCTCCCCGAGGGGTCGGAGACCGGCCCCGCGACCTGGCAGGCGCTGATCGCCGCCCCGGCGACCGGCGAGCCGCAGCTCGCGATCCGCAACGGGGAGCTGTACGCGCCGAGGCTGGCGCGGATGGCCGTCGCGCCCGAGACCCCGCAGGCGCGGCCGCCGTTCGACCCGGACGGAACGGTGCTCGTCACCGGAGCCACCGGTGTGCTCGGCGGCATGCTGGCCCGCCGCCTGGTCACGGCGTACGGGGTGCGCCACCTCCTGCTCACCAGCAGGAGGGGCCCGGCCGCCGACGGCGCCGACGCCCTGCGCGACGAACTCACCGCGCTCGGCGCCCAGGTGCGGATCGCCGCGTGCGACGCCGCCGACCGGGACGCGCTCGCGGAACTGCTCGCCTCGATCCCGGCGGAGCAGCCGCTGACCGCGGTCGTCCACACGGCCGGTGTCGCCGACGACGGCGTCATCGCCTCGCTCACCCCCGAGCGGGTGGACGGCGTCCTGCGCCCCAAGGTGGACGGGGCGTGGAACCTGCACGAGCTGACCAAGGACCTGCCGCTGTCGGGGTTCGTGCTCTTCTCCTCGGCGGCCGCCGTCTTCGGCGCCCCGGGCCAGGGCAACTACGCGGCCGCGAACGGGTTCCTGGACGCACTCGCCGAGTACCGGCGCGCCGCGGGCCTGCCCGCGTCGGCGCTGTCCTGGGGCCTGTGGGCCGAGGCCAGCGGGATCACCGGCCACCTCGGTGAAGCCGACCTCCAGCGCATGATCCGCGCCGGCCTGCTGCCGCTGACCGCGGACGACGGCCTGGCGCTCTTCGAGACCGCGCTCGGCGGCGACCGCGCCTGGGTCCTCCCGATGCGCCTCGACACGAAGGCGCTGCGCGCCCAGGGCGACGCACTGCCCGCGATCCTGCGCGGCCTGGTCCGCCAGGCCCCGCGGCGGGCCGCCGCGGGCGCGGCGCCGGGTACGGGGGCCGGCGGATCGGGCCTCGCCCAGCGCCTGGCCGCCCTGTCACAGCCCGAACAGGACACGGTCCTGCGCGATCTGGTCTGCGCGCAGGTCGCGACCGTACTGGGCCACGCGGGGCAGGACACGGTCGACGCGGAGCGTGCGTTCAAGGAGCTCGGCTTCGACTCCCTCACCGCCGTCGACCTGCGCAACCGCCTCAACGGAGAGACCGGACTGCGCCTGCCGGCCACGCTCATCTTCGATCACCCGACCCCGCAGGCCCTCGCCACGCACCTGCGGGAGGAGCTCGTCGATGCCGGGGTGTCGCCCGAACGGCTGGTGATGGAGCGCATCGAGGCGCTGGAAGCCGCCCTGACGAGCCTGGAACTGGACGAGATGGCCGCGGCCCAGACCCAGGTCCGGCTGGCGTCGCTGATGTCCGCATGGGACGGGAGCCGGTCCAACCGGGGCGCGGCGGAAGGCGCCGACGTGACCGAGGACCTGGAATCGGCATCCGTCGAGGAAATGTATGAATTCGTCGGCAAGGAATTCGGAATCACCTTCGACTGACGCGAGGAGAAGAGGCGGCCGGCGGCCCCGTGAACGGCGGCCGGCCGCCGACATCAGAAGAAATTCGAATTCCGGACTTGTCGAAATGAATGGGTAGGGAACGCAGAAATGTCGAACGACGAAAAGCTCCTCGGTGTCTTCAAGAAGGTGACCGCCGACCTGGTCCAGACGCGCAACCGTCTGCAGGAGCTCGAAGAGAAGAACCAGGAACCGATCGCCATCGTGGGCATGGCCTGCCGCTACCCCGGTGACGTCGATTCGCCGGAGGGCCTGTGGCGGCTCGTCGAGAACGGCACCGACGCCATATCGCCGTTCCCGAGCCGGCGCGGCTGGCCCGAGGACCTCTACGACGCCGACCCCGAGGCGAAGGGCAAGAGCTACACCCGCGAGGGCGGCTTCCTGCACGACGCCGACCGGTTCGACCCCGACTTCTTCGGCATGAGCCCGCGGGAAGCCCTCGGCGTCGACTCCCAGCAGCGACTCCTGCTGGAAATCGCCTGGGAGACCTTCGAGCGCGCCGGAATCGACCCGACCACGGTCAAGGAATCCGCCGTCGGCGTTTTCACCGGCGTCATGTACGGCGATTACGGCCTGCGGCTGCGGGACATTCCCGAGGGCCACGAGGGGCACATCCTCACCGGCAGCGCGGGCAGCGTCGCCTCCGGCCGCGTGGCCTACAACCTGGGCCTGACCGGCCCGGCCGTCACCGTCGACACGGCCTGCTCCTCCTCGCTGGTCGCCCTGCACCTCGCCGCGCAGGCGCTGCGCTCCGGCGAGTGCTCCATGGCCCTCGCGGGCGGCGTGACCGTCATGTCGACGCCGGGCACCTTCGTGGAGTTCAGCCGCCAGCGCGGCCTCGCCGCCGACGGCCGCTCGAAGTCCTTCTCGGACGACGCGGACGGCGTCGGCTGGGGCGAGGGCGTCGGCATGCTGCTCGTCGAGCGGCTCTCGGACGCGAAGCGCAACGGCCACAAGATCCTCGCCGTCGTACGGGGTTCGGCGATCAACCAGGACGGCGCCTCCAACGGCCTCACCGCCCCGAACGGGCCCTCGCAGCGCCGCGTCATCCGGCACGCCCTGCTCAACGCCCGCCTGACGGCGGCCGACGTGGACGTGGTGGAGGCGCACGGTACGGGTACCCGGCTGGGCGACCCCATCGAGGCCGAGGCACTCCTCGCGACCTACGGCCAGGAGCGGCCGGAAGGTCAGCCGCTGCTGCTGGGCTCGATCAAGTCGAACATCGGACACACGCAGGCGGCCGCCGGCGTCGCGGGCATCATCAAGATGGTCGAGGCCATGCGCCACGGCGTCCTGCCCAAGACCCTGCACGTGGGGGAGCCCTCGACCGAGGTCGACTGGTCGGCGGGCGAGGTGGAACTGCTGACCGAGGCGCGGGACTGGCCGGAGACGGGCCGTCCGCGGCGCGCGGCGGTGTCCTCGTTCGGCATCAGCGGTACGAACGCGCACGTGGTGCTGGAGCAGGCCCCCGAGGCCGAGACCCCGGCGGTCGAGGGTGTCGCCCCGGCGGTCGCCCCGCTCGTCGTCAGCGGCCGTACGGCCGGTGCGCTGGCTGCGCAGGTGGAGCGGCTGCGGGAGTTCGTGGCGGGTTCGGACGCCCGTCCGGTGGACATCGGCTCCTCACTGGTGGCTTCGCGTTCGCTGTTCGAGCACCGGGCGGTGATCGTCGGTGATGAGGTCGTCGAGGGTGTCGCCGGGTCTGGTCGTGTGGGTGTGCTGTTCACGGGTCAGGGTGCTCAGCGGGCCAGTATGGGCCGTGAGTTGTATGAGGCGTTCCCTGCCTTTGCGGCGGCCTTTGACGAGGTTCTGTCGCACCTGGGCGGCTCGCTGCGCGAGGTGATCTTCTCGGGTGAGGGTCTGGACGAGACGGGGAACACGCAGCCGGCACTGTTCGCGCTTGAGGTTGCTCTCTACCGTCTGGTCGAGTCGTGGGGCGTGAAGCCGGAGGTTCTGGCCGGTCACTCGATCGGCGAGATCGCTGCCGCGCACATCTCCGGTGTGCTGTCGCTTGAGGACGCTGCGGCTCTGGTGTCGGCGCGTGGTCGTCTGATGCAGGCGCTGCCCGCCGGCGGTGCGATGGTCGCGGTCCAGGCACCGGAGGACGTCGTTCTCCCGCTGCTCGCCGGTCGGGAGAAGACGGTTGGCATCGCTGCGGTCAACGGCCCGACGTCCGTGGTCCTGGCGGGTGTTGAGGCCGACGTTCTGGAGATCGCGGGCTCTCTCGGTGTGAAGTTCAAGCAGCTCGCGGTCAGCCACGCGTTCCACTCGCCGCTGATGGAGCCGATGCTCGATGACTTCCGCAAGGTCGTTGCCGGGCTGACCTTCAACGCCCCGCAGATCCCGGTCGTTTCGACGGTCACGGGTCAGGAGGCCACGGCCGAGGAGTTGACCTCGGTCGACTACTGGGTCAACCACGTCCGCCGACCGGTCCGCTTCGCCGACGCCATCGAGACCATCGAGGCCCAGGGCATCGGGTCCCTCTTGGAGCTCGGCCCCGACGGCGTCCTGTCCGCCATGGCGGCCGAGGTCGCCGAGATTCCGGCGGTCCCGGCGCTCCGCAAGGGCCGTCCGGAGCCGGAGCAGCTCATCGCCTCCCTCGGCCGGCTGTTCACCAGTGGCGTTCCGGTCGACTGGACCTCGTACTACGAAGGCACCGGCGCCCAGCCCGTCGACCTCCCCACCTACGCCTTCCAGCACGAGCGCTACTGGCTCATGCCGACCACCGGCATGGGTGACGTCTCGTCGGCCGGGCTGACCGCCGCGGGCCACCCGCTGCTCGGTGCCGCCGTCGAACTCGCCGACGGGGAGGGCCTCATCCTCACCGGCCGGCTCTCCCTCCAGACCCACCCCTGGCTCGCCGACCACGCCATCCTCGACACGGTGCTGCTGCCGGGCACGGCCTTCGTGGAGCTGGCCACCCAGGCCGGCGACCGGGTCGGCTGCGACACCATCGAGGAGCTCACCCTCGCCGCCCCGCTGGTCCTGACCGAGCGCGGCGCCGTCCAGCTCCAGCTGACCGTCGGCGGGCCGGACGCGTCCGGCCGCCGCGCGATCGCCGTCCACTCCCGCCCCGACGGCGGCGAGGACCAGTCCTGGACCCAGCACGCCACCGGCAGCCTGGTGACCTCGGGTTCCCCCGCGCCCGCCGGCCAGCTCGTCTGGCCGCCGGCCGGTGCGACCGAGGTCGACGTCCAGGGCGCGTACGAGCGGCTCACCGAGCAGGGCCACGGCTACGGCCCCGCCTTCCAGGGCCTGCGCCGCGCCTGGCGCTCGCCCGACGGCGAGATCTTCGCCGAAGTCGCCCTGCCCGACGAGCAGCGCACCGACGCCGCCCAGTTCGCCCTGCACCCCGCGCTCCTCGACGCCGCCCTCCACCCGCTGCTGCGCGGTGTGGTCGACGACGACCGCCAGGGCGGGCTGCCGTTCTCCTGGTCCGGGCTCACCGTGCACGGCGCCGGAGCCTCCGTGCTCCGCGTCCAGCTCACCCTGACCGGAGCCGACACGCTGCGGCTGGTCGCCTCGGACGGCACGGGCGCCCCCGTCGTCACCGTCGAGTCCCTGCTGTCCCGCGCCATCTCGGCCGAGGCGCTGCGCAACGCCGGGAACACCGGCAACGACGCCCTCTTCCACGTCGAGTGGACCCGCGTGCCCACCCCCGCCGCCGAGCCGGCCACCGACACCTGGGCGGTGCTCGGCGACGCCGGGTTCCCGGGCCTCACCGGGCTGGGGGAGCCGACCGGATGGCAGGCGCTCGCGGACGCGGACGCCGAGGTTCCCGCCGTCCTCCTCGCCCCCGTCACCCTGCCCGAGGCGCCCGACCCGGCGGCCGCCCTGCGCGCCGCGACACTGGGCGCCCTGGAACTCGTACAGAAGTGGCTGGCCGACGCGCGGTACGAGGACTCCCGACTGGTCGTCGTGACCCGGGGTGCCGTGTCGCTCGACTCCGACCAGCCCGGCGATGTAGCCCTGGCCGGCGTACGGGGTCTCCTGCGGACCGCGCAGAACGAGAACCCCGGACGCTTCGTCCTCCTCGACCTCGACCCCGCGGAGCCCGCGGACTCCCTGGCCGGGACGGTCGCCGCCGCCCTCGCCACCGGCGAGCCCGAGCTGGCCCTGCGCGACGGCGCCGCCTTCGCCCCGCGCCTCGCCCGCCTGGCCCCGGCACCGGCGGCGGACGGGACCGCGCAGCCCGCCTTCGGCCCCGACGGCACCGTGCTGATCACCGGCGCGACCGGCGACCTGGGCACCCTGCTCTCCCGCCACCTCGTCACCGAGCACGGCGTACGCAACCTCCTGCTCGTCAGCCGGCGCGGCGGCCAGGCCCCGGGCGCGGCCGAGCTGGCAGGCGAACTGACCGCGCTCGGCGCGCACGTCACCTTCGCCGCCTGCGACGTCGCGGACCGCGACGCGCTCGCCGCGCTGCTCGCCGCCGTACCCGCGGACCAGCCCCTGAAGGGCATCGTCCACACCGCGGGCGTGCTCGACGACGGCATCGCCGCGACCCTGACGGTGGAACAGCTCGACCGCGTGCTCCGGCCCAAGGTCGACGCCGCGTGGAACCTCCACGAGCTCACCAAGGACCTGGACCTGACGGCCTTCGTCCTCTACTCCTCCTCCGCCGCCACCTTCGGCGGCCCCGGCCAGGCCAACTACTCGGCCGCCAACGCCTTCCTCGACGAACTCGCCCGCCACCGCCGCGCCGCCGGACTCCCCGCCACCGCCCTCGCCTGGGGCCTGTGGGCGCAGACCGGCGGAATCACCGACAGCCTGACCCAGAACGACGTCGACCGGATCGCCCGCGCCGGCATGCTGCCGCTGGCCGAGGCCGACGGCATGGAGCTCTTCGACACGGTCGTCGGCTCCGGGCTCGCCTGGGCCCTGCCCACCCGCCTGGACCTGTCCGTCCTGCGTTCCCTGGGCGACGGACTGCCCGCGCTGCTGCGCGGTCTCGTACGGGTCGCCCCCCGGCGCAAGGCCGCCGCGGCCGGCACCGACAGCGCCGCCGCCAACGCGCTGGTCCAGCAGCTCGCCGGGCTCACCGACGCCGAGAGCGAGCGGGTCCTCGTCGACTTCGTACGCGGCCACGTGGCCGGCGTGCTCGGCCACAGCGACCACGCGGCCATCGGCCAGGACCGCGCCTTCAAGGAGCTCGGCTTCGACTCCCTCACGGCCGTCGAGCTGCGCAACGAGCTGAACGGGGCGACCGGTCTGCGCCTCCCCGCGGCGCTGATCTTCGACTACCCGACGCCGGCGGACATCGCCCGCTTCCTGCGCACCGAACTCGCCGGGACCACCGCCGCCCCCGCCGCCGCGCCCAGGGCGAAGGCGGTCGTGGACGACGACCCGATCGCCATCGTCGGCATGGCCTGCCGCCTGCCCGGCGGCGTCACCTCGCCCGAGGACCTGTGGCGCGTCGTCACGGAGGAAGTGGACGCCATCGGCGGCTTCCCCACCGACCGCGGCTGGGACATCGACGGCATCTACGACCCCGACCCGGAGGCGAAGGGCAAGAGCTACGCCCGCGAAGGCGGCTTCGTCGACGGCGTCGACCGCTTCGACCCCGCCCTCTTCGGGATCTCGCCGCGCGAGGCGCTGGGCATGGACCCGCAGCAGCGCATGCTCCTGGAGACCGTCTGGGAGAGCATCGAGCGCGCGGGCATCGACCCGGTGTCGCTGCGCGGCAGCCAGACCGGCGTGTTCGTCGGCGTCAGCGGCCAGGACCACGGCGGCGTGCTCGCCCAGGTCCCCTCCTTCGAGGGCCAGCTGCTGACCGGTAGCGCCAACAGCATCGCCTCCGGCCGCATCTCCTACCACCTGGGCCTGACCGGCCCGGCGATCACCCTCGACACCGCCTGCTCCTCCTCCCTGGTCTCGCTGCACCTCGCGGCGCAGGCCCTGCGCTCCGGCGAATGCGACCTGGCGCTGGCGGGCGGCGCGCTGCTCATGTCCACGCCCACGCTCTTCGTCGAGTTCAGCCGCCAGCGCGGCCTGGCCCCCGACGGCCGCTGCAAGGCCTTCTCGGCCGACGCGGACGGCACCGGCTGGGCCGAGGGCGTCGGCGTGCTCCTCGTCGAGCGGCTGTCGGACGCGCGGCGCAACGGCCACAAGGTGCTGGCCGTCGTCCGGGGTACGGCGGTCAACCAGGACGGCGCCTCCAACGGCCTCATGGCCCCCAACGGCCCCTCGCAGCAGCGGGTCATCCGCCAGGCCCTGGCCGGAGCCGGCCTGACGGCGGCGGACGTGGACGTGGTGGAGGCGCACGGTACGGGTACCCGGCTGGGCGACCCCATCGAAGCGGACGCGCTCCTCGCGACCTACGGCCAGGAGCGGCCGGAGGGCCGGCCGCTGCTGCTGGGCTCGATCAAGTCCAACATCGGGCACACGCAGCACGCGGCGGGTGCGGCCGGAATCATCAAGATGGTCCTGGCCATGCAGCACGGTGTGGTGCCGAAGACCCTGCACGTGGACGAGCCGTCCCCGATGATCGACTGGTCGGCGGGCGAAGTGGAACTCGTCACGGAGGCCCGGAACTGGCCGGAGACGGGCCGCCCGCGTCGCTCGGCGGTCTCCTCGTTCGGTGTGAGCGGGACGAACGCGCACGTGGTGCTGGAGCAGGCCCCGGCGGTCGAAGAGCCCGCAGCTGCGGGCGTTGCCCCGGCTGTGGCCCCGTTCGTCGTCAGCGGTCGTACGGCCGGTGCGCTGAAGGGGCAGATCGAGCGACTGCGCGAGTTCGCCGCCGGCTCGGACGCCCGTCCGGTGGATGTGGGTGCCTCGCTGGTGGCTTCCCGGTCGGTGTTCGAGCACCGGGCGGTGATCGTCGGCGACGAGGTCGTCGAGGGTGTTGCCGGGTCGGGCCGTGTGGGCGTGGTGTTCACGGGTCAGGGTGCTCAGCGGGCCGGTATGGGCCGTGAGCTGTACGAGGCCTTCCCTGCCTTTGCGGCGGCCTTTGACGAGGTGCTCTCGCACCTGGACGGCTCGCTGCGCGAGGTGATCTTCTCCGGTGAGGGACTGAACGAGACGGGCAACACCCAGCCGGCGCTGTTCGCCCTTGAGGTCGCTCTCTACCGCCTGGTCGAGTCGTGGGGCGTGAAGCCGGAAGTTCTGGCGGGTCACTCGATCGGCGAGATCGCTGCCGCGCATGTGGCTGGTGTGCTGTCTCTTGAGGACGCTGCGGCTCTGGTGTCGGCGCGTGGCCGTCTGATGCAGGCGCTGCCCGCTGGTGGTGCGATGGTCGCCGTTCAGGCTTCCGAGGAGCAGGTTCTCCCACTGCTCGCGGGCCGGGAGAAGACGGTTGGCATCGCCGCGGTCAACGGCCCGACGTCCGTGGTCATCGCGGGTGTTGAGGCCGATGTCCTGGAGATCGCCGGTTCGCTGGGCGTGAAGTTCAAGCAGCTCACGGTCAGCCACGCGTTCCACTCGCCGCTGATGGAGCCGATGCTCGACGACTTCCGCAAGGTCGTTGCCGGGCTGACCTTCAACGCCCCCCAGATCCCGATCGTTTCTACGGTCACCGGTCAGGCGGCAACTGCCGAGGAGTTGACCTCGGTCGACTACTGGGTCAACCACGTCCGCCGCCCGGTCCGCTTCGCCGACGCCATCGAGACCATCGAGGCCCAGGGCATCGAATCCCTCCTCGAACTCGGCCCCGACGGTGTCCTGTCCGCCATGGCCGCCGAGGTCACCGAGTCGGTCACCACGGTCCCGGCGCTCCGCAAGGGCCGCCCGGAGCCGGAGCAGCTCATCGCCTCCCTCGGCCGGCTGTTCACCAGGGGCGTTCCGATCGACTGGACCTCGTACTACGAAGGCTCCGGCGCCCAGCGCGTCGACCTCCCCACCTACGCCTTCCACCACGACTCCTACTGGCTGCTGCCCCCGGCCCCCACGGGCGACGTGACCTCCGCCGGACTCGACGAGGCCGGGCACCCGCTGCTCGGTGCCGCCGTCGAACTCGCCCACGGTGAAGGCGCGGTGCTCACCGGCCGTCTGTCGCTCCAGTCCCACCCGTGGCTGGCCGACCACGCCGTCTTCGGGACCGTCCTGCTCCCCGGCACCGCCTTCGTGGAGCTGGCCGTCCGCGCCGGCGACCAGGTCGGCTGTGACTCCGTCGAGGAGCTCACGCTCGCCGCACCGCTGGTGCTGCCCGAGCGGGGCGGCGTGCAGCTGCAGATCACCGTCGCCGGTGCGGATGCCTCCGGCCGCCGCGAGCTGGGGATCTTCTCCCGGCCCGACGGCGAGGACCAGTCCTGGATCCAGCACGCCAACGGCATCCTGGCCGCCGGCTCGGTGGCCGCGCCCACCGCCCCCCTCTCCGCCGCGTGGCCGCCCGCCGGAGCGCAGGAGATCGACCTGGCCGACGTGTACGGACGCCTCGTCGACCAGGGCTACGGCTACGGGCCCGCCTTCCAGGGCCTCGGCCGCGCCTGGCGGTCCTCCGACGGGGAGCTGTTCGCCGAGATCGCACTGCCCGACGCGCAGCGCGCGGACGCCGGCCGGTTCACCCTGCACCCCGCGCTCCTCGACGCCTCCCTGCACGTGCTGCTGCCGGGTGTCGCGGACGCCGACGGGAAGCCGGGCCTGCCGTTCTCCTGGTCCGGTGTCGCCGTGCACACCACGGGTGCCACCGCGCTGCGGGTACGGCTGACCCGTACGACCGCGGAGACCGGGCTGGACCAGGTGTCCCTCGCCATCACCGACCCGGTGGGCACGCCCGTCGCCACGGTCGGGGCGCTGCTCTCCCGCGAGGTGTCCGCCGAGATGCTGCGCAGCGCCGGCACCACGCACCACGAGTCGCTGTTCCGGGTCGAGTGGACGGCTGTGGCCGGGGCCGCCGCCCCGGAGACCGACCTCACCTCCTGGGCGGTGCTCGGCGCCGACACCCTCGGCCTGGGGGCGGGGCTGGACCCCGCCGGCGCCCTGCGCGGCCACGCCGACCTGCCCGCCCTGCGGGCCGCCGTGGATGCGGGCGAGCGGGTACCGGCCGTGGTCCTCCTCCCGCTGTCCGCCGCCGCGGACGGCATCGACACCGCCGACCTCGGCGGGATCGCCCGGGCCACCACGCACCGGGCGCTGGAGCTGGCCCAGGCGTGGATCGCGGACCGGCGCTTCGAGTCCTCCCGGCTGGTGCTCGTGACCAGCGACGCCGTCGCCGCCGACGCGGCGGCCGGGATCGAGGGTCTCGAACTCTCCGGCGCCTGGGGCCTGTTCCGCTCCGCGAGCACCGAGAACCCCGACCGGTTCGCCCAGATCGACCTGGACGGCACCGACGAGGCGCGGCGGCTCATCCCGGCCGCTCTCGCGAGCGGCGAGCGCGAGCTCGTGATCCGCGACGGGGAAGCCCGCGCCCCGCGGCTCGCCAAGGTGGAGGTCGCCCCCGCCGCACAGCCCGCTCCCTGGGACTCCGAGGGGACGGTGCTCGTCACCGGTGCCACCGGCGGTCTCGGCGTGCTGCTCGCCCGCCACCTGGTGGCCGAGCGGGGCGTACGGCACCTGCTGCTGGTCAGCCGGCGCGGTGACCGGGCACCGGGCGCGGCCGAGCTCGAGGCCGAACTGACCGGCCTCGGCGCGCACGTCACGTTCGCGGCCTGCGACGTGGTCGACCGGGCCGCGGTGGCGGAGCTGCTCGCCGGAGTGCCGGCCGAGCACCCGCTGACCGGGGTGGTGCACACCGCCGGTGTCCTGGACGACAGCATCATCGTGTCGATGACGGGCGACCAGCTGGACGCGGTCCTGCAGCCCAAGATCGACGCGGCGTGGAACCTCCACGAGCTGACGGCCGACCTGGACCTGAGCGCCTTCATCCTCTACTCCTCCGTCTCGGGCATCCTCGGCCCGCCCGGACAGGCCAACTACGCCGCCGGCAACTCCTTCCTCAACGCGCTCGCCCAGTACCGCCGTTCGGCCGGACTGCCCGCCACCTCGCTCGCCTGGGGGCTGTGGGACCACGGCATGATCGGCCACCTCGACGAGGCCGACCGCAAGCGCGTGGCCAAGGGCGGGGTGACCCCCATGTCCGAGGCCGAGGGCATGGCACTGTTCGACGCGGCCGTCGCGGAGGACCGCAACCTGCTGGCCCCCGTCCGCTTCGACACCGCAGCCCTGCGGGCCCTCGGCGAGAACCTGCCGCCGCTGCTGCGCGGCCTCGTACGGGTGGCACCGCGGCGGGCGGCGGCCGCGGCACCGGGCGGCGCGGGCACGGAAGGCCCGGCCCCGCTCGCCCAGCGGCTCGGCGCGCTCACCGGCGCCGAACGCGAGAAGGCCCTCGTCGACCTCGTACGTGGTGAGGTCGCGGCCGTCCTCGGACACGCCGGGCACGAGGCGGTCGACCAGGCCCGCGCGTTCAACGAGCTCGGCTTCGACTCCCTCTCGGCCGTCGAACTCCGCAACCGGCTCAACGCCGTCAGCGGACTGCGCCTGCCCGCGACGCTCGTCTTCGACTACCCGACGCCGGCGGCCGTCGCCGGATACCTCCTCGAGGAGATCCCGGTGGCCGGGGCCTCCCCGGTGGGCTCGCTCGCCGAGGAGATCGACCGCCTGGAGGCCAGCATGTCGGCCGCCGCGGGCGACGCGGCCGAGTACGAGGCCGCCGCGGAGCGACTGGAGAAGCTCCTGCTCCGGCTCCGCGAATCCTCCGGGGCCGGCGTCACGGCCGGCGCGTTCTCCGAAGACGACATCCACGGGGCGTCCGTGGACGAGCTGCTCGACCTGATCGACGAAGAATTCGACCTCGCGTGAGGTCACGGAATATTCGGAACTTTCGATTCATCCGCCCCTCGCGGCAGAGGAAGTGACACGGTGCAGACCGAAAAGAACCAGCAGGACAAGGTAGTCGACTACCTGAAGAAGGTCACCGCCGACCTCCGGCGGGCCCGCCAGCGGGTCCAGGAGCTGGAGACCCGCGGCGAAGAACCCCTCGCCATCGTCGGCATGGCCTGCCGCTACCCGGGCGGCGTCAGCTCGCCCGCGGACCTGTGGCGGCTCGTCACCGACGGCACGGACGCCATCACCACCTTCCCGACCGGCCGCGGCTGGGACGAGGACCTGTACGACCCGGACCCCGACCGCATCGGCAAGAGCTACACCCGCGAGGGCGGCTTCCTGCACGACGCCGACGCGTTCGACGCGGGCTTCTTCGGGATCTCGCCGCGCGAGGCGCTGGGCATGGACCCGCAGCAGCGGCTGCTCCTGGAGACCACCTGGGAGACGTTCGAGCAGGCCGGCATCGACCCGGCGTCGGTCCGCGGCACGGACATCGGCGTCTACGCCGGCGTCATGTACTACGACTACGCCCCGCCGGTGCGCGACATCCCGCAGGACCTCGAAGGCATCCTGATGACGGGCAACGCCGGCAGCGTCATCTCCGGCCGCCTCGCCTACTCCTTCGGCCTGACCGGCCCGACGGTCACCGTCGACACGGCCTGCTCCTCCTCGCTGGTCGCCCTGCACCTGGCCGGGCAGGCCCTGCGCAACCGCGAGTGCTCGATGGCCCTCGCGGGCGGTGTCGCCGTCATGCACACCCCCAGCACCTTCGTGGAGTTCAGCCGCCAGCGCGGTCTCGCCGCCGACGGTCGCTCGAAGTCCTTCTCGGCCGACGCGGACGGCGTGGGCTGGGGCGAGGGCGTCGGCATGCTGCTCGTCGAGCGGCTCTCGGACGCCCTGCGCAACGGGCACCAGGTCCTCGCGGTCGTACGGGGCACGGCGGTCAACCAGGACGGCGCGTCCAATGGCCTGACGGCCCCCAACGGGCCCTCGCAGCGCCGCGTCATCCGCCAGGCCCTGGAGAACGCCCGCCTGTCGCCCGCCGACGTGGACGTGGTCGAGGCGCACGGTACGGGCACCCGGCTGGGCGACCCCATCGAGGCGGACGCGCTGCTCGCGACGTACGGCCGCCAGCGGCACGGCCAGGAGCCGCTGTGGCTCGGCTCGCTGAAGTCCAACATCGGGCACACGCAGGCCGCGGCCGGTGTCGGCGGTGTCATCAAGATGGTCGAGGCCATGCGCCACGGCGTCCTGCCCAAGAGCCTGCACGCGGGGGAGCCCTCGCCGGAGGTGGACTGGTCGGCGGGCGCGGTGGAACTGCTGGCCGAGGCGCGGGACTGGCCGGAGACGGGCCGCCCGCGGCGCTCGGCGGTCTCGTCGTTCGGTGTGAGCGGGACGAACGCGCACGTGGTGCTGGAGCAGGCCCCGGTGGTCGAGGAGCCCGTGGCTGAGGGCGTTGTTCCGGCTGTGGTCCCGTTTGTCGTCAGCGGCCGTACGGCCGGTGCGCTGAAGGGGCAGATCGAGCGGCTGCGGGAGTTCGCGGCCGGCTCGGCCGCCCGGCCTGCGGACATCGGCTGGTCGCTGGCCGCCGGACGCGCGGTGTTCGACCACCGGGCGGTCCTGGTGGGCGACGAGGTCGTGGAGGGCGTCGCCGGGTCGGGTCGGCTCGGTGTGCTGTTCACCGGTCAGGGCGCCCAGCGGGCCGGTATGGGCCGTGAGCTGTACGGGGCGTTCCCGGGGTTCGCGGCTGCCTTCGACGAGGTTCTGTCGCACCTGGACGGGTCGCTGCGCGAGGTGATCTTCTCCGGTGAGGGCCTGAACGAGACCGGCAATACGCAGCCGGCGCTGTTCGCGCTTGAGGTTGCTCTCTTCCGTCTGGTCGAGTCGTGGGGTGTGAAGCCGGAGGTTCTGGCCGGCCACTCCATCGGCGAGATCGCCGCCGCGCATGTGGCCGGTGTCCTGTCGCTCGAGGACGCTGCGGCTCTGGTGTCGGCGCGTGGTCGTCTCATGCAGGCGCTCCCGGCCGGTGGTGCGATGGTCGCCGTCCAGGCTTCCGAGGAGCAGGTTCTCCCGCTGCTCGCGGGCCGGGAGAAGAGTGTCGGTATCGCGGCGATCAACGGCCCGACGTCCGTGGTCATCGCGGGTGTCGAGGCCGATGTCCTGGAGATCGCCGGTTCTCTCGGTGTGAAGTTCAAGCAGCTCACCGTCAGCCACGCGTTCCACTCGCCGCTGATGGAGCCCATGCTGGCCGACTTCCGCAAGGTCGTTGCCGGGCTGACCTTCCACGCCCCGCAGATCCCCGTCATCTCCACGGTGACCGGCCGGCCGGCCACGGCGGAGGAGTTGACCTCGGTCGACTACTGGGTCGACCACGTCCGCCGCCCCGTCCGCTTCGCCGACGCGGTCCGCACCATCGAGGCACGCGGTGTCGAGTCCCTCCTCGAACTCGGCCCCGACGCGGTCCTGTCCGCCATGGCCGCGGAGGTCGAAGGCCTCACCGCCTCGCCCGCCCTGCGCAAGGGCCGCCCGGAGCCGGAGCAGCTCATCGCCTCCCTCGGCAGGCTGTTCACCAGTGGTGTTCCGATCGACTGGACCTCGTACTACGAAGGTTCCGGCGCCCAGCGCGTCGACCTCCCCACCTACGCCTTCCAGCACGAGCGCTACTGGCTCATCACCGAGCCCGGCACGGCCCAGGCCCCCGCGTTCGGCCACCCGCTGCTCCGCTCGGCCGTCCAACTCGCCGACGGGGAAGGCCTGGTCCTCACCGGCCGGGTCTCCCGCGCCGCCCACGCCTGGCTCGCCGACCACACCGTCCTCGGCACCGCGACCCTGTCCGGCGCGGCCTTCGCCGAGCTCGCCGTCCAGGCCGGCGACCACGTCGGCTGCGGCACCGTCGAGCGGCTCACCCTCTCCGCGCCGCTGGTCGTCCCCGAGCAGGGCAGCGTCCAGCTCCAGCTGATCGTCGCCGCCGCGGACGCCTCCGGCCGCCGCGAGCTGGGGATCTTCTCCCGGCCCGACGGCGAGGAGCACCCCTGGACCCAGCACGCCGACGGCCTCCTGGCCGCGACCGCCGGCCCCGCCCCGGCGCCCGTCACCACCTGGCCGCCGGCCGGGGCGACGGAGGTCGACGTCGAGGACGCCTACGGGCGACTCGCGGCCCGCGGACTCGGCTACGGACCCGCCTTCCAGGGCCTGCGCCGCGCGTGGACCTCGGACGGCGAGCTGTTCGCCGAGGTCGACCTCGCCGACGAGCAGCACGCGGAGGCCGAAGAGTTCGCCCTGCACCCCGCCCTGCTCGACGCGGCCCTGCACGCCGCCGTCCTCACCGGGACCGCCGTCCCGCAGACCGCCGACGCCGACACCGACACCGACGCCGACGCGGCGATCACCCCCCTGACCTGGTCCGGGATCGCCGTCCAGGCCACGGGCGCGAGGTCCCTCCGGGTCCGGATCACCCCGCAGGGCGACGGATCCCTGGCCCTGTGCGCGGTCGACGCGGAGGGCGCGCCCGTCGCCACCGTCAAGGCCCTGACCTGGCATGCCGTACGGCCCGAGGAGCTGCGCCACACCACCGCCGCCGAGGGCGGCCGGGACGGGCTCTTCCAGCTGGACTGGCTGCCGGTCACCGACGCCCGCTCCGTCGAGCCGGTCGAGGCCCCGGTGCTGCGCTCCGCCCGGGACTTGGCGGACCTCGACACCGCTCCCGCCGTGGCGGTGGCCTCCCTGGACGCCACCGGCGACGTACGCACGGCCACCCGGTCCGCACTGGAGCTGATCCAGGGCTGGCTGGCCGACGAGCGGTTCACGGACTCCCGACTCGTCGTCCTGACCGGCGGTGCGGTCGCCACGGACGGCCGGTCCCGGCCCGCCGACCCGGCCGCGGCCGCCGTGTGGGGCCTGCTCCGGTCGGCGCAGAGCGAGAACCCGGGCCGCCTCACGCTCGTGGACACCGACACGGCCGACGTCCCGGCCGCGGCCGCCTCCGCCGCCGGCGTCGCCGTCGCGACGGACGAGCCCCAGCTCGCGCTCCGCGAGGGCATCGCCCACGCCCCGCGCCTGGTGCGGACCCGGACCGACGCCGCCCCGGACCCGGCCGGTGCCTTCGGCGGCCCCCAGGGCACCGTCCTCATCACCGGCGGAACGGGCGCCCTCGGCGGCCTGCTCGCCCGCCACCTGGTGACCGCGTACGGCGTCCGGCACCTCCTGCTGACCAGCCGCCGCGGCCTCGCCGCGCCCGGCGCCCGGGAGCTGGCCGACGAACTGACCGGCCTCGGCGCGGACGTGACGGTCGCCGCCTGCGACGCCGCCGACCGCGAGGCCCTCGCGGCTCTGCTGGCCGGCGTACCGGCCGAGCACCCGCTGACGGCGGTCGTCCACACCGCGGGCGTCACGGACGACGGTGTCGTGGCCTCGCTCGACGCCGAGCGGTTCGACCGCGTCCTGCGCCCCAAGGCCGACGCGGCCCGCAACCTCGACGAGCTCACCCGGGACCTCGCCCTGTCGGCGTTCGTCCTGTACTCCTCCGTCTCCGGTGTGCTCGGCGGCGCGGGACAGGCCAACTACGCCGCGGCCAACGCCTACCTCGACGCCCTCGCCGAACAGCGCCGGGCCGCGGGACTGCCCGCACTGTCCCTCGCCTGGGGCGCGTGGGGCGGCGGTGGCATGGCCGGCGAGCTGGGCGAGGCGGATCTGACCCGACTGCGCCGCACCGGCATCGTCCCCCTCACCCCCGAGCACGGCCTGGCCCTCTTCGACGCCGCAGTGCAGCACGGGAACCGCACCGGCCGCGCGGTCCTCGTACCGGCCCCGCTCGACACCGCGGTCCTGGGGCGGCAGACGGACACGCTGCACCCCGTCCTGCGGGCCCTCGTACCGGCCGCGAACCGGCGCAGCGCGTCGAACAGCGCCGGCGAACAGGGGCCGTCGCTCGCCCAGCGCCTGGCCGGGCTGTCCGCCGAGGCCCAGATCGGCGAGCTCACCGCGCTGGTCAGGACCCAGGTCGCCCGCGTCCTCGGCCACGGCGGCCCGGAGAGCGTCGACCCGGAACGCGCCTTCAAGGAGCTCGGCTTCGACTCGCTGACCTCGATCGACCTCCGCAACCGGCTGGGCGGAGCGACCGGCCTGCGCCTGCCGGCCGCCCTCGTCTTCGACCACCCGACGCCGGAGGCGGTCGCCGGATACCTCCGCGCCGAACTGCTCCCGCAGTCCGGCGGCGCCGCCGACGACACCGAGGACCCGCAGGAGCGCGAGCTGCGCGAGCTGCTCACCACGATCCCGCTCGACCGGGTCCGCCGGGCGGGACTGCTCGACCTGCTGCTCGGACTCGCGGGCTCCGACCCGGAGGCGGCGGGCGGCCACGGCGCCGCCGCGGCCGAAGGCGCCGCGGCGGGCACCGGCGACGCACGGGACGCCGCCGATGCCATCGACGCCATCGATGCCATCGACGACATGGACGCGGAAAGCCTGCTGCTGCTGGCGGGTGGCGGCCCGACCGCCTGACGACAACCCGCCCCTACGCACCAGAGAGAGCGTCATGACCAACCTGAACGAACAACTCGTCACCGCGCTGCGGTCCTCACTGAAGGACGTGGAGCGACTCAAGCAGCAGAACCAGCAGCTGATGTCGGCCGGCCGCGAACCCGTCGCCATCGTCGGCATGGCCTGCCGCTTCCCCGGCGGCGTCGGCTCGCCCGAGGACCTCTGGCGCCTCGTGTCCGACGGTGTCGACGCGGTCGGCCCCTTCCCGGACGGCCGCGGCTGGCCCGAGGACCTGTACGACCCGGACCCGGCCAAGTCCGGTACGACGTACGCCAAGGAGGGCGGCTTCCTCTACGACGCCGACCGGTTCGACCCGGGCTTCTTCCGGATCTCCCCGCGTGAGGCGCTCGCGATGGACCCCCAGCAGCGGCTGCTGCTGGAGGTCGCCTGGGAGACGATCGAACGGGCCGGCATCGCCCCCGAGAGCCTGCGGGGCAGCAAGACCGGCGTGTTCGTCGGCGGCAACGGCCAGGACTACCCCCTGCTCCTGACCGACCCGCCGAAGGAGATCGAGGGCCTGCTCATCACGGGCAACGCGGCCAGCGTCGCCTCCGGCCGGATCTCGTACACGCTGGGCCTGAACGGCCCGGCCGTCACCCTCGACACGGCGTGCTCCTCCTCGCTGGTGGCCCTGCACCTCGCCGTGCAGGCGCTCCGCGCCGGCGACTGCTCCATGGCGCTCGCCGCCGGGGTCACGATCATGTCCACGCCCTCCGGCTACATCGAGTTCAGCCGCCAGCGCGGGCTCGCCCCGGACAGCCGGTCCAAGGCGTTCTCGGCGGACGCGGACGGCGTCGGCTGGGGCGAGGGCGTCGGCATGCTGCTCGTCGAGCGCCTGTCGGACGCGCAGCGCAACGGCCACAAGGTCCTCGCGGTCGTACGGGGCACGGCGGTCAACCAGGACGGCGCGTCCAACGGCCTGACGGCACCCAACGGGCCCTCGCAGCGCCGCGTCATCCGCCAGGCCCTGGAGAACGCCCGCCTGACGGCGGCGGACGTGGACGCCGTCGAGGCCCACGGCACGGGCACCCCGCTCGGCGACCCCATCGAGGCGGACGCGCTCCTCGCCACGTACGGCCGGGAGCGGCCGGAGGGCCGGCCGCTGTGGCTGGGCTCGGTGAAGTCGAACATCGGGCACACGCAGGCGGCCGCCGGCGTCGCGGGCATCATCAAGATGGTCGAGGCCATGCGGCACGGCGCCCTGCCCCGCACCCTGCACGTCACGGAGCCGACGCCGGAGGTGGACTGGTCGGCCGGCGGCGTGGAGCTGCTGACCGAGGCGCGGGACTGGCCCGAGACGGGCCGTCCGCGCCGGGCCGGAGTCTCCGCCTTCGGGATCAGCGGGACGAACGCGCACGTGGTGCTGGAGCAGGCTCCGGCGGTCGAGGAGCCCGTGGCCGAGGGCGTTGCCCCGGCTGTGGCCCCGCTCGTCGTCAGCGGCCGTACGGCCGGTGCGCTGAAGGGGCAGATCGGGCGGCTGCGGGAGTTCGTGGCGGGTTCGGATGCCCGCCCGGTGGACATCGGCTCCTCGCTGGTGGCCAGCCGCTCCCTGTTCGACCACCGGGCTGTGATCGTCGGCGATGAGGTCGTGGAGGGTGTTGCCGGGTCGGGTCGGCTCGGTGTGCTGTTCACGGGTCAGGGCGCCCAGCGGGCCGGGATGGGCCGTGAGCTGTACGAGGCGTTCCCGGCGTTCGCGGCTGCCTTCGACGAGGTGCTCTCCCACCTGGACGGCTCGCTGCGCGAGGTGATCTTCTCGGGCGAGGGCCTGAACGAGACGGGCAACACGCAGCCGGCGCTGTTCGCGCTGGAGGTCGCTCTCTACCGCTTGGTCGAGTCGTGGGGTGTGAAGCCGGAGGTTCTGGCGGGTCACTCGATCGGCGAGATCGCTGCTGCGCACATCTCAGGTGTCCTGTCCCTTGAGGACGCGTGCGCCCTCGTCTCGGCACGTGGTCGTCTGATGCAGGCGCTGCCCGAGGGCGGCGCGATGGTCGCCGTCCAGGCGTCGGAGGAGCAGGTTCTCCCGCTGCTCGCCGGCCGGGAGAAGACCGTCGGCATCGCCGCCGTCAACGGCCCGAAGTCGGTCGTCCTGGCGGGTGTCGAGGCCGACGTCCTGGAGATCGCGGGCTCGCTCGCGGTGAAGTTCAAGCAGCTCACGGTCAGCCACGCGTTCCACTCGCCGCTGATGGAGCCCATGCTCGACGACTTCCGCAAGGTCGTTGCCGGGCTCACCTTCAACGCCCCGCGCATTCCGATCGTTTCCACGGTCACGGGTCAGAAGACGACTGCCGAGGAGCTGACCTCGGTCGACTACTGGGTCAACCACGTCCGCCGCCCGGTCCGCTTCGCCGACGCCGTCGAAGCCATCGAGGCCCAGGGCATCGGACACCTCCTCGAACTCGGCCCCGACGGCGTCCTGTCCGCCCTGGCCGCCGACCTCACGGAGATCCCGGCAGGCCCTGCCCTGCGCAAGGGCCGCCCGGAGCCCGAGCAGCTCATCGCCTCCCTCGGCCGGCTGTTCACCGCGGGCATTCCGATCGACTGGACCTCGTACTACGAAGGCTCCGGCGCCCGGCGCGTCGATCTGCCGACCTACGCCTTCCAGCGCGAGCGCTACTGGCCCGACGGCGCCTCCCTCGCCCGGTCCGCCGAGGCGCGCGACGGCCACGCGACGGCGGCGGCCGCGCCCGTCGCTCCCGAAGGTCCGCTCGACGTGGCCGAGTTGGTGCGCACCCAGGTGGCCGCCGTGCTCGGGCACTCCGATCGGGACGGGATCGACGACCGGCAGTCGTTCACCGACATGGGGATCAACTCCATCGCGGTCGTCGAGCTGCGCTCCCGGATCCGGGACGCCTCCGGCATCGTGCTGAATGCCGCCGACGTCTTCGACCACCCCACGGTCGCCGCCCTCACCGAGCACCTCAGCGCCACCCTCCCCACCGCTCCGCCCGCCCCCGCCGCTCCGGCGGACGGGCTGGTGGAACGCTTCCGGCAGGCGTGCCTGGCGGGCCGCGGGCCGGAGGGCATCCGGTTCCTCGCCGCCGCCTCCCGGCTGGCCGCCGAGGAGCCCGCAGGCGGCGCCGTGCGCCGGCCGGTCCGCTTCTCCCCGGCCGACGACGGCCAGGCGGCCGGTGCGGCCGGTGCGGGCGGCGAGAGCCCCGTACTGATCTGCTTGCCGTCCTTCGTCGCCCCGGCCAGCCCCCTCCAGTACACCCGCCTCGCCGCCGCCCTCGGCGACGACTACACCGTCCGGGCGCTGTCCCTGCCCGGCTACGAGCACGGCGAGCGGCTGCCCGCCACCCTCGACGAGGCGGTCCGCGACCAGGTGGCGGCCGTGCGGGAAGCCGCCGGCGGCCGGCCGTTCGTCCTGGTCGGGTACTCATCCGGCGGCTGGATCGCGCACGCCGTCTCGGAGGCCCTCGACGCCGACGGCGGGCCGCGGGCCGACGGCATCGTCCTCCTCGACACCTACCTGCCGGGCGACGCCGAGACGGCGGAGCTCCAGACGTCGCTGTTCCGGCAACTGGCCGCCCGGCCCGAGCTGGTCGCCATGGTGGACGACACGAAGCTGATGGCGATGGGCCGCTACCTGTCGCTGTTCGAACACTGGTCGCCCGCGGTGGCGGCCACCGCGCCGACGCTGGTCGTGCGCGCCGTCGACTTCCTGCTGGAGCCCGGCGACACCCCCTTCGGCAGTCCGCGCGCCGGATGGCCGCTGCCGCACACCGAGGTGGCCACGGCGGGCGACCACCTCACCGTCATCGAGGAATTCGCGGAACCGACGGCGAAGGCCGTCGACCACTGGCTGGCCGGGCTCGTATGAGCACGACCCTCGGAAAGGACCTTCCCTTGTCCATCGGAACGACCATCGAAGCAGGCGGAGTCGACCTGCTCAGCTGGAGCTTCGTGCAGGACCCCTACGCCACGTACGACAAGCTCCGGGAGGAGCGCGCCGTACGCCGCCACGTGGTCAAGACCCTCGCCACCGAACTCCACGCGTGGGTCGTGACCGACTACGAGAACGGCCGGGCGCTGCTCGCCGATCCGCGCCTGTCCAAGGACGCGGTGAACCTGCCGGCCGTGGTGACGGCACAGTCGGTGGACGCCGACTTCCGGGCCACCGAGCAGCCGCGCAGCATGCTGTTCAGCGACCCGCCCGAGCACACCCGGCTGCGCAAGCTGATCGGCAAGGCGTTCACCATGCGCCGGGTCCAGAAGATGCGGCCGTGGATCGAGCAGACCACCGACGCGCTGCTGGACCGGATCGTTCCCGGCGCGGAGTTCGACCTCGTCGAGGACATCGCCCTCGCGCTGCCGATCTACGTCATCGGCAATCTGCTGGGTGTCCCCGAGGAGCGGTTCGAGGACTTCAAGACGTGGAGCGGCGCCCTCGCGAGCGTGGGCATCTCCGCGGAGGAGAAGCAGAAGGCGCTCGGCCAGGCCTTCGCCTACCTTGGGCAGCTCGTCGCCGAGAAGCGGGCGAACCCCGGCGAGGACATGGTCTCCGCGCTGATCGAGGCCGACGACGACGGGGTGCGGCTCACCGACACCGAGCTGATGTCGACGATCTTCCTGGTGATGAACGCCGGCTACGAGACCACCGCCAACATGATCAGCAGCGGGGTGCTCGCCCTCCTCGACCACCCCGACCAGCAGGAGCAGCTGCGCGCCGACCCGTCCCTGATCCCGGGCGCGGTCGAGGAGTTCCTCCGCTACGAGAGCCCGCTGAACCTCTCGACGATCCGCTACACCACCAGCCCCGTCGAGGTCGGGGACGTCACCATCCCCGAGGGTGAGATCGTCTTCATCGCGCTGATGTCGGGGAACCGCGATCCCGAGAAGTACGCGGACCCGAACCGGCTCGACGTGACCAGGCCGTCGGCCCATTCCCACCTGTCCTTCGGCCACGGCGTGCACCACTGCCTCGGAGCCCCGCTCGCACGCCTCGAAGGCGAAATCATCTTCGCCAAGCTCCTGGAGCGATTCCCGGACTGGCGGCTGACCGTCGAATCCGCCGCTCTCGAATGGCGGTACACGGCGCAGTTCCGCGGCCTGGAAAGGCTTCCGGTCCGCATGGCGTGACCGGCCGAAAACCCGAAACACATTCCGTCACACGTCACACGTCACACGTCGACACGTCACACAACGAAAGGCACCACAGCCATGGGCAAGGGCAAGGACATCGTCAACCGTTTCTTCGAGGCCGGCCTGCGGGACGACATCGAGGCCGCCGCGGCCTGCTTCACGGACGACGGCCGCTGGATCATGGCCGAGGGCGCGGAGCCGGGCACCACGTACACCCGTGAGGAGATCCCGGCCTTCCTCGACAAGATCATCGGCCTGCGCAAGGAGTACGAGGCCAAGGGGATCACGCTGGAATACGGCGAGCTCCTCGAGGTCGAGGACCGCGTCATCCTCGAATTCACCGTGAACTCGCCGGACGGAAAGGTCCTCGACCGGGCCGTCGACCTCTTCACCATCCGCGACGGGAAGATCGCCGTGAAGGACGTCTTCCGCAAGGCGTAGCGGAACCAGTCACAGGAACACCCGGGAAAACGCAGGAGAAGAAACACACTCATGACCGACGATCTCTGGATACGGAAATTCCACCCGGCCCCCGAGGCCCGGACGCGCCTCGTGTGCCTCCCGCACGCCGGCGGTTCGGCCAGCTTCTACTTCCCGGTGTCCCGGGCCCTGTCGCCGGACATCGAGGTGCTGGCCGTCCAGTACCCCGGCCGCCAGGACCGTCGGTCCGAGCCGGTCATCACCGAGGTCGGCGTCCTCGCCGACCACGTGGTGGAGCAGCTGGGCGGGGCCGGCGACGACGACCGCCCGCTGGCCCTCTTCGGGCACAGCATGGGCGCGCTGGTCGCCTTCGAGGTGGCCCGCAGGCTCCAGGCCCGCGGGACCGCCCCGTCGGCACTCGTCGTCTCCGGCCGCCGCGCCCCGCACCTCCAGCGCGAGGCCCACGTCCACAAGCGGTCGGACGACGGCCTGGTGGCCGAACTGAAGGCGCTCAGC
This sequence comes from Streptomyces sp. NPDC059989, assembly GCF_042736975.1. Classification (NCBI taxonomy): domain Bacteria; kingdom Bacillati; phylum Actinomycetota; class Actinomycetes; order Kitasatosporales; family Streptomycetaceae; genus Streptomyces; species Streptomyces sp. NPDC059989. Next base: position 222,630 of record NZ_JBHWUO010000008.1, read on the forward strand.
GGCACCGACGCCGACCTCCTGGGCGACGAGGAGATCCTGCGGATGATCCTCCCGGCCATCCGGGGCGACTACCAGGCGGTCGAGACCTACCGCATCGCCCCCGGGCCCGCCCTCACCTGCCCGCTCCTGGCCCTCGTCGGGGACACCGACCCCCGGGTGGACGTCGAAGGCGTCCGCGGCTGGGCGGAGCACACCGACGCGGACTTCGAGCTGACGGTGCTGCCGGGCGGGCACTTCTACCTCGTCCACGAGCAGGAGGCCGTCCTCTCCGCGATCCGCACGCGCGTCGCCGCGCGCCCGGTCGCGGTCTGACGGGAATCCGCCATGCCGAACAGCACACCGAGTACGGGCGGTTCGCTCCTCGCCATCAGCGACCTGCACATCCACTACGAAGAGAACCGGCGGATCCTCGACGAGCTGCGGCCGGAGACGGACGAGGACTGGCTCCTCGTCGCCGGTGACGTCGGCGAGATCGCCTCCGAGATCGAGCAGGCGCTGCGCCTGCTCGCCGGCCGGTTCGCGAAGGTCGTCTGGGCGCCGGGCAACCACGAACTGTGGACCCCCCGGGAGGACCCCCTCCAGCTCCGCGGCGAGCAGCGCTACCTGCACCTCGTGGAGATGTGCCGCTCGCTGGGCGTGGTCACGCCCGAGGACCCGTACCCGGTCTGGGAGGGCGAGGGCGGCCCGGTCACGGTCGCCCCGCTCTTCCTGCTGTACGACTACACGTTCCGCCCGCCGGGAGTGACCTCCAAGGAGGTCGCGCTCCGGCTGGCGGAGGAGGCCGGCGTCGTCTGCACCGACGAGTTCCTGCTCCACCCCGACCCCTACCCGAGCCGGGAGGCCTGGTGCCGGGCCCGGCTCGCCGCCACGGAGGCCAGGCTCGCCGCCCTCCCCGCCGGCACCCGGACCGTACTGGTCAACCACTACCCGCTGGTGCGGGAGCCCACCGACGTGCTCTGGCACCCCGAATTCGCCCTGTGGTGCGGCACCGAGGCGACCGCCGACTGGCACCGCCGATTCCGCGCCGCGGCGATGGTCTACGGCCACCTGCACATCCGCCGGACCATCCACCGCGACGGGGTCCCCTTCGAGGAGGTCTCGCTGGGCTACCCGCGCGAGTGGAACCGGCGCCCCGGCGGGCCGGGCGGCCTCGTGCGCATCCTGCCCGTCCGGGCGGCGACGTACGACCATGCCGGACACACCCGAGGACGACAGGGGGCCCGCCCGTGATCGAGGAACTGCTGCCCGCGACGGCCGCCGCCGCGGAAACCTTCGGGGACCTGCCCGAATCCGTGCTGTACCCGCAGGAGAAGGCCCTGGTGGCCGACAGCACCGACGAACGCAGGAGGGAGTTCGCGACGGTACGGGGCAACGCCCGCACGGCGCTGGCCCGGCTCGGGATCCCGCCCGCCCCCATCCTTCCGGGCACCCGCGGCGCGCCCGGCTGGCCCGCGGGCATCGTCGGCAGCATGACGCACTGCTCCGGCTACCGGGCCGCGGCGGTGGCACGCGCCACCGACCTGGCGGCGATCAGCGTGGACGCCGAGCCCAACCGGCCGATCTCCAACTCGGGCATGCGCGCGCTGGTCACGATCCCCGAAGAACGCCTCTGGCTGACCCAACTGGCCCTGCGGCGCCCCGACGTGCACTGGGACCGGCTGGTCTTCAGCGCCAAGGAGAGCGTCTACAAGGCCTGGTACCCGATCACGGGCCAGTGGCTGGACTTCGACGAGGTGATGATCACCGTCGACCCGGAGACCGGCACCTTCCACGCCCGCCTGCTGGTCCCGGGCCCGACGGTGGACGGCACCCGCCTCACGGCCTTCAGCGGTACCTGGCTGGCCCGCCGCGGACTTCTGATCACCGCGATCGCCCTGCCCCGCGCCGCACGACCGTCGGCCGCCGGCGCGTTCCCGCAGGCCGCACACCGATGACTTCTTTCGCACGACGTACGAGGAGTACCTGTCATGACCATCAGCGATGAGCCCACCAACCACCCGGTGAACAGCCGCGGGCGCGTGGCCGAGTTGCAGTCCCTGCGTGAGCAGGCGCGGCGCGGGCCGAGTGACCGTGCGACCGAGGCGCAGCACGCGAAGGGCAAGCTGACCGCGCGTGAGCGCATCGCGCTGCTCCTGGACGAGGGTTCGTTCAAGGAGGTCGAGCAGCTGCGCCGGCACCGGGCGACGGGGTTCGGCCTGGAGGCGAAGAAGCCCTATACGGATGGTGTGATCACCGGGTGGGGGACGGTCGAGGGCCGTACGGTCTTCGTCTACGCGCACGATTTCCGGATCTTCGGCGGGGCGCTGGGTGAGGCCCACGCGACGAAGATCCACAAGATCATGGACATGGCCATCGCGGCCGGTGCCCCGCTGGTCTCCCTCAACGACGGTGCGGGCGCCCGTATCCAGGAGGGCGTCTCCGCCCTCGCCGGTTACGGCGGCATCTTCCAGCGCAACACGAAGGCCTCGGGTGTCATCCCGCAGATCTCGGTGATGCTGGGCCCGTGTGCCGGCGGCGCCGCCTACAGCCCGGCGCTGACGGACTTCGTGTTCATGGTGCGGGACACCTCGCAGATGTTCATCACCGGTCCGGACGTGGTCCGTGCGGTGACGGGTGAGGAGATCACCCAGAACGGCCTCGGCGGCGCGGACGTGCACGCCGAGACGAGCGGTGTGGCGCACTTCGCGTACGACGACGAGGAGACGTGCATCTCCGAGGTCCGCTACCTGATCTCGATGCTGCCCTCCAACAACCGGGAGAACCCGCCGGTCCACGAGACGAGCGACCCGGCGGACCGGCGTTCCGAGGTGCTGCTGGATCTGGTGCCGGCGGACGGGAACCGTCCGTACGACATGCTGAAGGTGATCGAGGAGCTCGTCGACGAGGGCGATGTCCTGGAGATCCACGAGCG
>NZ_JBHWUO010000009.1:0-105022 GCF_042736975.1 Streptomyces sp. NPDC059989
GGCCGCCCGCTCGGGGGCCGCGCCTGCCCCCCCCACCCCCCCGGCCCGGCTTGCAAACCCGCGGGCCGCCCCGTGCCCGGGCCCGGCCTGGGGGCGACCGGCGGTTGGGAAGGCGGGATGGCGGGCCGGGGGAGGGCGGCGGCTCAATGGCCGCGGCCGCTTCCGCGGCGGCGCAGCGTGTACGCCGTACCGGTCGCGGCGGCGAGGAAGAGGAGGGCGCCCGCGCCGAGTTCGACGGGGTCCATGCCCGCCACGCTGCCGCCGAGGCCGCCGCGCACACCGCGGGCGGAGGCGGAGGTGGTGACGCCCCGCGGGGAGGTGGTGGCCCCCCGCGTCGAACTCGTCGTCGGCCGGGTCGTGCCGCCGGCGATCGTCAGGTCGGCCGAGCCGGTCTCCCCGTTGCAGGTGAAGGAGACGGAGTACACCGCCCCGCGCCGGGCGTCCCGGTCCACGGTGACCCGTGCGGTCTGGCCGCGGGCGATGCTCACGGTGTCGAAGACCCCGGAGGAGGCGGTGGCGTAGGCGGCGTTGCAGCCGCTGACGGACAGCACCGTCTGGCCGCCCGGGGCGACCGTGGACGGGGTGATGGTGAAGCCGAACGAGGTGACCTGCCGGGGCCCGGCGGCGGTCGCGGCGGGCGTGCCGAGGGCGCCGAGCGCGATGACGGCGGCCGTGGCGCCGGCGCTCAGCAGGGCTGTGCGGGAGGGACGTATCGCACCCATGGTTGTTTCTCCGGATCCCCGAGGAGCAGCCGCGGAACGGTTTCCGCACGTGGGGGGTCGTGCGCCTCGATGTCCGCCACGCTAGGTGCGGGGGCGGTGACCCGCGATCAGGAACGGGCGAATGGGGCATGGCCGTAGGCCGAACCGGGGACGGGAGGCCCGTCCCCGGTTTGCCCGGGTCCGCCCGGTGCCCGGCTCCACGGCCGTGCGTCAGTCGTCCAGGCCCAGATGCGGGAACTGTGCGAGGAAAGGTTCGGCGGTGGCGGCGATGCCGCGGCCGAAGGGCGCGTCGAAGTCCCAGATGAGGAACAGCAGGAAGGCGATCAGCGCACTGAACAGCCCCGCCAGCAGCAGTTCCCGGAACGACCGCCGGATCTGCAGGGTGAAGATGAGGCCCACCGTCACCAGGGCGCCGGCGATCAGCCCGAACCACACCACCCCCGGCATGGTGGCCCCGGCGCTCTGGCCGCGCGCACTGCGGGCGTCGTCCGCCACGGCGACCTGGTCGACCAGCGGCTGGTACGCCTGCCCCTCGTGGTCGGTCTGCGGCTCGTAGTCGGTGACGTCCCGGCGGATACGTTCCAGCAGCTCCCCGCCGCGGTCCGTGAGATTGCCGTGGTCGGCCATCACCTTCCACTCCGTGTCCACCACGTACGTCACGTACGCGTCGACGTCGGCCCGGATCTTCCGGCGCACCTCGGCCGGGTAGACCTCGGAGCGGATGCCGACCTCGTGCAGGGCCTGGGCCTCCTGGCGCACGTACTCCTGGGCGGCGCCGCGCGCCTCCCAGACGCCGGCGATCGCCAGGCCCAGCACGATCGCGTAGATCACACCGATCATCATCGTCATGTACTCGATGACGTCGGGGGTTTCGTTCGGATCGTCGTCCTCGCCGATCCGGCGGTGGTTGAAGAAGGCGATGGACAGCACCACGGCACAGGCCGCGGCCATCGCGATGGACAGGACGAGCCATTCCGACAAGATGACTCCCAATCGGTCACAGGTGGGGCGGAGGGGCTAGCGGGGGCGCAGCGCGACGATCGCGAGCACCGCCGGAGCCGCGGTGAGCAGGGTGAAGGTCACCGGTGAGACGTGGTGTTCGACCGGCTTGCGGGCCGGGGCGCGGTACGCCGGACGGGCCACCGGTTTCGGCGGCACCACCACGGGGGTGGGCGCGGGTGGTGGTGATGGGGGTGCCTTGATCACCCGGGGAGGTGTGGGCGCCGGCTTCGGCGGGGCCGGAGCGGGCGGGACAGGCTTCGGGACGGGCTTGGGCACTGGTTTCGGCGCCGGTTTGGCCGGTGGTGGCGGAGGCGGCGGCGGGGTGGGCTCGGGCGGCGGGGTGGGTTTCGGGGGTGGTGGAGTCGGCTTCGGTGGTGGCGTCGGCTTGGGTGGCGGTGTCGGCTTCGGCGGACACGGCGGGGGAGGCGGCGGCGGGCAGTGGTGCCCGCCGTGATGGCCTCCTCCATGCGCTCCTCCGTGGCCGCCGCTGTGGCTGCCACCGTGGCTGCCACCGTGGCTGCCGCCGTGATGTCCGCCACCCGGACCGCCTCCGCGGCCGCCGCTGCCGGCCACCGCGACCACTTCGGCGGTGGTCGCGCCGTCGCCGGAGCCGGTCGTCGCGTAGGCGCAGCTATCAGCCACGGCCGGGGTGGCGGACAGGGCCGCCCACAGCAGGACCGGAACCACCAGCAGGCGCCTGTCACAGGCTTTGTTCACCCGGGGATCATGGGCCCGCGTACGCCCGCGCGCGCGAGGGTCGGCGGTGGTTCGCCTGAACGGGTGGAGTGCGGACCGTAGAGGTTTGAGCCAGTCCAGAGTCGATCACGCGGCGACTCCGATCGCCCACCGGGCAATTCCCAAAAGGGATGTGTCGGTATCGATCAATCCCACCGCGGGGCGGCGGCGGGGCCTTTGGTGTGTGACGAAGAACGGATCGGCAATTTCCGCTTTTGCTCGCCCCGTTGGGCAATGATCAGTACATTCGGCTCGGACAGGAGTCCGGCCCCGCACGGACCACCGTAGGAACAACGCTTGGAGACCCCGATGGAGCGCCCGGCCTGGGCCCCGCCAGGCATCGACATATCGGTGCCGAGCGTGTCCCGCATCTACGATTACTACCTGGGCGGCTCCCACAATTTCGAGGTCGACCGCCAGGCGGCCCGCCGCGCCATGGAATTCATGCCGGGCCTGCCCAAGATCATGCAGGCCAACCGGGCATTCATGCGCCGCGCCGTCCGGCACGCCGTCGGCGAGGGCGTCACGCAGTTCCTCGACATCGGCTCCGGCATCCCCACCTTCGGCAATGTCCACGAGATCGCCCAGGCCGCCACCCCCGACGCACACGTGGTCTACGTCGACCACGATCCGGTGGCCGTCGCCCACAGCCGGGCCGTCCTGGAGGGCGACGCACGCACCGGCGTCATCGCCGCCGACCTGCGCAAGCCGCAGGACATCCTGACCGCCCCCGAGGTCGGCCGGCTGCTCGACCTCGACCGGCCGGTGGCCCTGCTGCTCGTCGCCGTCCTGCACTTCCTGGAAGACACGGACGAGCCGTACGCCGCCGTGAACCAGCTGCGCGAGGCGCTGGCCCCCGGCAGCCTGCTGATCCTCACGCACGCCTCCTACGAAGGGATCCCGCTCACGGAGGAGGTCGCGGGCGGGGCCGTCGGCGTCTACCGGGACATCCGCAACCCGCTCGTCATGCGCACCGGGGAGCAGATCCGAGGCTTCTTCGACGGGTTCGAGATCCTGGAGCCCGGGCTGGTGTCCATGCCCGACTGGCGTCCGGACGGCGCGGAGGACGGCGACGTGCAGGAGGACCCCTACGCCTTCTCGGGCTTCGCCGGCGTGGGACGCAAGGCGTGAGACTCCCGGCACAGACGGCGGGCGCTCCGGCCGCCGCCGCGGCTCCCTCCGCCGCGGCCGACCCCGAACCGGCGGCGGGCGCGGGTGCGCCACCGGTGCCCGATTCCGTGGCGGCTCCGCAGGGCGGGCTGGAGGACCGGATCGCCCGCTTCGCGACCATCTGGGGGCGGGCGATCTTCCCCGTCACGGCGACCTCGCTGACGCGGACCGAGTTCGAGCGGCACCTGGTGCCGCTCACCCGGACCCTCGTCGAGGCCCTGCACGCCCGGCCGTTCGACGCCGTCGTCGGCCAGCGGGTCGGTGCCGAGCTGGTGGCCGTGCACTGCACCGACCCGGAGGCCCTGGCGGGCACCCTCGGCGTGGTCGAGTCGTACCTGGTGCTCTACTGCGGCTCCGGCGCGCAGGGCACCGAGGAGTACCGGGCCCGCTGCGCCCGGCTCCAGCACGGGATCGCCGCCGGGTTCGCCCGGGCCCTGCGCGAGCGCACCCTCAAGGAGCAGGAGGCCATCGCCCGCTCCGCGCTCACCGCCCGCACCGATGCCCAGCAGGCCCTGCACGCGAGCGAGGAGCGCTTCCGGGCGGTCTTCGAGGGGGCGGCCGTCGGCATCGGCATCGCCGACCTCGAAGGCAACATCCTGGAGGTCAACGACGCGCTGCTGCAGATGTTCGGCGGCCTGGAGGGGCACGTCCGGGGCCGCAAGGTCAGCGAGTGGGCCCACCCCGACGACACCCCGCACGTCTGGCGGATGTACGGCGAACTCGTGCGCGGCGAGCGGGAGAGCTACCGCGTGGAGAAGCCGTACTACCGCCACGACGGCACCGTGCTGTGGACCAACCTGACGGTGTCGCTGCTCCGCGACGCCGAGGGCATGCCGCAGTACCAGCTGGCCCTGATGGAGGACACCACCGAACGCCGGCTGCTGAACCTGCGCCTGCGCTACGAGGCCACCCACGACGCCCTGACCGGCCTGCCCAACCGGACGCTCTTCTTCGAACGGCTGGAGAAGGCCCTCGGCGGGGCCGGGGGCAGCCGCTTCGGCCTGTGCTACCTGGACCTCGACGGGTTCAAGACGGTCAACGACAGCCTCGGCCACTCGGCGGGGGACCGCCTGCTGGTGGAGGTCGCCGACCGGCTGCAGAGCTGCGCGACCGGCCCCGGCGAGGTGGTCGCCCGGCTCGGCGGCGACGAGTTCGTCGCCCTGACCACCGGCGCCGACACCGAGCAGAAGGCGGCCGACCTCGCGGTCCGCATCCTGTCCGCCCTGTCCACGCCGATCCGGCTGGAGGGCCGCGAACTGTCGGTGCGCGGCAGCATCGGCATCGTCGAGGGACCGGCCGGCGAACGCACCGCGGCAGAGGTGCTGCGCAGCGCCGACATCACGATGTACCGGGCCAAGGCGGCCGGCGGCAACCGCTTCGAATTCGCCGACGCCGAGGCCGACGCCCGGGCCATCACCCGTCACGGGCTGACCAACGCCCTGCCGGCGGCGCTGGAGCGCGGCGAGTTCTTCATCGAGTACCAGCCGCTGGTCCACATGCACGACGGCAGCGTGCACGGCGCCGAGGCGCTGGTGCGCTGGTCGCACCCGCAGTACGGGGTCCTCGGTCCGGACCGATTCATTCCGCTCGCGGAACGCACCGGACTGATCGTGCCGCTCGGCCGCTGGGTCCTGGAGGAAGCCGTCCGCCAGGCCCGCAACTGGCAGCGCCAACACGGTGGTTCGTCCCTGCGGATCAACGTCAACCTCTCGCCGACCCAGCTGCACCACCCCGGCCTGGTCGCCGACACGGTCGCCGTGCTGGAGAAGTCGGGCCTCGCCCCGGGCGCGCTGTGCCTGGAGGTCACCGAATCGGCGCTGATAGGCGCCGACGACGAACTCCTCGAACCGCTGCGCCGGCTCGCCGCCCTGGGCGTGGACATCGCGCTCGACGACTTCGGCACCGGCTACTCGAACCTCGCCAACCTGCGCCGCCTCCCCGTCAGCGTGCTGAAGCTGGACCGCTCCTTCACCCAGGGGATGCAGCAGAGCCCGGCCAACCCGGTCGACGTCAAGATCGTGGAGGGGATCGTCGCCCTGGCCCACAGCCTCGAACTCGCCGTCACCGTCGAGGGCGTGGAGACCGGGGCCCAGGCCGCCCAGCTCCGCGCACTCGGCTGCGACACCGCCCAGGGCTGGTACTACGCCCGCCCGGGCGCCCCCGACCGCATCCACACCCTCTCCCTGTCGGACGCCGTTCCCACCGCTTCCTGAGGGAAGGCCGACGCCGGCCGCTCGCCGCCGGCCCGGCGGGCGGCCCGCCGCTCAGTCCAGGCCCGCCTCCGTCCCGTTGCCCGGCTCACGGACCGCGGCCAGGACCCGCTCCATCCGCCGGGAGGTGTCGGCCAGCAGCTCGGCCGCCACCGGCAGGCGCTCCGCCTCGTACGCGCCGAGCACGTCCTCCCCGGCGGGCCCGGAGAGGGCGGCGGCCAGGGTCCGGCCGAGGGCTGCCGCGTCCTGGATGCCGGTGTTCATGCCCAGCCCGCCGGCTATGGGGTGGACGTGGGCCGCGTCCCCGGCGAGGAAGGCCCGGCCCTCGCGTATCCGGGCGGCCATGCGGACGTTGACCCGCCAGGCCGAGAGCCACGTCGGCTCCGCCAGCCGGATCCCCGGCATCCGGGCGTGGCGGTCGAACAGCCGCTGGAAGCTCTCCAGGGAGGGCGGCAGCGGCTCTCCCCGCTCGTCCAGCTCCCGCGAGGCCTGGAGCTGGAAGATGTCGGTTCCCGGTATCGGGCAGAGCAGCATGGCGCCGCCGTCCGAGGTGAACCACTGGTGCCAGAACTCCCGGCTCAGCCCGGGAGCCGTCACGTCGCCGAGCACCATCATCTCCGCCTCCTCCGTACTCCCCTCGAAGGGGATCCCGAGGAGCTTGCGGGTCGGGCTGCGGCCGCCATCGCATCCGGCGAGATAGCGGCTCCGCACGGTCGAGCCGTCCGCGAGCTCCGCTGTCACCTCGGCCGTGTCCTGACCGATTCCGGCGAGGCGGGACTCGTACTCGACCTGCACACCGAGCTCCGAGAGCCGCTCGCGCAGGATCTCCTCGATCTGCCACTGGCCCATGATCAGGCCGTCGCCGTAGAAGGTGTCGTTCACCCGGGCGCCGTCGAAGTACTTGCGGAACACCAGGCCCGCCCCGCCGACGGCCGTCATCCGCTCCGCGACGCCCAGCCGCCCGAAGACCTCCAGACTCCCGCTGTTGAGGGTCTTGCCGCGGGACTCGCGGTGCGGTGCGGAGCGCTGTTCGAGGATCCGCACGCCGATGCCACGGAGGGCCAGGTCGCACGCCAGGGTGAGCCCGGTGGGGCCGGAACCCACGATCAGTACGTCGGTCATCGGAAGTCCTCTCGTCGTCGTTGTCTCAAGGAGAACCCCTTCCGAGAGGAAAAGCAACCCGGTTACAAAAATTACTCGGTCACGAATCTGTGGTACGCTCGTGAGCATGGACAAGACGATGGGTCTGCGCGAGAACAAGAAGCTCCGTACACGTCGCCTGCTGACGGCCACGGCGCTGGAACTCTTCCTGGAACGAGGCTTCGACGCCGTGTCGGTGGCGGACGTCGCCGCCGCGGCCGAGGTCTCGAAGCCCACCCTGTTCCGGTACTTCCCGAGCAAGGAGGATCTGGTCCTCGACCGGTTCGCCGACCATCAGGACGAGGCCGCGCGCATCGTGCGTCACCGGCCCGCCGGGCAGACTCCGGCGGCCGCCGTGCACGCGCACTTCCTGACCGCCCTCGCCGAGCGGGACCCGATCACCGGGCTGTGCGACCACCCCGACGTGGTCGCCTTCGAGCGGCTGCTCTATTCCACCGCGAGCCTGGAGACCCGCCTCGCCCGCTACACGGACCGAGAGGTGGAACTGCTCGCGGCGGTCCTGGAAGGGGAGTCGGTCCCGCCGCTCACCGCCCGGCTCGCGGCCATGCACCTGGTGGCGGTCCGTCAGGAGCTGGGCCGCGAGAACTGGCGCCGGATCGACTCCGGCCAGAGCGCCGACGAGGCCTACCCGGCAGCCGTGGCCGACGCCGACCGGGCCTTCGGGATGCTCGCCGGCGGGCTCGACCAGGTGTTGCCCATACGCACCACCGCCTGACCTTCCGGGGTCGGGCCGGCGAGGCCCGGTCAGCCCACCAGCATCCGCTTCAGCTCGCGCGCCGCGCGCGGGGGAGCGACGTCCGTGCGGTGGGCCAGGGCGATCGTGCGGCGCAGCGGGGAGCCGGCGAGGGGTGTGGCCCGCAGGCCCGGCCCGGCGCGGCCGACCACCATCGCCGGGACCACCGCGATGCCCAGCCCCGCCCGTACAAAGCCGAGGACGGCGTCCATCTCGCCGCCCTCCACGGTGAACACCGGCTCGAAGCCCTCCGCGCGGCAGGCCGTCACGGTCAGTTCCCGCAGGTCGTAGCCGTGCCGGAACATCACCATCGGCTCGTCGCGCAGCCCGGAGATGGTCAGCTCACCGCCCCCGCCGGGCGCCGGCCGGTCCGCCGAGGAGACCACCACCAGGTCCTCCGTCAGCAGCTCCACCGTGGTCAGCGCCGGAGCCGAGGGCGGCAGCGGCAGCGCGATCAGCGCCAGGTCCAGAGCCCCGCGCGCCAGCTCCCGTACGAGGTCGAGCGAACCGCTCTCCTCGATCAGCAGCTCGATGCCCGGATGCGCGGCGTGGAAGGCCCGCAGCACGTCCGGCAGCAGGCCCGTGCACACGCTCGGCGTGGCCCCCAGGCGCACCCGCCCGCGCCGCAGCTGCGCCAGCTCCTGCACCTCCAGCCGCGCCGTGTCCGCGTCCGCCAGGATCCGGCGGGCCAGCGGCAGCAGCGCCTCGCCCGCGTCGGTCAGCGCGATGTTGCCCCGCGCCCGGCTGAAGAGCTCGGCCCCCAGCTCCCGTTCGAGCGCCTTGATCTGCTGGGAGAGCGAGGGCTGGGCCACGTGCACCCGCTCCGCGGCCCGGGTGAAGTGCCGGGTCTCGGCGACGGCCACGAAGTACAGGAGCTGTTGGAACTGCATCGTCCCAGGATACGCCTCGATAGGCACTCCCTATCGAGATCAGCTCGATCATGTCTTGGACCTTTCGGGACCTTGGTCCTTACCGTCGATGTCATGGCTTTGGCAACGCGGACGGGTCGACGGCCGTCCACCACGCGAACGATCTGGGACTCATCCGTCGGCAAGAAGTCCGTGATGGCCGTCTCCGGCCTGATCATGCTCGGCTACCTCGTCGTGCACATGCTCGGCAACCTCAAGATCTTCTTCGGGGCGGACGAGTTCAACGGCTACGCCCACTGGCTGCGCACCCTCGGCTCGCCCTTCCTCCACCACGAGTGGGCCCTGTGGATCGTCCGCGTGGTGCTCCTCGCCGCGGTCGTCGCGCACGCCGTGTCCGCCTACCAGCTCAGCCGCCGCGGCATCAAGGCCCGCCCGGTGAAGTACGCCCACAAGCGCCGCCGCGCGAGCTACGCCACCCGCACCATGCGCTGGGGCGGCATCATCCTCGCCCTCTTCATCGTCTGGCACCTGCTCGACCTCACCACGCTCACCGTGAACGAGCGCGCCTGGGCGGGCCACCCGTACGAGAACGTCCTCGCCACCTTCTCCACCTGGTACGGGAACACCATCTACATCGTGGCGATGGCCGCCCTCGGCCTGCACATCCGGCACGGCTTCTGGAGCGCGGCCCAGACCCTCGGCGCGGGCAACGCCCGGCGCGAGCGGACGCTGAAGTTCCTGGCCAATGCCCTGGCCCTCGTCCTCTTCGCGGGCTTCGTCTCCGTCCCCGTGGCCGTCATGACCGGAGTGGTGAACTGACCATGAACGACACCCCCGTGAGCGACTACACCCGCTACACCACCGGCGAGCCGATCGCCGACGGCAAGGCCCCCGAAGGCCCCATCGCGGACCGCTGGGACCGCCGCCGCTTCGAGGCCAAGCTCGTCAACCCGGCCAACCGCCGCAAGCACACCATCATCGTCGTCGGCACCGGCCTGGCGGGCGGTGCCGCCGGCGCGACCCTCGCCGAGCAGGGCTACCACGTGGTCCAGTTCTGCTTCAGCGACTCGCCGCGCCGCGCCCACTCCATCGCCGCCCAGGGCGGCATCAACGCCGCCAAGAACTACCGCAACGACGGCGACTCGGTGCACCGCCTCTTCTACGACACCGTCAAGGGCGGGGACTTCCGCGCCCGCGAGTCCAACGTCCACCGCCTCGCCCAGATCTCCGTTGAGATCATCGACCAGTGCGTGGCCCAGGGCGTCCCCTTCGCCCGCGAGTACGGCGGCCTCCTCGACACCCGCTCCTTCGGCGGAGTCCAGGTCTCCCGCACCTTCTACGCCCGCGGCCAGACGGGCCAGCAGCTGCTCCTCGGCGCCTACCAGGCCCTGTCCCGGCAGATCGCCGCCGGCAACGTCGAGATGCACGCCCGCACCGAGATGCTCGACCTGATCGTGGTCGACGGGGTGGCCCGCGGCATCGTGGCCCGCGACCTGATCAGCGGCGAGATCTCCACCCACTACGCCGACGCGGTGGTGCTCGCGAGCGGCGGCTACGGCAACGTCTTCTACCTCTCCACCAACGCCATGAACTCCAACGCGACCGCCGTCTGGCGGGCGCACCGGCGCGGCGCGTACTTCGCCAACCCCTGCTTCACCCAGATCCACCCCACCTGCATCCCGCGGACCGGCGACCACCAGTCCAAGCTCACCCTGATGAGCGAGTCCCTGCGCAACGACGGCCGCATATGGGTCCCCAAGGCCAAGGGCGACGACCGCCCCGCCGCCCAGATCCCCGAGGCGGAGCGCGACTACTACCTGGAGCGGATCTACCCCTCCTTCGGCAACCTCGTGCCCCGCGACATCGCCTCCCGCGCCGCCAAGAACGTCTGCGACGAGGGCCGCGGCGTCGGCCCCGGCGGCCAGGGCGTCTACCTCGACTTCGCCGACGCCATCCGCCGCATGGGCCGGGACAAGGTCGCCGAGAAGTACGGCAACCTCTTCGAGATGTACGAGCGGATCACCGCGGAGAACCCGTACGAGGTCCCCATGCGGATCTACCCCGCCGTGCATTACACGATGGGCGGCCTGTGGGTCGACTACGACCTCCAGACCACCGTCCCCGGGCTGTTCGCGATCGGCGAGGCCAACTTCTCCGACCACGGGGCCAACCGCCTCGGCGCCTCCGCCCTGATGCAGGGCCTCGCCGACGGCTACTTCGTGCTCCCCTCCACGATCAACGACTACCTGGCCCGCCACCCGCACCACGCGAGCGTCGACGACAGCCACCCCGAGGCCCTGGCCGCCGTACGCGAGACCCGCGAGCGGCTCGCGAAGCTGCTCGCCGTCGACGGCGACCGCACCCCCGACTCCTTCCACCGCGAGATCGGTGAACTGATGTGGGAGTACTGCGGGATGGCCCGCACCGAGGAGGGCCTGCGCAAGGCCCTCGACCGGATCCCCGAGATCCGCGCCGAGTTCTGGCGGCGGATCAAGGTCCCCGGCACCGGCGAGGAGTTCAACCAGTCGCTGGAGAAGGCCAACCGCATCGTCGACTACCTGGAACTCGCCGAGCTGATGTGCCTCGACGCGCTCGCCCGCGCCGAATCCTGCGGCGGCCACTTCCGCGAGGAGTCCCAGACCCCGGACGGCGAGGCCGAGCGGCGCGACGAGGAGTTCTCGTACGCCGCGGCCTGGGAGTTCGGCGGTACCGGCGCCGCCCCCGTCCTGCACAAGGAAGACCTCGTCTTCGAGTACGTCCACCCCACCCAGCGGAGCTACGCATGAAGCTCACCCTGCGCGTCTGGCGCCAGCAGAACCCCGACGCCCCCGGTGCCATGGCCACCTACGAGGTCGACGGAATCTCGAAGGACATGTCCTTCCTGGAGATGCTCGACACCCTCAACGAGGACCTCATCCTGCGCGGCGAGGACCCGGTCGCCTTCGACCACGACTGCCGCGAAGGCATCTGCGGCGCGTGCAGCCTCGTCATCAACGGCGACGCCCACGGCCCGGAGCGCACCACCACCTGCCAGCTCCACATGCGGTCCTTCGACGACGGCGACACCATCGACGTCGAACCGTGGCGCGCCTCGGCCTTCCCGGTGGTCAAGGACCTCGTCGTCGACCGCGGCGCCTTCGACCGCATCATCCAGGCCGGCGGCTACATCACCGCGCCGACCGGGGCCGCGCCCGAGGCGCACGCCACCGCCGTGCCCAAGGCCGACGCCGACTACGCCTTCGAGCACGCCGAGTGCATAGGCTGCGGCGCCTGCGTGGCGGCCTGCCCCAACGGCTCGGCGATGCTGTTCACCTCCGCCAAGGTCAACCACCTCAACGTCCTCCCGCAGGGCTCGCCGGAGCGCGAGACCCGCGTGCTGGACATGGTGGCCCGGATGGACGAGGAGGGCTTCGGCGGCTGCACCCTGACCGGCGAATGCGCCACGGCCTGCCCCAAGGGGATCCCGCTCCCGTCCATCGCCGCCATGAACAAGGAGTGGCTGCGGGCGGTCCGCAAGGGCTGACCCTTGCCGCCCCGGCCCTGCCGCCCGGGCCGATCGGCTGGCCCGATCGGCCTACCCGATCCGCCGACCGGGCGCTCGTACGGGCCGTACCCCGCGCCGCGGCCCGGCGGGGTCCGGCGCGTGGGGAACAGTGGCCGCATGCCACACGCCCCCGCAGGGTCCGGACCGAGCCGCCGCACCGTGCTGGCGGCCGCCCTCGCGCCGCTCGCGGTGGCCGGCTGTTCCGCGCAGGACGGCCCGGCCCGCCCGGTCCAGGGCCCGCAGGCCGGGCCCCCGGACGCCGTGATCATGGTGATCCGGCACGCGGAGAAGCCGTACGCCGGTGACTCCGGCTGGGACGAGGAGGGCGAGGACGACCCGGGCTCGCTCGCCGGACGCGGCTGGCGGCGGGCCGAGGAGCTCACCCGCCTCTTCACGAAGGCAGGCCCGTCCGCGCTGCCCCGCCCCGCGGCGGTCTTCGCGGCTGGGGGCAAGGCCGCCGCTCCCGCCCGCTGCAAGCAGACGGTGACGGCACTGGCCACCGCGCTGCGCACCCCCGTCCGCACCGAGTTCGCGGTCGGCGCCGAACCCGCCCTCGCCCTCGCCGCGCTGCTCGCCCCGATGCCCGTACTCGTCTGCTGGGAGCACAGCGGCGTGCCCAGGCTAGTCCGGGCCCTCGGCGCCGACCAGATCCTGGGCGTCCCCGCGACCTGGCCCGACCGCTACGACCTCGTCTGGATGTTCACCCGCCACCAGGGGCAGTGGAGCTTCCGCGAACGGCCGCAGCACCTGCTCTCCGGCGACGCCTAGGCCTTGGGTCCGCGGCCGCTGGTTCTCAGGCCGCGTTCACATCCGCCACTGCTGGCCGGTGTAGTTTCCGCAGGGGTTGAGCACCAGGTTCAGGTTGAGTGCCGGCGGGCCGTTCGTGTCCAGGCACAGGCCGCTTGTCGGGTTGACGAACTGGCTGCTGCCGGGGTCGTAGCGCCATTGCTGGCCGCTGTAGTTGCCGCACGAGTTGAGCACGGCCGTGACGCCGGTGGTGGGATTGCCGTTCGTGTCGAGACACAGGCCGCTGGGAGGGTTGGTGAGGTGCAGGCCCGTCCCGTCGTAGCCCCAGATCTGACCGCTGTAGTACCCGCACGCGCGGAGCACCACCTCGAGTCCGGGTCGCTGCGGGCCGTTGGTGTCGATACACAGCCCGCTGTGGGTGTTGGTGACCGGCCCCGTAGAGCCAGAGGATGACGGCCGGGGTGGAGGCGATGGGGTCACCGGCGGTGTGGACGGCGCCGTCGTCCGAGGGGTTGCCCCCAGGGGCGTCGCTTCAGGAGCCGCACGCGGCGCCGAGGTCGTCGGGGGCGAGGACGACGCGTCGCCCGCCGGCTGGCTCGGAAGCGCAGTCGTGCCGGACGCCGCCGGATGACCTTGATCGGGCAGCACCCGCCAGAGGATCCCGGCAGTCGAGAGCAGGAGCACCACAGCCGCCGCGGCGGCGATTTGCGTGGTGCGCCGCTTCGGCACGGAAGCCGACAACGTGCCCGATGCAGGCATCTGCCACGCGGTGGCAAGCAGCGTGTGGACAGCCTCGACGTCGGGAATCGACCCGGGAACCTTGGCACCGGTCAGTTCGGAGAGCAGGTGCCCGGGTGTGGGACGTCGCTCGGGTGATCCGGCCAGGGCCGAGGTCAGCAGTGTCTTGATGTGCGCGGGAACGCCGTCGAGATCGGGTTCGTCGTGCAGGATCCGGTACAGCACCGCCTCGGACGGTCCGGTGCCGAACGGCGACCGTCCGGTGGTGGCGTACGCGACGGTCAGCGCCCACGCGAACACATCGGCCGGAGGGCCGGCCTGTCCGCGAACCTGTTCCGGTGCCATGAAACCCACGGTCCCGATCGCGACACCGGGGCGGGTCAGCGCCGTCGCGTCGGCGGCCTGTGCGATGCCGAAGTCGATGACCTTCGGTCCCTGGTCCGACAGCAGCACGTTGCCGGGCTTGAGATCGCGATGCACCAGGCCCGCTTGGTGGATCGCCACGAGTGCCTCGGCGAGCCCGACGGCGAAGCCGTGCGCCATGTCGCCGCGCAGCGGCCCGTGCTCGCCGACGTGCTCCGCCAGCGTCGGGCCCTGTACGTACTCCATGACGACGAACGGGCTGCTCGCCTCGATGTCGACCGCCAAGACCCGTGCCGTGCACGCGCCTTGGACGCGCAGCAGCGCCGCAGCCTCACGCCGGAACCGGGCCCGGAACTCGGAGTCCGAAGCGAGCTCCTCACGCAACCGCTTGAGAGCCACGAGCCGGCCGTCGGAACCCTGTGCCAGGTAGACGACACCCATACCGCCTGCACCCAGTCGGCCGACGAGCGTGAACTCGCCAATCCGCCCCGGGTCGCCCGCGCGCAGACCACTCAAACCCACCTGGCTCCTCCTGAGACGTAGGGTCGTCGCGGACCGCGGGCGCCCCGGAGACTTGACCCCGGCAGGATCGCCCCCCTCGATCCGACTCAGGCTCAGAATGCCACTACACCAACTTGCCTGTTCGTGAAGTAAGTTGAATCAAAGGGTTCACGATCGTCCCAGCGTCCGCGCGAGATAGCCCGCCGTACGGCCCTCACCCGCGGCGGCGACCTCCGCCGGCGTGCCCGCCGCGACGATCCGGCCGCCCTCCGTGCCGCCGCCCGGCCCCAGGTCGAGGACCCAGTCCGCGCCCGCCACCACCTCCATGTCGTGCTCCACGACCACCACCGAGTGCCCGGCGTCCACCAGCCCGTGCAACTGCCGCAGCAGCACCCGCACATCGGCCGGATGCAGCCCGGTCGTCGGCTCGTCCAGCAGGTACAGCGTGTGGTCGCGGCGCAGCCTCTGGAGCTCCGTGGCCAGCTTGATCCGCTGCGCCTCGCCGCCCGACAGCTCGGTCGCGGGCTGTCCCAGCCGCAGGTAGCCCAGCCCGATCTCCTCCAGCGCCCGCAGGCTGCGCGCCGCCGCCGGGACGTCCGCGAAGAAACCGGCCGCCGACTCCACCGTCAGGCCCAGCACCTCGGCGATGTTCAGCCCCGCGTACCGGACCTCCAGCGTCTCGGCGTTGTACCGGGCACCCCCGCACTCCGGGCACGGGGCGTACGTACTGGGCAGGAACAGCAGCTCCACCGAGACGAAGCCCTCGCCCTGGCAGGTCTCGCACCGGCCGCCCGCCACGTTGAAGGAGAACCGGCCCGCCTTCCAACCGCGGGCCTTCGACTCGGGCGCCGCCGTGAACAGCCGCCGCACGACGTCGAACAGACCGGTGTACGTGGCCAGGTTGGACCGCGGGGTCCGGCCGATCGGCTTCTGGTCCACCTCCACCAGCCGCCGTACCGGAAAGTCCGGCT
Source organism: Streptomyces sp. NPDC059989 (assembly GCF_042736975.1). Taxonomy (NCBI): domain Bacteria; kingdom Bacillati; phylum Actinomycetota; class Actinomycetes; order Kitasatosporales; family Streptomycetaceae; genus Streptomyces; species Streptomyces sp. NPDC059989. Next base: position 15,467 of record NZ_JBHWUO010000009.1, read on the forward strand.
CCGCGAGCCGCTCGCCCACCTCCCGCGCCAGCACCTGGCCCACCAGCGTGGACTTCCCCGACCCGGACACCCCGGTCACCGCCGTGAACACCCCGAGCGGGAACTCGGCTTCCACGTCCCGCAGGTTGTGCCGGTCGACACCGCTCAGCCGCACCGCCCCCGTCGCCTTCCGCACCGGCCGCTCCCGCGCCGCCACCTCGCGCCCCCCGAAGAGGTACCGCGCCGTCGCCGACTCCGCCACGCCGGCCAGCTCCCGCGGCGGCCCGCTGTACAGCACCCGCCCGCCGTGCTCCCCGGCCCGCGGTCCCACGTCCACCAGCCAGTCCGCGTGCCGCACCACGTCCAGGTGGTGCTCCACGACGAACACCGTGTTCCCGGCTTCCTTGAGCCGGTCCAGCACGTCGAGCAGCGCCTCGGTGTCGGCCGGGTGCAGCCCCGCCGACGGCTCGTCCAGGACGTACACCACCCCGAACAGCCCCGACCGCAGCTGCGTCGCCAGCCGCAGCCGCTGGAGCTCGCCCGCGGACAGGGTGGGCGCGGTGCGGTCCAGGCTCAGGTAGCCGAGCCCGAGTTCCACGACGGGTCCGATCCGCGAGCGCAGGTCCTCGGCGAGTACCCGAGCCGCCTCCCCGCCCACGTGCGCGGAGGTCAGTACGCCGTCCAGGTCGGTCAGCGGCAGTGCCGCCAGCTCGGCGATGCCGCGGCCGGCGAAGGTCACGGCCAGGGCCTCGGGCCTCAGCCGCCGCCCCTCGCACGCCGGACACGGCGAATCGGCCAGGAACCTCTCGGCGCGGGCCCGCAGGGTGGCGCTCTTGCTGTCCGCGAAGGTCCGCATCACGTAGCGGTGGGCGCTCATGTACGTGCCCTGGTAGGGCCGTTGGATGCGTTCGGCCTCCCGCACCGGGTGCACGGTGACCACGGGCTGCTCCTCGGTGAACAGGATCCACTCGCGGTCCTTCGCCGGCAGCTCCCGCCAAGGCCGGTCCACGTCGTGGCCCAGTGCCTCCAGGATGTCGCGCAGGTTCTTGCCCTGCCAGGCGCCCGGCCAGGCGGCGATGGCCCCTTGACGGATCGACAGTGCGGGGTCGGGTACCAGGAGTTCCTCGTCGGTGCGGTGGATCCGGCCCAGCCCGTGGCACGAAGGGCAGGCGCCCGCCGCGGTGTTGGGGGAGAAGGCGTCGGAGTCGAGCCGCTCCGCTCCCGGCGGATAGGTGCCGGCCCGGGAGTACAGCATGCGCAGGGAGTTGGACAGCAGGGTCACCGTGCCGACCGAGGAGCGCGAGCCGGGGGAGGAGCGGCGCTGCTCCAGCGAGACGGCCGGCGGCAGCCCGGTCACGGAGTCCACCTTCGGCGCGCCGATCTGGTGGATGAGGCGGCGGGCGTACGGGGCCACGGACTCGAAGTACCGGCGCTGGGCCTCGGCGTAGAGCGTGCCGAAGGCCAGCGAGCTCTTCCCGGAGCCGGACACGCCGGTGAACACGGTCAGCGCGTCGCGCGGGATGTCCACGTCGACGCCGCGCAGGTTGTGCTCGCGGGCGCCCCGGACCCGTACGCAGGGATCGTGCGCGGGGGAGGATCCGGCGGCGCGGCGGACGGGTGAGGGGTGACCGGCGGCGGGGGGATCGGGGGCGGGGCGATCGGGGGAGCGGTGCATTCGTCCCAGTTTAGAGCCCGTCAGGGCACGTCAGGGCCCGTCAGAGGCCGCCAGGCCTCGTCAGAGCCCTTGTCCGGTGATCCGCGCCAGCCTGCGGTAGGAGTCCAGCAGCGCCGTCCGGTCGTAGGTGGAGGTGGTGACCAGCAGTTCGTCCGCGCCGGTGAGCCCGGCGACCTCGGCCAGCTCGGCCGCGACCTGCTCCTCGGTGCCGTGGATGTGCCCGGCCAGCCCGCCCTCGTACAGCTCCCGCTCCTTCGCGGTCATCGCCAGGGCCTCGACCTCCTCGGCCGGGCGCAGGGGCGGGAAGCTGCCCCGGGTGCGCGAGTGGGCGAGGGACCACGCCTCAGGGACCAGGATCCGCCGGGCCTCCTCCGGGGTGGCGGCCACCGCCACCGTCCCGGAGACCACGACGTACGGCTCCGCGCCCCAGGCCGAGGGCCGGAACTCCCTGCGGTACGTCCCGACCACCTCGGTGACCTTGCCGCGGGCTCGCAGGTCCCCCACCACCAGTGGCAGCCCGGCCCGGGCGGCGATCCCGGCCCCCTCGCCGGTGGCCAGCACGTAGGCCGGTATCCGCAGCCCCTCGGCGGGCCGGGCGTGCACCTCCGGATGGGCGAGCTGGGTCCCGTCGAGCCAGCCCAGCAGCTCGGCCAGCTGCTCCTCGAACCGGTCGGCGTCCCCGGTGTCGCGGCCCAGGGCCCGCCGGATCCCGTTGGTGAAACCGACCGAACGGCCGAGCCCCATGTCGATCCGGCCGGGGAACAGCGCCTCCAGGACCCCGAACTGCTCCGCGACCACCAGCGGCTGGTGGTTGGGGAGCATGACCCCGCCCGTGCCTACCCGGATCCGCCGGGTCGCCCCCGCGACCGCGGCGGCCAGCACGGTCGGCGCCGAGCCGGCGACCCCGGGCACGCTGTGGTGCTCCGACACCCAGAACCGGTGGTAGCCGAGCTCCTCGGCCACGCGGGCCAGCTCCACGGTGTCGCGCAGGGCCTGCGGGGCTTCGTGTCCCTCGCGGGTGCGGGACCGGTCGAGGATCGAGAGTTTTCGGATCACACAGGTCTCAACGCCCGGAGCCCGCCAGGATTCCCCGCCCGGTCCTTAGGCTGGCGGGATGAGCGAGAACACGCACCGGCCGCTGGCCGTCTTCGACATCGACAACACCCTCGCGGACACGGGTCACCGCCAGCACTTCCTGGAGCGCCGCCCGCGCGACTGGGCCGGCTTCTTCGGTGCGGCCCCGGCCGATCCGCCGCTCGGGCGCGGGGTGGCGCTGGCGGTGGAGAGCGCGGCGGACTGCGAGGTGGTGTACCTGACCGGCCGCCCGGAGCGGTGCCGCGCGGACACGGCGGACTGGCTCGCCCGGCACGGCCTGCCCGAGGGCCGGGTGTGGATGCGCGGCAACCAGGACCGCCGGCCGGCCCGGACGACCAAGCTGGAGGTGCTCCAGCGGATCGCCCGGGGCCGGGAGGTGCGCATGCTCGTGGACGACGACGAGCTGGTCGTCCAGGCGGCGCGCGCGGCGGGCTTCCGGGTGGTCCTGGCGGACTGGGCGGCGGAGGCGCCCGAGCTCAAGGACGCCCAGGAGGGTGAAGGCCGGACCTGAGCGCGGCGGACGGGGGTGGTGGGGACGGGGTCAGGAGGGGCGGGCGACCGCGGGCGGGCTCAGTCCTCGCCCTCGAGGCGGAAGCCGACCTTGAGCCCCACCTGGTAGTGGGCGATCGCGCCGTTCTCGATGTGCCCGCGCACCTGGACGACCTCGAACCAGTCCAGGTTCCGCACGGTCTGTCCCGCCCGGGCGATCCCGTTGCGGATGGCCTGATCGATGCCCTCGTCGGAGGTGCCGACGATCTCGGTCACCCGGTACGTGTGATTGGACATGGGGGTCTCCCGACAGTGGGTGGCTATGGCCTGGTTCTAAGGTGCCCCAGTAAGTCCGGCTCCGCGAACTTTGCGTGAACAATCCGGAGCGGAAGCCCCTTGACCCGCCCATTGGTCTATGCCAATTTCAAGCCATCCATCGACCCACCAGAAGGTGACCTTCGTGAAGATGCGCTTCCTCGCCGTGTGCACCGCCCTCGCGGCCGCGACCGCCCTGACGGGATGCAGCCCGCTGGCCGCCTCGGGCGGAGGCGCGCAGAAGGTGACGCTCTGGCTGATGAAGGGCAGCGCCTCGGAGGACTTCATCGACAAGTTCACCGACACCTTCGAGAAGGAACACCCCGGCGTCGACCTCGACGTCAGGATCCAGGAGTGGACGGGCATCGGCGAGAAGGTGAACGCCGTGCTGAAGGGCACCGCCACGGAGAGCGCCGACGTCATCGAGGTCGGCAACACCCAGGTCGCCCAGTACATCGAGACCGGCGGCCTCTCCGAACTGACCCTCGAAGGCCTGCGCGAGTGGGGCAACAAGGACTGGCTCAAGGGCCTCTCCGACCCGGGAAGCGTCAACGGAGCCCAGTACGGCGTGCCGTGGTACGCCGCGAACCGGGTCGTGATCTACCACAAGGACCTCTTCGCGAACGCCGGCATCAAGTCCCTGCCCAAGAGCCGCGCCGAGTGGATCCAAGCCACCCAGAAGCTCGACAAGGGTGATCAGCAGGGCATCTACCTCGCGGGCCAGAACTGGTACGTCCTCGCCGGCTTCATCTGGGACGAGGGCGGCGAACTCGCCGTCGACACCAGCGGCCAGTGGCGCGGCACCCTCGACGACGAGAAGGCCCTGGCCGGCATGGACTTCTACAAGCAGCTCCAGGCCCTGGGCGACGGCCCCAAGGGCGCCGACGAGGAGACGCCCCCGCAGTCCGAGGTCTTCGCCCGCGGTCAGGTCGCCCAGATCATCGCCCCGCCCGGCCAGGCGGCCGCGATCGAAGCGGCCAACCCCGCCCTCAAGGGAAAGCTCGGCTTCTTCCCGATCCCCGGCAAGACCTCCGACAAGGTGGGGTCCGTGCTGACCGGCGGCTCCGACCTGATCATCCCGGAGCGCACGAAGCAGCGTAAGCACGCCGTCGACGTGATCACGGCCCTGGTCAGCGAGCAGTGGCAGACCGAACTCGCCCGCACGATGAGCTACGTACCGAACAAGACCACCCTCGCCCACGTCGTCGAGGGCAACGAGGGCGCCGCCAGCATGGCCCCCGGAGCCGCCCAGGGCCGGGCCACCCCGAACTCCGCCCGCTGGGCCGAGATCGAGGCCGAGAACCCGATCAAGCCCTTCATGACGGCCGCCCTCACCGGCCAGGACCCCAAGCAGGCGGCCCGCACGGCCTCGGAGGCGATCGGCAAGGTGCTCAACTCCGACCGCTGACCCCGGCGCGGCCCGGGCGGGACCGAGGGCGGGACCGAGGGGGGGGCGTCTTGTTCAGCGTCCGCACATCCGAGGGCCGCTGAGCGGTCATGTCGAATCCAGCCGGTCACGGAAGAAGTAAAGGAGCCAGGCCACACACCTGCCGGCCTGGCTCACCGTGCCCGGTTCAGGAGCCGCCATGACCATCGCACCCCTGTCCCCGTCCCCCCTCGCCCCCCTCGCCCCGGTCGCCGCCCCCGTGGTGGCTCCGGTCCCCGCCGCCCCCGCCCAGGGCCCCCGCTACGCCGTCCGCCTCGCCCGTGACGAGGCCGAGGTGCGCGCCGCCCAGCGCCTGCGCCACCAGGTCTTCGCGGGCGAGCTGGGCGCCCGCCTGGACGGGCCCGAGCCCGGCCTCGACTCCGACGCCTTCGACGCGTACTGCGACCACCTCCTCGTCGTCGAGGAGGAGACCGAGCAGGTCGTCGGCACCTACCGGCTGCTGCCCCCGGAGCGCGCCGCCGTCGCCGGGCGCCTCTACTCGGAGGGCGAGTTCGACCTCTCCGCCCTCGCCCCCATCCGCCCCGACCTCGTCGAGGTCGGCCGCTCCTGCGTCCACCCCGACCACCGCAACGGCGCCGTCATCGCCCTCATCTGGGCCGGCCTCGCCCGCTACATGGACCGCTCCGGGCACAACTGGCTCGCCGGCTGCTGCTCGATACCGCTCGCCGACGGCGGGGTGCTGGCCGCCGCCACCCGCGAGGCCGCCCTGGCCCGCGCCTTCGCCCCCCAGGAGTACCGGGTCACCCCGCACCTCCCCTGGAACCCCGAGGGCATCGAATTCCCGCCCCGCATGGAGCTGCCCCCGCTGCTGCGCGGCTACCTGCGCCTGGGCGCCTGGGTCTGCGGCGAGCCCGCCCTCGACGCCGAGTTCGGCTGCGCGGACCTGTACGTGCTGCTCTCCCTGCGCCGCACGAACCCGCGCTACCTCAAGCACTTCCTCTCGCTCGCCCCGGGCGCATGAGCGTCTGGCTGCCCACCTCGCCCTGCACCCCCGAGGCCTGCGCCGGCCACGAGGGGGGCACCGCGAGCATCCCGCACGCGGTGCTCAGGCTCACCGCGGCCGTCGCCCTGATCCTCGCCGGGATCCTGGGCGCGCCACCGGTCCGGCTGCTGCCGGCCCGCCCCCGCCACGCGGTGGTGCGGGCCTGGGCGGCCGCGCTGGTACGGGCCTTCGGGATACGGATCACCGTGCACGGAAGCCCCGGCCCCGACGGCGGCCGCCTCGTCGTCGCCAACCACATCTCCTGGCTGGACATCCCGCTGGTCGCCGCCGTCCTGCCCTGCCGGATGCTGGCCAAGAGCGACATCCGCGCCTGGCCGGTCCTCGGCCGGCTCGCCGGGCGGGCCGGGACCCTCTTCATCGAACGCGACCGGATCCGCGCCCTGCCCGACACCGTCGGCGCCGTCACCCGCGCGCTGCTGGCCGGCGACCGGGTCACCGTCTTCCCCGAGGGCTCCACGTGGTGCGGGCGGGCCCAGGGCACCTTCCGCAGGGCCGCCTTCCAGTCGGCTCTGGACGCGCGGGTCCCCGTACAGCCCGTACGCCTCGCCTACCTGCGGGGCGACGGGGACACGGCCGGGGAGCCCGCCTTCGTCGGGGACGACCCGCTGACCGCCTCGCTCTGGCGGATCGCGCGGGCCCGCGGCGTGCGGGCCGAGGTCAGGCTGCTGCCGCGGATCCCGCCGGGCCGGTACGCGGACCGGCGGGACCTCGCGGCCGCGGCTCAGGAGGCCGTCGCGACCGCCGTCACCTCACAACCGCTCCCCGGCATCCCCGCTCAGCCCGCCGGGTCGGCTTCGGCGCCGCCGATTCCGTCGGCGACCGACAGCGACAGCGCGAAGCGGCCCGCCGCATCCGTCCACCACTGGGTCAACTCAAGCCCGGCAGCCGCCAGTTCCTTGCGCAAACCCTCCTGACGGAACTTCGCGGAGACCTCCGTCAGGATCTCCTCACCCGCCTCGAACGGCACCACCAGATCCAGCGCCCGGATCTTGACCAGCACCTCCGACCGGGTCCGCAGCCGCATCTCGATCCACTCCTGCTCCCGGTTCCACACCGCCACGTGTTCGAAGTCGGCGGTGTGGAAGTCCGCGCCCAGCTCCCGGTCGATGACGGCCAGCACGTTCTTGTTGAACTCGGCCGTCACGCCCTGGGCGTCGTCGTACGCCGCCACCAGTACGGCCTCGTCCTTGACCAGGTCCGTACCGATCAGCAGCGCGTCCCCGGGCGACAGCATCGCCCGTACGGACGCCAGGAACACCGCCCGGTCGGGCGGCAGCAGATTCCCGATCGTGCCGCCCAGGAACACCACCAGCCGGGGCCCCGGGGACTCCGGCAGGTGCAGGGCGGCGGTGAAGTCGGCCAGCAGCGCGTGCACCCGCAGCCCGGGGTGCGCCGCCAGCAGGGTCTCCGACGCACCGCGCAGGGCGCTCTCGCTCACGTCCACCGGGATGTACGTGTCCAGCGCGGGCAGCGCCTCGATCAGGTGCCGGGTCTTCTCCGAGGAACCGGACCCCAGCTCCACCAGCGTCCGCGCCCCGCTCGCCGAGGCGATCTCCTGCGCCCGCTCCAGCAGGATCTCCCGCTCCGCACGCGTGGGGTAGTACTCGGGCAACCGGGTGATCTCCTCGAAGAGTTCACTGCCCCGCGCGTCGTAGAACCACTTCGGGGGCAGCACCTTGGGGGTGTGCGTCATCCCGTGCAGCACGTCCGCGCGCAGCGCGGCCTCGGCCGCGTGCTCGTCGAGGGTCCGGGTCAACTGGAAGTCACTCACGGGCGCTCCTTCTCCCTCGGCGGGGTCTCCTTGAGCGGGGTCAGGTCGACCCGGGCACGGGTGGCGGTCAGCAGGGTCAGGTCGGGTACTTCGAACCAGCGGGGATCGTCGTCGTAGGGCTCGGACGCCACCACCACGCGGTGCGCCCCCGCGTCGGCCAGGTACCAGAGCGAATCGCCCCAGGCCGTCGCGGCGATCGTGGCGCCGTCCGTCAGCAGCAGGTTCAGCCGGGAACCGGGAGCGGCCTCGGCCACTTCCCGGACCGTCTCGGCCAGCGCCGTGCCGAGATCGTCCCCGGCGTGCAGCCGGTGCAGGACCAGCGCCCAGACCAGCGCCGAATCCGTGCGCGCGGCCAGCCGGAGCAGTTCCCCGGGCCGCAGGCCGAGCGCGAGCGGAGCCGCCGAGTCCGGCCAGTCCCGTATCGCGCCGTTGTGGCTGAAGAGCCACGGCCCGTCCGTGAACGGCGCGGCCGCGGCCTCCCCGTCGGCACCCGGCCGCGTGGCGTCGCGTACGGCGGCCAGTGCGGCGCCGCTGCGGACCACGCGGGCGAGATCGGTGAAGGTCAGGTCCGCCCAGATGGGCCCGGACCGGCGGTAGCGCGCGGGAACCGGATCGCCCTCCGCGTACCAGCCGACGCCGAAGCCGTCGGCGTTGACCGTGCCGCTGCGCTGGCGGCGCGGCTCCCAGGACTGGCGCACCAGCGAGTGCTCGGGCTCGCTCAGCAGCCGCCCGAGGGGTATCTCCGTTCCCAGATAAGCGAGATGACGGCACATCAGACGTCCCTCGCGGTCCGGAAGCCGGAGAAGATCTGCCGCCGTACCGGCAGGTCCCAGTTGCGGAAGGTGCCCCGGCAGGCCACCGGGTCCACCGCGAAGGAACCGCCGCGCAGCACCTTGTGCTCCGGCCCGAAGAACACCTCCGAGTACTCGCGGTACGGGAAGGCCCGGAACCCCGGGTACGGCAGGAAATCGGAGGCCGTCCACTCCCACACGTCGCCGATGAGCTGGCGCACGCCCAGCGGGGAGGCGCCGGCCGGATAGCTGCCCGCGCGGGCCGGGCGCAGGTGGCGCTGGCCCAGGTTGGCGTGCGCGGGGGTCGGGTCGGCGTCGCCCCACGGGTAGCGGGTCGAGCGGCCGCTCGCCGGATCGTGCCGGGCGGCCTTCTCCCACTCCGCCTCCGTGGGCAGCCGGCGTCCCGCCCAGCGGGCGTAGGCGTCGGCCTCGTACCAGCTGACGTGGACCACCGGTTCCCCGTCGGGCACCGGCTCGGTCACCCCGAAGCGGCGCCGCAGCCACTGGCCGGCCTCCCGGTGCCAGAACAGCGGGGCCTCGATGCCGTGTTCGCGGATCTGGTCCCAGCCGGCCGCAGCCCACCAGCGCTCGTCGTGGTAGCCGCCGTCGGCGATGAAGGCCTGGTACGCGCCGTTCGTCACCGGCACCGTGTCGATCCAGAAGGGCGCCGTCTCCCGGGTGTGGGCCGGCCGCTCGTTGTCCAGCGACCACGGCTCGGCGGAGGTGCCCATGGTGAACGGGCCGCCGGGGACGAGGACTTCGGCCGCGAGCGGCGGGTCGTACGGTGCGTCCGGGTTCGGGGCGGTCAGCACGGCCGAGCCCCGGCGGAGCTGATGGGTGATCAGCATCGTCTCGTCGTGCTGCTGTTCGTGCTGGGCGATCATGCCGAAGGCGAAGCCGTCGTCGAGCAGCGCGCTGCCCTCCAACGGGGTGCGCTCCAGCAGGTCGAAGACCCGGCCGCGCACCTCGGCCGCGTACCGGCGGGCCTCGGCGGGCCCGAGCAGCGGCAGCTTCGGCCGCTCGGAGCGGGGGTGCTGGAAGGCGTCGTAGAGGGCGTTGATCTCGGGGCGCATGAAGTCGCGTCCGGCGACGCGGCGCAGCAGCCAGAGCTCCTCCTGGTTCCCGATGTGCGCCAGGTCCCAGACCAGCGGGGACATGAGGGGGGAGTGCTGCGCGGTGAGGTCCTCGTCGGTCACGGTGTCGGTGAGCACGGCGGTGCGGGCGCGCGCTGCGGTCAGGGCGGCGGCCGCCCGTTCCCGCAGGCCGGGCTGGGGTGTGGTGGTCACGGGCGGGCCTCCTTCCCGGTGGCCGGGCGGTGGGAGCGGTGGCGGGCGTGGCGGTCGGGCCGCTGATCGGGCGGCTGATCGGCCCGCTGTCCGGGCCGCCGGTCCGGCGGGTCGTCGGCCGGGCAGCGGCCGCGCAGGACGTACCGCTCGGTGAAGGCGCCGACCGTGTCCCGGACGTGCGCGCTCGCGCCGAGCCGGGGCAGCGCCTCGCCGGCGGCGCGGAAACAGGCCGTGGCGGCCGCCCGCAGCTCCGGATCGGCCGGCCCGTGCCGGGCCGCCGACCGCCAGAGCGGATTGCGGGGCGCGGGCCCCGCCCCGTAGGTGTCCGCCAGCGCCTTGGCCACGCGGTACGCGGTCTCGGCGGCCTCCGGATCGTCGAACAGCGCGTGCACGACGGCGACGGGAACCAGCCAGCCGTCGTCGCCGGGCTGCGCGTCGATCATCCGCAGCTCCAGGTGGCCGCGCGGCCGGACCGGCGGGAACAGCGTGGTCACGTGGTAGTCCAGGTCCGCGGCCGTGGGGGGCCGGAGCCCGCCCTCGGCGGCCGGGCCGCTCCCGCGCAGCCAGTCGCGGAAGGTCATCCCGGGCGGAGCCACCCATGGCCCGCCGTCGTACGACCGTACGCACATCACCTCGGTGTCCAGCACCTGCCGGGTCCAGCCGTCGCGCGGCGGAGCGTCCAGCGGCGGGGCGAGCGCACGGCGGCTGTCGATGTCCGCCCAGTTCCCCTGACGGGCACTGCGCCAGCCGGCGTACGGGCCCTCGCGGGCCGGGGAGTTGGCGAAGGAGGCCACCATGACGGCGCCCAGCAGGTGGGCCAGCCGCCAGCGCCGGCCGTGGCCGAGCGCCCCGGGCTCCTCGTGCCCGGCGTCCACGCAGACCTGTACGGAGGCGGAGCCGCACATCATGGAGCGCCCGGCCGGGCCGGTGCGGTCGAAGTAGGCCTCCATCGCGTCGTAGCGCGGGCTGGCCAGCAGCCGGCGGTACGGGCGGCGCGGATCCTGTCCGTCGCCGCGCAGGGCCAGGCCCCGGGCGGCGAGGGCGGTCCGTACGGCGGTGAGATCGGCCCGCAGCCCGTCCACGCACTCGGTGAGGGAGCCCGCGGGGGCCGAGCTGAGTTCCAGCTGGCCGCCGGGCTCCACGGTCACCCGGGAGGTCAGGGGCAGGGCGCGGGCGGCGGCGTGCGCGCCGCGCAGCCGCTCGGGGGAGAGGGGCTCCTCGGGTCGTTCGGCGTCCACGACCAGCCATTCGAGCTCCGCTCCGAGGAGGCGGGGCGGGCCGGTCTTGAAACAGATGCCGTGGATCAGATCCTCGGCCTGGGTCTCGGTGATGGAGGGTTCGGGTGGGTCCTGTGCCTGTGACATGAGCGGGTCCTCGTCTCCCGTCGTCGGCCGTGACATCACCCGTGCCTACCCGTCTCTCGAACAACAATGCCAACAATGCCTTTGCCGCCGCGGATCGGACTGCGGAGGATGGCGGTGTGAGCAGCAGATTGCGCGAGATCGCGCGGGAGAACGCGGACATCCTGGCGGCCGGTGGCTACCGGACGCGGTCGGGACGGCAGGTCTCCCTGGCCGCCGCCCTGGCGGAGGCCAAGGCAGGAACCAGAATATATGGACCAAACCGGGTCATTCCAGACGAGGCGGTCGTCCGTGGCTCCGCCCGGACCGCCTTCGAGGTGACGGGGGAGAGCAGTACGGTCGCGGCGCGCAGGCTGGCGCCGGAGGGCCTGGACCAGCCCGCGGGAACGGCCCGGGTGGCGGTCCTGAACTTCGCTTCGGCCCGGAATCCCGGCGGCGGCTACGTCCGCGGGGCCAAGGCCCAGGAGGAGGCCCTGTGCCGCGCCTCGGCCCTGTACGAGACGCTGCTGGAGGCTCCGGAGTACTACGAGGTCCACCGCGCGGAGCGCAGCACCTTCTACACCGACCGGGTGATTCACTCGCCCGGGGTGCCCGTTTTCCGGGACGACCGGGGCGGGCTGCTGGAGACCCCCTTCCGGGCCGGATTCCTCACCTCCCCGGCGCCGAACGCGGGCACGATCCGGCGGCAGGAGCCGGAGCGGGTGGCCGAGATTCCGGGGGCGCTGATGCGGCGCGGGGAGCTCGTCCTGGAGGTGGCGGCGCTGGGCGGGTACGAGCGGCTGGTGCTGGGGGCCTGGGGGTGCGGGGTGTTCCAGAACGACCCGGCGCAGGTCGCGGAGGCCTTCCGGGTCCTGCTGGCGGGCCGCTTCGCCGGGGTCTTCGAGCGGGTCGTGTTCGGCATCCTGGACCGGGACCCGCGCACCCGTGAGCCCTTCGACGAGGCCTTCCCGGCCTGAGGGCCCGGCTGCAGCCTGGGGCCGCCCGAGCCTGGGGCCGCCCGAGCCCGGGGTCGGCCGGACCTGGGGTCGGCCGGGCCCGCCCGGCCCAGCCCCCCCCCGCCGCTCAGTGGCACGCGGCCGAGGTCGCGCACCAACCCTCGTGCGGCCTCCAGGGCCCGGGCGTCCCGTCCTGCCTTCGACCGCCCGGGGCGGGTCAGTGCCAGCCGTAGCGCTCCCGGAGGCGGTCGGTCACCAGGCGGAAGCGGGCCCGGTCCAGCGCGCACGCCTCGCGGCGCATGCCCGACTCGTGCACGCGCAGCACCCGGTCCAGGTCCACCCAGGACTCCCGCCCCGCCGAGTCCCAGGGGCCGGAGCCGATCGGCACCCACTCCCGGTCGGCGTCGTGGCGCTTGCTCGACAGCTGGACGGCGAGCAGTGTGCTCCCGCCCGCCTCCCGCGCCACCACCAGGACCGGACGGTCCTTGCCGCGGCCGTCGTTCTCCTCGTACGGGACCCAGGTCCAGACGATTTCCCCGGGGTCGGGATCCCCGTCCGGGTCGGGCGCGTACTCGGTCCGCACGGGTCCGATGGCGCGCGGATCGGCCTCGGTGGTGGCGGTCGCCCCGTCACGGCCGGGCTGGTCGAGGTGGTCGTTGCTGTGGTGGGAAAGTGCCGTCATCCGGGTGAGGTTACTGGTTCGGGACCCGGCCGGGCGGGATCCGGCCCGCGGACTCGGGGCGGTCTGTCGGCGTAGTGGGATCTGTAGTAGGTTCCTTTTGGGAACTTGCCTAGTGGGAGGGGGTCCACACATGGGCCAGGAGACCTGGACGGCGGTCGACGCCTACTTCGACGGGCTGCTCGTGGAAGAGGACGCGGCCCTGACGGCCGCCGCGCGGGACAGCGCAGCCGCCGGACTGCCGCCCCATCAGGTCGCCCCGAACCAGGGCAAGCTGCTGCACCTGCTGGCTCGCATCCGCGGGGCCCGCTCCATCCTGGAGATCGGCACCCTGGGCGGCTACAGCACCATCTGGCTCGCCCGGGCCCTGCCCGAGGGCGGGCGGTTGGTCACGCTGGAGGTCGACGACCGGTGCGCGGACGTGGCCGCCGCCAACATCGCCCGCGCCGGCCTGGACCACGTCGTCGACATCCGCCGCGGCCGGGCCGTCGACGTCCTGCCGGGGCTCACGGACATCGCGCCGTTCGACCTCGTCTTCATCGACGCCGACAAGCCGTCCAATCCCCAGTACCTGGAGTGGGCCCTCCGGCTCACCCGGCCCGGCAGCGTCATCATCGGCGACAACGTCGTCCGCGACGGAGCCGTCGTCGACGGCACCAGCTCCGACCCCCGGGTGCAGGGCGTCCGCCGGTTCACCGAGCTGATCGCCGAGCACCCCCGACTGACGGCCACCGCCCTGCAGACCGTCGGCGGCAAGGGGTACGACGGCCTCGTCATGGCCCTCGTCACGGACTGACGGACATGGACGCGGTGCTCGGCACGATCGAGCGGATCTGGCGGTACCCCATCAAGTCCACCGGCGGCGAGCGGCTGGAGGCGGCCGCCGTCGACGGCCGGGGCCTCGTCGGCGACCGGCTCTACGCGGTGCGCGACGCCGAGGGCCGGTTCGGGTCGGGGAAGAACACCCGGCGCTTCCGGCGGATGCCGGGCCTGCTGCGGCTGACGTCCCGGTACCCGGGGGGCGCGGAGGTGCCCGAGCTGCTGGACGAGGACGGCGTGCCCGTGCCGGACCCCACCGCATACCTGCGGCGCCGGCTGGGGCGCGAGGACATCGAGGTGGCACGCGAGGGTACGGTCTCGCACTTCGACCAGCTGCCGCTGAGCCTGCTGACCACCGCCACCCTCGACTGGGTCCGTGCCGCCGTGCCCGGCGTGCCCGTCGACGAGCGCCGCTTCCGGCCGAACCTGCTGGTGCGGACACCGCCGGGCACGCGTCCGTTCGTGGAGGACGAGTGGTTCGGCGGCGCCGCGCGCATCGGCGAGGACCTGCGGGTGCGGTTCGAGCGCTCCAGCGAGCGGTGCGTGATGACCAACGAGGCCCAGCCCGGCCTGCCGCACTCCCCGCTGATCCTGCGCGCCATCGCGCGGGCGCACGACACGCGGCTGGACGCCCTGGCCACCGTCACGCGCCCGGGGCGGGTCCGGCTCGGGGATCCGGTGCAACTGATCGGCCGGTGACGGCGATGTGGCGATGCACGGGACGGCACCGCACGGGGATGACGGCGCACGGGGCCGGAGCCGCACCCGGACGGTGCCGTGCCTCACCCGGGCCGCTTCGCCACCCAGCCCTCCGCCGCCTCCATCTGTGCGGCCAGCGCCAGCAGTGTCGGCTCCGACTCCGCAGGGCCCAACAGCTGGGCGCCCAAGGGGAGTCCGGAGGCCGTGAATCCCGCCGGGACGTTCACCCCCGGCCAGCCCAGCACGTTCCACGTCCAGGCGTACGGGCAGGCGGCGATCATCGCCCGGTCCGTGGCCATCGCCCCCAGACCGGTCAGCGCACCGATCCGCAGCGGGGGTGTGGCCGTCGTCGGGGTCAGGACCACGTCGAAGCGGCCGAAGACCTCGCCGACCCGCCGCCGCAGCACCGACTCCGCCCTGCGGGAGATCCGCAGTGGCAGGCCGCCCAGGATCCGGCCCGTCCGTACGGCCTCGTGCGTGCGCGGGTCCAGCAGCGCCCGGTCCGGCACCCGGGACGCCCAGTCCCGTACGCCCGTGGTCGCGCGCGGGACGAAGGTCAGGCCGATCGGGCCGTAGCGGGGGTCCTCCGGAACCACCTCGTGGCCCAGCGACTCCAACCGCCCGGCCAACCGCTCCACCGCGGAACGGACCTCCGGATCCAGGGACTTGGGCGTCGCCGTGAAGGGCATCGCGAAGGACAGCGCGATCCGCAGCCGGCGCGGGGCGCGCCGGGCCGCCTCGACGGCCGAGATGCGGGCCGGCCGGTGCAGGTCCTCGGGGTGCGGGCCGCTCGCGGCGTCCAGCAGGAGCGCCGCGTCCGCGACCGTGCGGGCCAGTACGCCGTTGACCGTGAGCCCGTGGAAGGACTCCGGCTCCGGCCAGGTGGAAATGCGCCCGCGCTGCGGCTTCACGCCGATCAGATGGGTCCATGCCGCGGGGATCCGTACCGAGCCGGCCCCGTCCGAGCCGAGCGCCGCCGGGACCAGCCCCGCCGCCACGGCGGCCGCGGAGCCGCCCGAGGAACCGCCGGGCGTGTAGGCCGGGTTCCACGGGTTGCGCGTCTCGCCGAAGGCCTCACCCTCGGTGAAGGGCCACTGCCCCAGCTCCGGGGTCTGGGTCTTGCCGACGATCACGGCGCCGGCCGCGCGCAGCCTGCGTACCGCCTCGCTGTCGGCGGTCTTCGGGGGGAAGTCCCCGGCGCAGCCGAAGGCGGTCGGCTCGCCGGTCACGTCCATGTCGTCCTTGACGGCGAGCGGCACGCCCAGCAGCGGCCGCCGGTCACCGGCGGCCAGCCGCCGGTCCGCGGCGTCCGCCTCCGCCAGGGCGGCCTCGGCGCGTACGGTGCGGAAGGCGTTGAGCTCCGGCTGCGCGGCCGCGATCCGGCGCAGGGACCGTTCCGTCAACTGCCGGGACGATACGAGGCCTTCGGCGAGTGCGGCCGCCATCTCGACCAGCCCGGACGGTCCGCCGGCACCGGACGTGGCCGTCGCACCCGCCGGTGCTGTTGCCGACGCTGAAGACTCCGAAGACTCCGACATCGCGACCACTCCCCATCACCGGTTACCGCTCAGTAGGTAGACCGTAGTGGGGAGTGGCCGCGGGTGACTAGATCCAGCCCTCCAGAGAGGACATGAACCCGTCGAAGTCGTCGCGGTGGATGGTGTGTCCGGCCCCGGCGACCGAACGCACCTCGAAACCGCGGCTCTTGAGGATCTCCGCCCGCTCCTCCGTGATCAGGTGGCTCGGATCGGCGAGCTGTACCAGCGAGGGGACCACCGGCGCCGCCGGCATCAGGTCCGCTCCCATCAGCGGGGCGAGATCCAGTGCGGTCGCCTCGTCCCACACCGCCAGGGTCTCCAGCTCTATGTCGACGTCCACCTCGTCCCAGCGCGGGTTCATCGCCCGGATCTGCTCCTTGGGCGCCGTCTTGAACCGCGCGAGCATCTCCGGCCCGAAGCCGTCGGCGGGAGCGGTCAGATACCAGCCCGGGTCGGAGAACACCGCCCGCTTCGGCATCAGCCGGTCCACCGCGAGCGAGAGGGTCAGGCCGCCCAGGGAGTGGCCGATGGCGAGCTCGGCGCCGGCGGGCAGCGTCTCGACCACGTCCTCGGCGTACAGCTCAGGGCTGTACTCGCCGCGGCCGCTGGCCCCGTGTCCCCGCAGGTCCACGGCGATGACGCGGTAGCCGCGGTCGGCGAGGGCGGGACCGACCCGGCGCCAGGTCCGGTGGTCGGCCATCAGGCCGTGGATCAGGAGGGCGACGCGGTCGCCCTCGCCCCAGGTGTGGGTGTGCAGCTGCACGGTGGTCCCTTCCTCTGTTCTCTGTTCACTGTTCCGTGCGGATCGGTGAAGGTGAAGGCGTCGCGCGTCAGCGCACGCTGCGGATCGGCTTGACGGCCAGGGCGCCCGCCACCGCCAGTACGGCCGCGACGACGAACAGGGCGGTGTACCCGCCGCTGAGCGACACGATGACCGAGGCGATGAACGGCGCGATGATCTGCGGGCCGGCGTTGGCGATGTTGAGCACGCCCATGTCCCGGGCCGCGTCCTCGGCCTTGGGGAGCACCATCGTCACGAGCGCCGTGTCCACGGCCATGTAGCAGCCGAACGCCAGCCCGTTGACGACGGAGAAGGCCAGCATCGCGGTCCAGCTGGTCGACACGGCAGGGATCACCAGAGCCACCGCGGACAGCAGGGCGGACGCGCCGACGAAGAGCTTGCGGCGGTCGAACCGGTCGGAGAGGTAGCCGCCCAGGACGGTGGAGACGACCATCGCCACACTGGTCAGCGGCATCATCACCGCGACCGCGGCCTCCGGCTCCATGCCGGCGGGCAGCACGGTGTGGTCCTGGAGGATGTACAGCTGGTACCCGCTCACCGCGAAGTAGCCGAGGACCAGGAGCGCCCGCCCGATGAAGGCCCACCGGAAGTCGTGGTCGCGCAACGCGCTCGCGAAGGCGGCGAGTTGGGCCTTGACGGGCAGGGGCGTGCGGGCCGGGAGGCGCTGCTCGCGGGTACAGGCGGTGAAGAGGACCGCGGAGCCCGCCACGAGCGCGCCGAAGACGAGGTAGCCGGTGCGGTAGTCCTCGGAGAAGGCCGCACCGACCAGCGCGCCGAGGGTGGATCCGAAGGGCAGGCCGAGGCCGACGGCCGCGGAGGCCTTGCCTCGGGCCCCCATGGGCACCCGGTCGGGCACCACGGAGGTGATGGCGGCCTGGTAGACGTTCATGACGGCCTGGCCGAGGCACCAGGCGATCGTGATCAGCAGGATCGTGTCGGCGAAGCCGAGCAGGAACATCGCCGGGACCGCGGCGAGGCCGCCGCCGAGGATCCAGGGGTTGCGCCGTCCGCTGCGGTCGGACAGGGCGCCGGCGACGGGGTTGAAGACCGTCGCGAAGATCGCCGAGACCCCTGCGATCAGGCCGAAGTTCGACACCTTGTTCGCCGGGTCGATGTCTTCCACCTGGAGCGCGAGCAGAACGCCGGCGACACCCACGTAGAGGGCGTACATCGCCGAATTTCCGACCAGCAGCAGCGGGAGCAGCCCGCGTCCGGGGCCGGACGGCGCGAATGCGTCGGTGGTGGCGGCGGTGGCGTTGCCGGTGCCGGGGGAGGAAAGGGCCACGGTGCCCTCCTGGGCGGGTGCGTGCGGATGAGGGGTGCCTACGGGGGTTGCGGGGACTGACGGGACCGACGGGAGGGGTGCGCGCCGCCCTGTCGCGACGGCGGGGGTGCGACGGAGCGCGACAGGGCGACGGCACGGCTGGACACGTGCGGTGACACACCCCGGTGCGGGGGATGCGACACGGTGGTTACACGTGTCAATGAATCGTGTAACCACTGTGTAGCATTCGTTTCAGGCCATCCGCTAGCCCCCCGGCGCAACCGGTCTGGAAAGATGCCACGGCAATGTCTCAGTCATCGAACGCGTCGAAGCCGCCGGCACCGGCACCCGCACCGGCACCGGCCTCCGGGCCCACCGCGCCGCCGCCCCCGGTGCCCACCAGTACCGACGTGGCCCGTCTCGCCGGCGTTTCGCGCGCCACGGTCTCGTACGTCCTGAACAACGCGGAGGCCGTCCGCATCAGCGAGCCGACCCGCCGCAGGGTCCGCGAGGCCGCCGAGGAGCTCGGGTACGTCCCGCACGCGGCCGCCCGCAGTCTGCGCGCCGGGCACACCCGGATCGTGCTGCTGCCCACGTCGAACGCGCCGATCGGGCCGCTGTACAGCGCCTTCCTCAACGAACTCGAATGGGCCCTGCGCCGCCTCGACTACACGGTGGTCCAGTACGGGAGCCTCGGCCTCACCGGTGACGAGGCCGCCCGCGCCTGGGCGGAGCTCCGTCCGGTGGCGGTGATCTCCCTCGGCGAGATCACGCTCTCCGCGCACAACGTCGCCGCCCTCAAGCGGGCCGGGGCCCGCGCGGTGATCACCATGGGCCCGGTCGGCGTGCCGGGGGCGCACGCGCTGGTCATGAACCAGGAGGAGGTCGGCGCACGGGCCGCCGCCCACCTGGTGGAGCGCGGCCGACGGCGGATCGGCGTGGTCGTCCCGGAGGAGGCGGGGCTGGAGCTGTTCTCCGCGCCCCGGCTGGCGGGCGCCCGCTCGGTGGCCGGCGCCGAGGTCGAGGCCCTGCCCCTGGCCTACTCCGAGGAGTCGGCCGCGGCGCTCGCGGCCCGCTGGCGCGGGCTCGGGCTGGACGCGGCCTTCGCGTACAACGACGAGTACGCGATGCTGCTGATGCGGGCCTTCCAGGACGAGGGGCTGCGCGTCCCCGAGGACGTGGCCGTCATCGGCGCCGACGACCTGCTCCTCGGACGGCTGCTGCGGCCCCGCCTGAGCACGGTGCAGATCGAGCTGCCGACCGGTGACCACCTCGCGTCGCTGGTGGACCACGCGGTGCGCGAGCCTGCGGAGGTCACGGAGCGGCACGATCTGATGGCGGCCGCGGTGATCAGGCGCGAGTCGACCTGACCGGGGGCGGAGCGTCCGGGTCGACTGTCCGGGGCCGAAGCCTCCGGGTCCGACGGTCCGGGGCCGCTCCGTCCGGGGCCGCTCCGTCTGGGGTCGAACGACCGGCCTCGCCGCCCCGCGCCCCGGTCGCTGCCGCAGGCGGGCCGTTGACAGGCGGTGACGTGCGGACGGAGACTGCGGGCGCGCCCCACCGGCCGCGCCCGGCGGCGTCTCCCGGTGCACACACCGGCACCGATGCGCCACCGCCCGTACGGATCCGCCCAGGAGAGACCCCATGAGCATCCGCACCGTCCGCGACGTCTACGTCGTCGACGCCGTCCGCACCCCGATCGGCAAGTTCGGCGGGGCCTTCGCCGGAGTCCGGCCGGACGACCTCGCCGCGCACGTGGTCCGCGCACTGGTGGACCGTACGCCCACCCTCGATCCCGCGCGGATCGACGACGTGGTCTTCGGCGACGCCAACGGCGCGGGCGAGGACAACCGCGACGTCGCCCGCATGGCCGTGCTGCTGGCCGGCCTTCCGGTGAGCGTGCCCGGGGTCACCGTCAACCGGCTCTGCGGCTCCGGCCTGGAAGCCGTGATCCAGGCGGCCCGCGCCATCGCGCTCGGCGACGCCTCGGTCGCCATCGCGGGCGGCGTCGAGTCGATGAGCCGCGCCCCCTGGGTGGTGCAGAAGCCGGAACGGGCGTTCCCCGCGGGCCATCAGCAGATGTGGTCCACCACCCTCGGCTGGCGGATGACCAACCCGCGCATGCCCGCGGAGTGGACCGGCTCGCTCGGCGAGGGCGCCGAACTCATCGCCGACAAGCACGGGATCACGCGCGAGGCGCAGGACGCCTTCGCCCTGAAGAGCCACCACGACGCGGCGGCCGCCTGGGCCGCCGGGCTGTACGACGACGAGGTCGTGCCGTACCCCGGCGTGGACCTGGTGCGCGACGAGTGCATCCGCGAGGGTTCCACCCCCGAGGCCCTGGCCCGCCTCAAGCCCGCCTTCCGGACGGACGGCAGCGGCACGGTGACGGCCGGCAACGCCTCCCCGCTCAACGACGGTGCCGCCGCCCTGCTGTTGACCGACGAGGCGGGGCTGGCGGCCACCGGCCGGGAGCCGCTCGCCCGGATCAGCGCGTCGGCCGTCACGGGCATCGAGCCGCAGCTGTTCGGCCTGGGGCCGGTGGACGCCGTCCAGCGGGCGCTGGCCAAGGCCGGCCGCTCGCTCGGCGACCTGGCCGCCTTCGAGCTCAACGAGGCCTTCGCCGCACAGGCGTTGGGCTGCCTGGCCGCCTGGCCGGAGCTCGACCCGGCCGTGGTCAACCCGCGCGGCGGCGCCATCGCGATCGGCCACCCGCTCGGCGCCTCCGGGGCCCGGCTGGCCGGCGCGGTCGCGCACCAGCTGGCCGCGGCGGGCTCCGGGACCGGTATGGCGGCGTTGTGCATCGGTGTGGGGCAGGGCATCGCGCTCGTCCTGGAGCGCTGAGCCGGCTCCTCCCGGGGGGCGGGGGTGTGGGGTGCGGGGGTGTGGGGTGCGGTGTGTGCGGGCGGGTGGGCCGGTGCCGGGGGCGGGGTGGGGTGTCGTCCGGGACGGGCTTCGATGTTCGGCGCCCTTTCCGGAGTTGTTCTGTCGGGCCTTACCGTGCGCCGAAATCATCTCGTTTTAGTCCCGGACGACACCCCACCCCGCCCCCGGCACCGGCCCACCCTGCGGTGGGTGGGTGGGTGGGTGGGTGGGTGGGTGGGGGTGTGGAGGTGGCGTCGATCGTTTCCGGTCATGGTTGTTGTCAACTGCCCAATAACTGAACAGAAGTGGAGCTCCCGGTCTGGCACGATGGCGCGTGCTGCCGCCCCCCGACACGCCCGATCCCCACCCGGAGGCCCCGCGCCATGCCGCTCCTCGACCCGACGCTCTGGCAGGACGGACCCACCCTCACCGGCGGTGCCGCCCCGGTCGTCGAACCCGCCACCGGCCGTAACCTCGCCACCATCGACCTGGCCGCGCCCGCCGATGTCACGGAGGCCGCCGTACGGGCCCTGGCCGCCCAGCGCGACTGGGCGGGTGCCACCCACCTGGAGCGGGCGGCCGTCCTGCGCCGCGCCGGGGACCTGTTCACGGCGCACGCCGACGAGTTGGGCGAATGGCTGGTGCGGGAGTCCGGTTCGATACCCGGCAAGGCCGCCTTCGAGCTGCACGTCGCGGCACAGGAGTGCTACGAGGCCGCCGCGCTGGCCTCGCGCCCGACCGGGCAGGTGCTGCCCAGCGAGGCGCCCCGGTTGTCCTTCACCCGCCGGGTGCCGGCCGGGGTGGTCGGGGTCGTGGCCCCGTTCAACGCCCCGCTGATCCTGTCGATCCGCTCGGTCGCGCCCGCGCTGGCGCTCGGCAACGCGGTGCTGCTCAAGCCGGACCGCCGTACCGCCGTCTGCGGCGGCCTCGCCCTCGCCGCGGTCTTCGCCGCCGCCGGTCTGCCGGGCGGGCTGCTGCACGTCCTGCCCGGGGGCCCCGAGACCGGGGCCGCGGTGGTCGCCGACCCGCGGGTCCGGGTGGTGTCCTTCACCGGATCGACCGCGACCGGGCGGCTGGTCGGTGAACTGGCGGGCCGTCACCTTACGCGGGCACACCTGGAGTTGGGCGGCAATTCCGCCCTCATCGTGCTGCGCGACGCCGATGTCGAGGCCGCCGTCGCCCAGGCCTCCTGGGGCTCCTTCTTCCACCAGGGCCAGATCTGCATGACCGCGGGACGCCACCTCGTGCACGCCTCGCTGTACGACGACTACGTGGAGCGGCTCGCCGCGCGGGCCGAGGCGCTGGTGGTGGGGGACCCGTACCGCGAGCAGGTCCACCTGGGGCCGCTGATCGACCGCGGCCAGCTGGAGCGCGTACACGCCCTGGTGGAGGCGAGCACCGAGCAGGGCGCCAAACTCGTCGCGGGCGGTACGCATCAGGACCTCTTCTACCGTCCTACCGTGCTGGCGGGAGTCGCCGACGACACCCCCGCCTACGCGGAGGAGGTCTTCGGCCCGGTCGCGCCCGTACGGTCCTTCGCGACGGAGGAGGAGGCGGTGGAGCTGGCCTCGGCGGGCCCGTACGGCCTCGCCCTCGGGATCGTGACCCGGGACGCGGGGCGCGGGCTGGACCTGGCCGAGCGCATCCCGACCGGGATCGCGCACATCAACGACCAGACCGTCAACGACGAGGCCGTCGCCCCCTTCGGCGGGGTCGGCGCCTCCGGCACCGGCGCCCGCTTCGGCGGCGAGGCGAATCTGGACGCCTTCACGGAGGTGCGCTGGACCACGGCCCGCACAACGCCTGCGGGCCACCCTTTCTAGCGCTGCGGAATGATGCGGGCAGACCGTTCGTTCAAGGAGCAGACGGCTCATATCAGGAGGTCTGGAAACCGTGGCTACAGTCGAGCTCACCAAGGAAAACTTCGACCAGACGGTCAGCGAGAACCCGTTCGTGCTGATCGACTTCTGGGCGGGCTGGTGCCGGCCGTGCCTGCAGTTCGGCCCGGTCTACGAGAGGGCCTCGGAGGCCCATCCCGACCTGGTCTTCGCCAAGGTCGACACCGAGGCGCAGCAGGAGCTGGCCGGGGCCTTCCAGATCACCTCGATCCCGACGCTGATGATCGTCCGGGACCAGGTGGCCATCTTCTCCCAGCCCGGCGCACTGCCGGAGGCGGCGCTGACCGACCTGATCGGTCAGGCCCGCGCGCTGGACATGGACGAGGTGCGCGCGAAGATCGCCGCGCAGCAGGCGGCGGGGGAGTCCGGCACGCCGGAGGCCTGAGTGCGTGACGCGGCCGCGGCCGGGCGGTGACACTGGTCGGCATGACCGAAGCCGTGGAGTACGACGTCGTGGTGCTCGGTGGGGGGCCGGCCGGCGAGAACATCGTCGACCGGACCCGCGCCGCCGGGCTGAGCACGGCCGTGGTGGAGAGCGAGCTCGTGGGCGGGGAGTGCTCGTACTGGGCGTGCGTCCCCAGCAAGGCCCTGTTGCGCCCCGTGCTGGCCCGGGCCGATGCCCGCCGGGTGCCGGGGCTGGCGGGGGCCGTCGGGGGGCCGCTGGACGCGCCGGCGGTGTTCGCGCACCGCGATTACTGGACGGGCAGCTGGAAGGACGACGGCCAGGTCGACTGGCTGGACTCGATCGGCACCCACCTGTACCGCGGCCACGGCCGGCTCTACGGGACCCGCAAGGTCGCCGTGACCAGCCCCGAGGGCGAGCACCACGTGCTGTCGGCCCGGCACGCGGTGGTGGTCGCCACCGGCTCACGGGCCGTGGTGCCCGATCTGCCCGGCATGGCCGGGGCCCGTCCCTGGACCAGCCGGGAGGCAACCTCCGCCCAGGAGGCCCCCGGCAGACTGCTGATCGTGGGCGGCTCGGTGGTGGCCGCCGAGATGGCGACCGCCTGGCAGGGCCTCGGATCGCAGGTCACCGTACTCGTGCGCGGCTCACGGCTGCTGCCGCGCATGGAGCCCTTCGCGGGCGAGCTGGTCGCCGACGCGCTGCGCGAGGCCGGCGCGGTGGTCCGTACGGGAGTGGCCGTCGAAGCGGTCGTGCGGGACGGCTCGACCGGGCCCGTCACCGTGGTGCTGGAGGGCGGCGAGACCCTGGTGGGCGACGAGCTGCTGATGGCGACGGGCCGGTCGCCGCGCACCGAGGACATCGGGCTGGAGACGGTGGGGCTGGCCCCGGGCGAGTGGATCGGGGTCGACGAGAGCTGCCGGGTGCCCGGGCACGACTGGCTGTACGCCGTCGGGGACGTCAACCACCGCGCGCTCCTCACCCACCAGGGCAAGTACCAGGCCCGGATCGCGGGCGCCGCCATCGCCGCCCGCGCGGCCTCCGCCGCCGCGGACACCGAGGCCGACACCGGCCGCTGGGGCGCGCACGCGGCGACAGCCGACACCCTGGCCCTCCCGCAGGTGGTCTTCACCGACCCGGAGGCGGCGGCCGTCGGCCTCGGCCTGGCCGAGGCCGAACGGGCCGGCCACCGGGTGCGCGCCGTCGACTACGACCTGGGCAAGGTGTCCGGCGCCGGGCTGTACGCCGACGGCTACCGCGGCCGCGCCCGGATGGTCGTCGACCTGGACCGCGAGGTCCTCCTCGGCGCCACCTTCGTCGGCCCGGGCGCCGCGGAGCTGCTCCACTCGGCCACCATCGCGGTCGCGGCGGAGGTCCCGATCGAACGGCTGTGGCACGCGGTCCCCGCCTTCCCCACGATCAGCGAGATCTGGCTGCGCCTGCTGGAGGAGTACCGGGGTTAGGGGTCCGTCCCGGTGAACCCACAGGTGGCCGACCCCGGCTCAGCCGAGCAGCGCCATGGGCCTGGGCTCCGGCGTGGCCGGGGACCGGTACCGGGCCTGGATGACGGCCGGTTGGCCGCGGTCGGCCGGAGCCGCGTCGGTGTCCGTCCCCGTGTCCGTCAGGAGTGCCAGCAGCGACGTACGGGCCCGGGCGACGCGGGAGCGGACGGTGCCGACGGGGCAGCCGATGGCCTCGGCCGCCTCGGCGTAGGGCAGGCCCAGGAGTTGGGTGAGGACGAAGGCCTCCCGGCGTTCGGGCGGGATCGTCGCCAGCAGCTCCGCGAGCGCGACGCCGTCCTCGAAGCCGGGGACGCCCTGTGGCTGGGCCTGTTCGGCCGCGGTCTGCCAGTCGTGCCGGTCCGACAGCCTGGGGCGGGCGGCGGAGTGGCGGAGGCTGTCGACGACGGTGCGGCGGGCGATGGAGAGCAGCCAGGTGCGGGCCGAGGAGCGGCCCTCGAACCGGTGGAGGGCGCCGAGTGCGCGGAGGAACACGTCCTGGGTGAGGTCGTCGGCGGCCTGGGGGTCGGCGCTCAGGTAGGCCACGTAGCGCCAGACGTCGCGCTGGAGGGCGCGCACGAACCGGTCGGCCTTCGCCGGGTCTCCGTCGCGCGCGGCGAGGGCCAGGCGCGTCACCGCCGCGTCCGATTCGGGGGTGTGCCGGGCCGGTGTTCGGCCGGCGGGGGACTGCCGGGTGGGCAGGAGGGCAGGGGGCATCGCCACAAGGTCCTTACGGTCAAGGAGTGTCCGGCGCGCCGCGCGCGGCGGGCCGGTGATGGGGTACGGCCCGCCCGAGGGCAGGGCCGATGCCCGAGGCGCGGCGAGAATGCCGGTGCGCGCTCGGGGAGCCGGCTGTCAGAGGACAGCGGTTCCCGTCGGCGGACCCCTTGAGGTGATGGCGTGGACGAGGAGGAGCTGCCGGGGACCGGTCTCCCGGCGTGCACGGCGTACGCGGACGCGCGACGGCCGCGGGACCGGCGGCCGGCCGAACAACAGGCGCAGGGGCGCCCGGAGCCACCCGGCGAGCGCGCGCAGGACCCGGAAGGCCGCCTGCTCCCCGTACGCGAGCCACAGGCCGGCGAGTACGGCCGCCAGCAGGTGGGCCGCCAGCATGCCGGTCGGCGACATCTCGGTCGAGGACATGCCGGTCGGTGACATCGAGGCGGCCGGTGACATGCCGGACGGTGGCATGGCGGACATCATGTGGTCCCCGGCGGACGCGGTGTCCGCCATCCCGTGCAGGGCGTGGTGGGCGTGGGCCGCGCCGGTGTCCGGCATCGCCGCCATCGGTGCCGGCGGCCCGCCCGCGCAGGTCAGGTACGCGACCCACTGCCGGGCGAACGAGCTGCCGGGCGGCAGGGACGGCTGGGCGAGGGACTGGACCAGGGAGAAGCCCGCATGGAGGGCGGCCTGGACGGCAACGGCCGCCGCGGTGACGGCGGGCAGCCCGCGCTCCCGCCCGGCACATGCCCAGGCCACTGCCGCCGTACAGGCCGCCGCTACACCAACTGCCGTCCGGGGAACGGCCGTTCCCGTCATGAGGTGGTGGCCGGTGGCCGCGAGCAGCACGCAGACGGCTGCGAACATCGCAGCCCGTGCGGCTCGGGAACAGTGGCCTGGTGTCATGGCGGGCTCATCCTCGCACCGCGATTCCGGACGGTGCACGAAGGTGCGCACGATCTGAGCAAATCTTGTACCTCCTCTGTATCTCGGCTGGATCGCCGCCCCTTGTGGCACAGGACACACGGAGGAGCCGGGAACCGATCCGGCCCTCCGCCCGACTGACTGCGCGTTCGGGGTGTGTGGCGCCGGGGGAAGGGAGAGGCCTGTGGCGGCGAATGCGGCGCCATCGGGGAAGGACGTCCGGGCGGGCCGGCGGCTGACCGCGCTGCTCACCTGCGCCATGGCCTTCTCGATGCTCCAGCTGTTCCTGCTCGGAGCGCTCGGACCGCGCCTGGTCGACGAGTTGGGGCTGTCGCCCACGCTGCTCGGGCTCACGACGACCATCGGTTTCGGTACCGCGGCCGTGCTGTCGCCGGCCGGCGGCCGGATCGTGGACCGGGTGGGCCCACGGCGCTCGCTCGTCGCCCTGCTGCTGGTGTCGGCCGCCGCGCTCGCGCTGATCGGGGCCGCGCCCGGTCCGGGTCTGCTGCTGGGCGCGGTCGCACTGGGCGGTGTACCGCAGGCGCTGGCCAACCCGGCGACGAACAAGGCCGTGCTGGCCGCCGTCCCGCCGGCCCGGCGGGGTGCGGTGACCGGCATGAAGCAGTCCGGTGTCCAACTGGGGGCCTTCGCCGCCGGGTTGCCGCTCACGGCCCTCGCGGGCGGGCTCGGCTGGCGCGGCGCGGTGTGGACGGCGGCCGGTGCGGCGCTGTCGGCCGGGCTGTGGGCGCAGCGCGCGCTGCCGGCCGACCCTCCGCCGCCGCCCGCGGGCTCCCGTACCCCGCTGGTCCCGCGCGGAGCGGTGGCCTGGCTGGCCGTCTTCTCGCTGTTCCTGGGCGGGGGGATCGCCTCGGTCAACACCTACCTGGCGCTGTTCGGCGTACGGGAGTTGGGCATGGGGCCGACGGCGGCAGGCGCCCTGGTCGCCGTACTGGGCGTGACGGGGATCGCCGGCCGGGTGGGCTGGGCGGAGGCGGCCCGGCCGGGGCGCGCCGAGTGGCTGCCGGGATGGCTGGCGGGCGGCGCCGTGGGCGCTGCCCTGCTGCTGGCGGCCGCGGTGGTCGTGGGCCCGCTGGTGTGGGCCGGTGCCGTCGCCGTGGGGGTCTTCGCCGTAGCCGGCAACGCCGTGACGATGGTGCTCGTCATGCAGCGGGCCGCGCCCGGTCGGGCGGGCCAGGACTCGGCGCTCGTCGCCGCGGGGTTCTTCGCCGGCTTCGCGGTGGGACCGCCACTGTTCGGGCGGCTCGCGGAGCGCGGCGCCTACGGATCGGGCTGGCTGCTGGTGGCGGCGGAGTTCGCGGCCGCCGGCGCGGTCGCCTTCGTCTGGGCCGTACGGGACCGGCGCCCACGGCCGGGGCGGCCGGCGTGAGGACCGAGGAGTGGGCCGGCCGGGCCCTGGCGGCGGTGCTCGAACGGGTCGCGGTGACCCGGGCGGAGGTGGGCGCCCGGTTCCCCCTCTACGCCGATCCCGGCGACGGGCGGTGGACGACGACCGGCCGTGGCTCGTGGACCGGCGGGTTCTGGGCCGGACTGCTGTGGCTGCGGGCCCGGTACACCGGCGCCGAGGCGGACCGGCGGGCGGCCGCCGCGCGCACGGCGCGGCTGGCGCCGTGGGCCGACGCGGACACCGCGACCCGGGGCCTGATCCTCTGGTACGGGACCGTCCTGGCCGGGGACGACCCCGACGCCGCGGCCCTGCGGGAACGGGCCGCCCGCGCCTGCCTGGCGGCCCACGACCCCGAGCTCGGCCTGGTGCCCTGGGGCGCCGCCCTGGGCGGGCCCCGCCTGCTCGCCCGCGTGGACGCAGTGCCGGGCATGGTGCCGCTGCTGGCCGGGGCCGGACCGGAGGGAGCCGCCGTGGCCGCGGCCCATCTGCACCGGCACCTCGACCTCTGCCTCGACGGCCGCCCGGCGCGGCCGGCCTGGCGGTTCGCCGAGGACACCGGATGGCAGCCGTGCGAGGACCCGCCGGCGGGCTGGACCCGCGGCCGGGCCTGGCTGCTGCTGGCGCTCGCCGACGCGCTGCTGCTCCCCGAGGTCGCCGCGCACCGGCCCGGCCGGCTCGCCGAGGCGGAGGAACGCCTCCTCTCGTACGGGGAGTTCCTGGCCGGAAGACGCGTCCCGCCGGCCGACTCGACCCGGCCGGACGGCCCCCTCGACACCTCGGCCGCCGCGATCACCGCGGTCGCCCTGCTGAAACTCGCCCGCGTGCCGGGGCCGCGGGCGGCGCGGTGCTCGTACCGCGCGGTGGCCGTGCTGGAGCGCCTCACCGAAGCCCATCTCTCCGGCGGGGGGATGCTCCTCGACGGCTGCTACGACGCCGGCCGGGGCCTGGCCACCCGGCACGAACTCGTCTGGGGGGACTTCTTCCTGGCCCTCGGGCTGGCCGCCCTCACCGGTCTCGTCGACGTCACCCGCGTGTAGGTGCCGTTCACCCGTACCCGCGCAGGACGCGGCGGGCCACGGAGGTGATGTGCAGCTCGTCCGGGCCGTCGAGGAGCCGGGCGGCGCGGCCGCCGCGGAAGAGCGCGGGCAGGGCGGTGTCGGGGCCGAGGCCGGCGGCGCCGTGGACCTGGATGGCGGAGTCCGTGACCTGCTGGAGCATCCGCGCGGCGGCGACCTTCGCGAGCCCCACCTCGGTGTGGGCGTCCTGGCCGGCGGCGATCAGGGCCACCGCCTCGTGGACCAGCGGTCGGGTGGTCCGCAGCGCGAGCAGGGCGTCGAAGACGTGCTGCTGGACCAGCTGGTGGCCGGCGAGCGGTCCGCGCGATCCGCTGCGGGTGGCGGCCCGCTCGCACATGAGGTCGAAGGCGCGCTGGGCCTGGCCGAGCCAGCGCAGGCAGCGCAGGGTGCGGCCCAGCTGGAGCCGCTCGCCCGCGATGGCCACGGCCGCACCGGGCTCGCCGATCAAGTGGTCGGCCGGTACCGCGACCGCGTCGAGAGCGATCTCGTACTGGCCCGACGCGCCGAACACGGGGAGTTCGCGCACGACGCGGAAGCCGGCGGAGGCGGTGGGTACGAGCAGCAGGGACAGCCCCCCGCGATCGCCGGCGGACCCGCCGGTCCGGGCCAGTACGGTCACCAGGTCGGCGTCCGCGGCCCCGGAGGTGAACCACTTGCGGCCGGTGACCCGCCAGCTGCCGTCCACCCGGCGCTCGGCCCGGGTCCCGGTCAGGAAGGGGTCGGTGCCGGGGTTGTCGGGTTCGGTCATCGCGTAGCAGGTACGGATCTCCCCGGCGACCAGACGCGCGAGGTACTCCGCACGGACGCGGGGCCCGCCGTGGCGCGCGAGCATCGTGACATCGAGCAGGGGAGCCGAGCCGAGCGCGGCCGGGCCGTGGTCGCTGGCGCCCTCGGCCTCGGCCAGCGCGGCGTACTCCGGCAAGGACAGGCCGCCGCCGCCCAGTTCCGAGGGGAGCGGCAGCGCCCACAGCCCTACCGTCCGGGCGTGGTCGCGCAGTTCGCGCCGGGCGTTGGCCGCCGCTGCCCCGCCCGCGTCCAGCACCGGCTCGTACGGGATCACCCGGCTGCGGAGGAACTGCGTGATTCGCTCCCTCAACTCCCCTGTGTTCATTGCCTGTTGGGCTATCCCGGTGTGGATCGTGCCTCGATCTGCCACTGCTCTTCTCCAGATTTCCGGGAACCCATGGGAACGGCTGTCCGACTGTCTGTCCGTGGAACCAGTCGGGCACGGACGCCCCACGGTTCCCGCACGGAACGAACCCGGGCGCCGGTCACCGCCGCCCCAGGAGAGGAGAGGCATGGCGTCACCAGCAACCACGCAGACGGTCGGGCCGCTCGACACACTGCGCTTCGACGCCTCGGGGCCGCCGCAGATCGCGGGCGTCGTCGCCGACCACCTGCGGCTGCTCGGCGCACGAACGGAAGGCGCCGCCGGTCACGGAGACGCGGCCGCCGGGCACATCGCCCTCACCGGCGACGGCTTCGCACCCGCCCACGCGGTCACCGGCTGGGGCTCCCCGGCCGGGGAGCCCGTGAACGGCCTCGCCGACGAGGCCACCGTGCAGGCCGCGACCGGCGTCATGGCCGTGCACGGCCGCCGCGACGGCGTCCCGCGCGGCC
The DNA here is from genome assembly GCF_042736975.1 of Streptomyces sp. NPDC059989. Lineage (NCBI taxonomy): Bacteria > Bacillati > Actinomycetota > Actinomycetes > Kitasatosporales > Streptomycetaceae > Streptomyces > Streptomyces sp. NPDC059989. The sequence goes on from NZ_JBHWUO010000009.1 coordinate 45,825, forward strand.
TGGCCGCCGACTACACGGCCACCGCCACCGCCGTCCTCACCGTCCAGGGACTGCTGGCCGGTCTGGTCGGCCAGGCCCGCGGCGGCACGGCCTCCCGCCAGGTGACGACCGGAGCGGACCGGGCCGGGCTGCTCACCGTGTCCCAGTACTTCGCCGCCACCGGCGCCGACGAGGGGGAGGCGGCCGAACTCGCCCCCGGCGGGCCGCCCTTCACCTCAGCCGAGGGCCTGCTCTTCGAGCTGGAGACCCTCGACCCGGGCGACTGGGCCGCCTTCTGGCGGGCCCTGAAGGCGCCCGCCGACGCGATACGGGCCGGCTGGCGCCCCTTCCAGTTCCGCTACGCCACCGCCTGCGCCCCCTTCCCCGCGGCCCTCCACGCCGTGACGCGAGCCCATCCCCTGGAGCGGATCCGCAGGGCCGCCGCCCACTCCGGCGCCGAGGTCTGCGTCCTGCGCACCCTCGCCGAGCGGGCCGCCGAGCACGACGGCGCCGCCCCGTGGTCCCTGCGCCTGCTCGAACCACGGCTCCTCGAACCGCGCCACCCCGAACCCGGACCCGAGCCCGAACCCGCACGCGGCTCCGCGGACCGCACATCCGGCCCGACGCCCGCCCGGCCACTGGCCGGACTCACGGTGCTGGAAGCGGGCCGCCGCATCCAAGCACCCCTCGCTGCCCACCTGTTGGGCCTGCTGGGCGCCGACGTCATACGGATCGAACCGCCGGGCGGCGATCCGCTGCGCGGCATGCCGCCGGCCTGCTCCGGCATCTCCGCCCGCTGGCTCGCCCTCAACCGGGGCAAGCAGGCCGTCGAGATCGACATCAAGACGGCCGCCGACCGGCGCCGCCTGAGGGAGATGGCCGCCGGGGCCGATGTGTTCCTCCACAACTGGGCCCCGGGCAAGGCCTCCGAGCTCGGTCTCGACGCCGACGACCTCGCGCGGGTCAATCCCGCGCTCGTCTACGCCTACACGAGCGGCTGGGCCGACCGGCTCGACGACGCCCCCATGGGCACCGACTTCATGGTCCAGGCCCGCACCGGAGTCGGCGAGGCCGTCCGCCCCCAAGGCGAGCCCCCGGCCCCCTCGTTGATGACCCTGCTCGACGTACTCGGCGGCCTGCACGGCGCCGAGGCGGTCCTTGCGGGCCTGCTGCTGAGGGCCCGCACCGGGCACGGCGTACGCGTGGACTCCTCCCTGCTCGGCGCGGCCGACACCCTGACCGCCCCCGCCCTGCGGCGGGCGGCCCGCGGCGAGCACCCCCGCCGCCCGGCCGGCTTTCGGCATCCCCAGCGCACGGCCGACGGCTGGATCGCCCCGACCGACGCGTGCGCGGCCGCGGCCACCGCCTACGACCTGCGCGAACTGTCCACCGAGGACGCCCTGTCGCAGCTCCGCAGCCACGGTCTGGCCGCCACCGCCGTCACCACCGACCTCGCCGCTCTGCACCACGACCCGCGCTTCGCCGGCTCGATCAGCCGCGACGCCCACGGTGCTCCTGCCGTTCCCGACCCCTGGAGCTTCAGATGACCGTCGAACTGCACGACCTGCTGCCCGCCCGACTCCGCCGCTCCTGGGTGGTCGACGGCACCTGCCCCGACCTCGACCTCTACAGCCTCTTCCGGGCGCGCCAGATCGCCGACCTGCACCACACGGCCGTCATCGACGCCAAGGGCGCGCTCTGTTACACCGCGCTGGACCGCAAGGTGCGATGTCTGGCCGCCGGCCTCCAGGAGCTCGGCATACGCCCGGGCGACGTGGTCGGCGTCCAACTCCCCAACCAGCGGGGCGCCGTGATCGCCGACCTGGCACTGGCCGCCCTCGGGGCGGTCGCCCTGCCCTTCCCCGTCGGCCGGGGCACCCTGGAGGCCGAGGGCCTGCTGCGCCGCGCCGAGGCCGTCGCCGTCATCGCCGCGATCGAACACCGCGGCGCGCACCACGCCGCCGACCTGCACGCCCTGGCCCCCGCGCTGCCCGCCCTGCGCCACGTGATCGCGGCCGGGCCCGGGACGGCCCCCGAGGGTACGGTTCCGCTCTCCGGGCTGCTGCGCTCGGACGCGACCGCCTTCGTACCGGCCCGCCCCGACCCGGACAGCGCGGCGCGGATCCTGGTGTCCTCCGGTTCCGAGGCCGAGCCGAAGATGGTCGCGTACTCCCACAACGCGCTCGCCGGCGGCCGCGGCAACTTCCTCGCCTCCCTGATGCCCGACGGGGCCGCACCGCGCTGCCTGTTCCTGGTGCCGCTGGCCTCCGCCTTCGGCTCCAACGGGACGGCCGTCACCCTGGCCCGGCACGGCGGCACGCTCGTCCTGCTCGACCACTTCACCCCCGAGGCGGCCCTGGCGGCCGTACGGGAGCACGCGCCCACGCACATCCTGGGCGTGCCGACGATGGTGCGGATGATGCTCGACCGGCTCGACGCCGACGGGGAAGCCCTGCCCGCCCCCACCGCCCTGATCCTGGGCGGGTCGGCCCTCGACGAGACCACGGCCAAGGACGCCGCCCGCGCCTTCGGTTGCCCGGTCGTGAACCTGTACGGCTCGGCCGACGGGGTCAACTGCCACACCGGCCTCGGCGGCGACATCCCGCCGGCCGACGGCCTGGGCGTCGTCGCGGGACGGCCCGACCCCCGGGTCGCGGACATCCGCATCGCCGACACCGAGACGCGCGCGCCGCTGCCGCAGGGCTCGGTCGGCGAGATCATCGCGCGCGGCCCGATGACCCCGCTGTGCTACGTGGCCTCCCCGGAGCTCGACGCCCGCTACCGCACGCCCGACGGCTGGGTCCGTACGGGAGACCTGGGCTTCCTCGACGCGGACGGTACCCTCCACGTCGTCGGACGGCTCAAGGACATCGTCATCCGCGGCGGCGCCAACATCAGCCCCGCCGAGGTCGAACGGGAACTGGCCTCCCACCCGCTGGTCCGCGACGTGGTGTGCGTGGGAGTGCCGGACCCGGTGATGGGGGAGCGGCTCGCGGCGTGCGTGGTCCCCCGCGCGGGGCGGGCGCCCATGCTGGACGGGCTCTGCGCGCACCTCACGGCGCGGGGGCTGGAACGGCGCAAGCACCCCGAGCGGCTCCTCCTGGTCGGGGAACTCCCGCTGACACCGGCCGGCAAGCCCGACCGCGCGGCCCTGCGCGCCCGCCTGACCGAGGCCCCGCTCGCACAGGCCGGATGACGGGCGGGACATGAAGGAGGGGCCCGGCGGCGCCATGCCGCCGGGCCCCTGCGCCGCGCGGTCAGGACGCCATGGCCTTCTTCAGCTCGGCGGCCGCGTTGCGGTAGACGGCGAGCAGGTCGAGGTCGTCGCCCGGGTAGTTGACGATCTTCACCTGCCTGGCGCCGGAGTCGGGCAGGACGGTTCCCGTCGACATGTGGGCGTTGTCCAGGACCAGCGCGGGCTTCTTCTTGGAGAGCTCCGCGAGCTGGGCGGGCGTGACCGCCTCGGGCCCGTACGTGCCGACCGTGGTCGCGCCCGCGAGCTTCGCCGACCAGGCCGTGAAGACCTGCGCGACGGCCGTCGGGCTCTGCCCGCCGGGCCAGGCCCCCTTCAGCTCCCCGGACAGCTTGGCGTACTCCGTGTCGAAGCCGGACTTCCACGTCTTCGCGGCGTCCTCGGTGCCGAACAGCTCGCCCAGCCGGGCCACTTCGGCGCCGGCCTTGTCGGGGTCGTTGTCGAGGTTCACCTCCACCAGCTTCGCCTTGGAGCCCGCCGCCTCCTTGATCTTCGCGGCGTACGGTTCGAAGGGCGCGTACAGCACGAAGTCGGCCTTGGCGACGGCGGCGAGGTCGGAGGGCTTCGGGTCGTAGTCGGGCGCGTGGTGCACGGACGAGGGCACGATCACCTTCACGTCCTCGGCGCCGGCGGCCTTGGCGAAGGCGCCCTCCCAGCTGGTGGTGACGACCACGACCGGTTTCCCGCCGTGCGGGTGCCCGTCCTTGCCGTTTCCGGCCGCCGGGTCGCCGTGGCCGTCGCCGTCGCTGCCGTTGCCGCAGCCGGTCAGCAGGGCCACGGCCAGCGCCGAGCTCAGTGCGAGGAGGGAAGCGATGCGGACGCGGGTGCGCGCCATGAGCTGGTTCTCCGTTCGGGGAGGGGGATGAGGTGGACGGCGAGGACGACGGCCCCCGCGGTCAGGACGAGGACCGGCCCGGGCGGCCAGTCCAGCCAGAGGGCGATCAGGAACCCGGTCAGGTTCACGGCGATGCCGATGCCGACCGCCCACAGGGTGATCGACTTCAGTGAGGTGCCGAGACGGCGGGCCGCGAGCGCGGGCAGCAGCGTCAGGGCGTCGACGAGGAGGGCGCCCGTGAGCTTGATGGCCCCGGCGACCGAGACGGCGACCAGCACGAGCAGTACGAGGGTCAGCCCGCGCACGGCGACGCCCGAACACTGGGCGAGTTCCCGGTCGTACAGCAGCAGGGCCACGTCCCGGCGCCGCCACCAGAACAGGCCGGGCACGGCGAAGGCGAGGACCCCGAGGACGACCAGGTCCGCGGTCCCGACGGACAGGATCGACCCCCACAGCAGGGCGAAGGCCCCGGAGGCGTTGACCCCCGACACGGCCAGTACCAGCAGCGCGGCCGCGATGGCCAGGCTCATCAGCAGGCCCATCGCCCCGGACAGGCCGTCGGGGGTGCGCGCCAGAGGGGCCACCCCCGCACCGGACAGGGCGCACGCGACGAGCGCGCACAGCATCGGGTCCAGCCCGGTGAGCAGACCGACGGCGATGCCCAGCAGCGCGACGTGCATCATCGCGAAGCGCACCGGCATGATGTCCAGCCCGACGATCACCACGCCGATCACCGGCAGCCCGACCGCCGCCAGCAGCAGGGCGATCCCCGCCCGCTGCACCGGCGCCAGCCGGAGCAGTTCACCGACGTCCGCGGCCAGGATCACCGGACCTCCCGCAGCCGTCCGGCGGCCATCTCCAGGACCCGGTCGCACCGCTGCGCGAGCGCCCGGTCGTGGGTGACCACCACCAGGGTGACGGGCAGGTCGGCCAGGACGTCGGCCGCCTCCTCCTGCCCCTGGAAGTCCAGCGCCGCGGTGGGCTCGTCGGCGAGCAGCACCCCGGCCCCCGCGGCCACCGAGCCGATGGCCCGCGCCAGGTACATGCGCTGCAACTGGCCCCCGGACAGGGTGTGCAGCGGCCGCCCGGCCAGCCCCCTTACGCCCAGCCGCTCGGCCGCCTCCCCGGCCTCGACCGGGGCCGAGCTGCTGGCCAGCAGCTCGGCGCCCAGCAGTGGGAACCGGCCGGCCGCCGGCTTCTGCGGAATCCAGGCACAGGCCCGCCGCCGCCAGGCCCACTCGGCCGCAGTACCGGTACCGCGCCCGCCGACCTCGATGCTGCCGGTCATGTGCCGGTGCAGCCCGAGGACGGCGCGCAGCAGGGTGGACTTGCCCGAGCCGTTGGTCCCGGTCAGGGCCACCCGCTCGCCGGCCGCGATCTCCAGATCGACCCCGGCGACGGCCTCCACCCGGCCGTGACGGCAGGCGACCTCCCGCATGCGTATGTCCAGCCCGCCCATCCGTCCCTCTCCGCCTCACGTGTGCCCGGGGACGTCCGGATCCTTCGTTCGCGGACCGTCCCCGCCATGAGTCGGATGAGCGCTGCTCCTGGTTCCCGGGACCGGTGCCAGGGTGCCCGGGATTCGGGCCGGACGCGCCGGGAAGAGCGCGCACGGAGCTCTTCCCGGCGCGGTCGGTCAGCCGGAGGCCAGCTCCGACCGGACCGTGTGGGCCGCGGCGACCAGGTGCTCCAGGGAGGCCCTGGTCTCGGGCCAGCCGCGGGTCTTCAGCCCGCAGTCGGGGTTGACCCACAGCCGCTCGGCCGGGATCGCCTGGAGTCCCTTGCGCAGCAGGGCCGCCGCCTCGTCGGCCGAGGGGACGCGGGGCGAGTGGATGTCCCACACGCCGGGGCCGACCTCGCGCGGGTAGCCCGCACCCGCGAGTTCGTCCGCCACCTGCATGTGGGAGCGGGCGGCCTCCAGGCTGATGACGTCGGCGTCGAGGTCGTCGATGGCCTGGAGGATGTCGCCGAACTCGGCGTAGCACATGTGCGTGTGGATCTGCGTCTCCGGCCGGACCCCGCTCGTGGTGAGGCGGAACGATTCGGTGGCCCAGGCCAGGTACTCCGCGTGCCCGTCCGCCCGCAGCGGGAGGGTCTCGCGCAGGGCCGGCTCGTCCACCTGGATCACCGAAGTCCCGGCCGCCTCCAGGTCGTTCACCTCGTCGCGCAGGGCGAGGGCGACCTGGCGCGCGGTGTCGCCGAGCGGCTGGTCGTCGCGTACGAAGGACCAGGCGAGCATGGTGACCGGGCCGGTGAGCATGCCCTTGACGGGACGGCCCGTCTGCGCCTGGGCGTACGCCGTCCAGCGCACGGTCATCGGGTCGGGACGGGAGATGTCGCCGGCGAGGACCGGCGGGCGGACGTAGCGCGTCCCGTACGACTGGACCCAGCCGTGCTGGGTGGCCAGGTAGCCGCTCAGCTGCTCGGCGAAGTACTGGACCATGTCGTTGCGTTCGGGCTCGCCGTGCACGAGCACGTCGATGCCCGCCTTCTCCTGGAAGGCGAGGACCTCGCGGATCTCGGTCTTGATGCGCTCCTCGTAGCCGTCCGTGTCGATGCGTCCGGCGCGCAGGTCGGCGCGGGCGGTGCGCAGTTCCGGGGTCTGCGGGAAGGAGCCGATCGTGGTGGTGGGCAGCGGGGGCAGGCCGAGGTGCGCCCGCTGGGCGGTGGCCCGGTCGGCGTAGGGCTGCGGACGGCGGGCATCGGCCGCGGTGGTCGCGGCGGCGCGGGCCCGTACGGCCGGGTCGTGGGTGATCGCCGAGCGCGCGCGGGAGGCCAGGTCGGCCCGGTTGGCGGCGAGTTCGGCCGCGATGGCGTCGGTGCCGCCGGCCAGGCCGCGGGCCAGGGTGGTGATCTCGGCGGTCTTCTGCCGGGCGAAGGCCAGCCAGCGGCGGACCTGCGGGTCGATGTCCCGTTCGGCGGCGGCGTCCAGGGGGACGTGCAGCAGGGAGCAGGACGCGGCGACGTCCACGCGGTCGGCGAGGCCCAGCAGCGTGCCCAGCGTGGCGAGGGACTTCGCGTAGTCGTTGATCCAGATGTTGCGGCCGTTGACCACGCCCGCGACCAGGCGCTTGCCGGGCAGGCCCCCCACGGCGGCGAGATCGGCGAGGTTGCCGGCGGCCCGCTCGGTGAAGTCCAGCGCCAGGCCCTCGACGGGCGCCTTGGCGAGCACCGGCAGGGCGTCGCCCAGCCGGTCGAAGTACGAGCCGACCAGCAGCTTGGGCCGGTCGGTGAGCGCGCCGAGCTCCCGGTAGGCGCGGGCCGCGGCCCCCAGGTCGGCCGGGGTCCGGTCCTGGACGAGGGCGGGCTCGTCCAGCTGCACCCACTCGGCGCCGGCGGCCCGCAGATCGGCGAGCACCTGTGCGTAGACGGGCAGCAGCCGGTCGAGCAGGGTCAGCGGCTCGAAGCCGGGGGCGACGCCCGGCGCCGGCTTGGCCAGCAGCAGGTAGGTGATCGGGCCGACGAGCACGGGCCGGGCGGTCAGCCCGAGCGCGCGGGCCTCGCGCAGCTCCGCGACCTGCTTGGCGGAGTCGGCGGTGAAGACGGTGTCGGGGCCGAGTTCGGGGACGAGGTAGTGGTAGTTGGTGTCGAACCACTTGGTCATCTCCAGCGGCGCCACGTCCTGGGTGCCGCGGGCCATCGCGAAGTAGCCGTCGAGGGCGTCGGCGGCGACCGCCGCCCGGTGCCGGGCGGGGACGGCGCCGACCATCACGCTGGTGTCCAGCACGTGGTCGTAGTACGAGAAGTCGCCGGTCGGAACCTCGGTGATGCCGGCCTCGGCCAGCTGGGCCCAGTTGGCCCGGCGCAGGTCGCGGGCGGTCTCCCGGAGGGTTTCCGCGGTGACACGGCCCTTCCAGTAGCCCTCGATCGCCTTCTTCAGTTCGCGGTTCTGACCCTGGCGGGGGTAGCCGTACACGGTGGCCTGTACTGCCGCGGCTGCGGACTGGGTGGTCACGGAACTCTCCTTCGCGAGCGTGTATCCATGGACCCGGTGGGGGCCGAAGGCGCGAAGGGTGCCGGAACGGGCGGACCGCCGGGACCGCGTACCAGGGGTACGCGACGGAGGCTCCGCCTGAGGTGCACGCCGACCCGCCCACGAGGTCACCGGGAAACCGGGCGCGGTCGATCGCGCTCGGGCAACGGGCAGGTCTTCGGACTCGTGGGCACGCCTGCCACTCGGGCAGACACCTACTGGCCGTCGCTTCCCAGACCCGTCCGGGTCCAGTGCGTATGACGGCGGTCGTTCCCACTCACCGCTGCGGGGCAGTCCCGGATTCCCACCGGGTTCCCTCTTACGACGCATCCCGCCTGGCGGACGGGGGCGAACCAGCTGCGTTCGCAAGCCTACCCGCTGTACGTGTGGAAACCACGACCCGATTTCCGGCCCAACAGCCCCGCCTGCACCATCCGCTGGAGCAGCGGCGGCGGGGCGTACAGCGGCTCCTTGAACTCCTCGTACATCGACCCGGCGATGGCGGCGACCGTGTCCAGGCCGATCAGGTCCGCGAGCTTGAGCGGGCCCATGGGGTGGGCGCAGCCGAGTTCCATGCCCGCGTCGATGTCGGCGGGCGTGGCGTATCCGGATTCGGCCATGCGGACGGCCGAGAGCAGATAGGGGACGAGGAGGCTGTTCACGACGAAGCCGGCCCGGTCCCGGGAGTGGATCGCGGTCTTGCCCAGCGCGTCGCGGACGAAGGACTCCACCGCCCGCACGGTCCGCGCCGAGGTGTGCAGCGAGGAGACGATCTCCACGAGGGGCAGGACGGGGACCGGGTTGAAGAAGTGCAGGCCCACGACCCGGTCGGCGCGGCCGGTGGCCATGCCCAGGCGCATGATCGGGATGGCGGAGGTGTTGGAGGCGAGGACGGCCTCCGGGTCCTCGACGATCTTGTCGAGTGCGGTGAAGAGCTCCGTCTTGGCCCCGGCGTTCTCGGTGACGGCCTCGATGACGAGGCGGCGGTCCGCGAGTTCGTCGAGGCTGCTGGTGAAGACGAGGCGGGCGAGGGCGTCCTCGGCGGAGAGGCGGTCGAGCTTCCCGCGCTGGACGGCCCGTTCCAGGGACGTCGCGACGCGTTCGCGGGCCGCCCGGGCGGCGGGGGCGTCGGCCTCGCAGACGAGGGTGTCGAGCCCGGCGAGGGCGCACACCTCGGCGATGCCGGCGCCCATCTGGCCGCCTCCGACGACTCCGACCCGGCTGAGGGGGATGGTCACGAGCGGGCCTCCGTACGGCGGACGAGGTGGCGGGCGTAGGCCCCGGGGGTGAAGAAGGACGGCAGGAGGGGGCCGAGGGCGGTCTCCTCCAGGATCCGGCGGGCCTCGGCCACCAGGGCGTCGGGCTGTTCCGCCGCGAGCGCGGCGCACTCGGCGTCGAGGAGGCCGAGGACGTCCTCGCGGGTGATGACGCGGTGGCGCACCCACTGCCAGAGCTGCACCCGGGCGATCTCGGCCGTGGCCGCGTCCTCCATCAGCCCGTACAGGGCGACCGCGCCGTGTCCGCGCAGCCAGGCGTCGAAGTACCGCAGCGCCACGGCCACGTTGGCGCGTACGCCCTCCGGTGTCGGCGGGCCGCTGATCCGGCGCACCGAGAGCAGGTCGCAGGCCCGGACTTCGACGTCGTCGCGGGTGCGGTCCAGCTGGTGCGGCCGGTCGCCGAGTACCGCGTCGAAGGCGGTCCGGCAGACCGGGACCAGGCCGGGGTGGGCCACCCAGGAGCCGTCGAAGCCGTCCTCGGCCTCCCGCTCCTTGTCCAGCCGGACCCTGGCCAGGGCGGCCTCGTGGGCGGCCGGGTCCTTGCCGGGGACGTGGGCGGCCATGCCGCCGATGGCGTGGGCGCCGCGCTTGTGGCAGGTGCGGACGAGGAGTTCGCCGTACGCCCGCATGAAGGGGGCGGTCATGGTGACCTTGGCCCGGTCGGGGAGCAGGAAGTCCGTGCGGTGCGCGAAGGTCTTGATCAGGCTGAAGAGGTAGTCCCAGCGGCCGGCGTTGAGGCCCGAGCTGTGCTCGCGCAGCTCGTAGAGGATCTCTTCCATCTCGAACGCGGCGGTGATCGTCTCGATGAGGACGGTGGCGCGGACCGTGCCCCGGGGGATGCCGAGCAGGTCCTGGGCGAGGACGAAGATGTCGTTCCAGAGGCGGGCCTCGTACCGGTTCTCCAGCTTGGGGAGGTAGAAGTACGGGCCGTGGCCGGCGTCGATCTGCCGCTGGGCGCAGTGGAAGAAGTACAGGCCGAAGTCCACCAGCGAAGCGGGAACGGGACGGCCGTCGATCTCCAGGTGCTCCTCCAGGAGGTGCCAGCCGCGGGGGCGGACCACGATCGTGGCGAGGTCCTGCCCGAGCCGGTACTCCTTGCCCTCGGGGGTGGTGAAGTCGATGCGCCGGTCGATCGCGTCCCGCAGGTTCAGCTGGCCGCCGATCACGTTCTCCCAGGTGGGCGCGGTGGCGTCCTCGAAGTCCGCCATCCACACCCGCGCACCGGAGTTGAGGGCGTTGACGGTCATCCGGCGGTCGGGCGGGCCGGTGATCTCGACCCGGCGGTCGGTCAGGCCCGGCGCCGGAGGCGCCACCCGCCAGGAGGGAACGGCGCGGACGGTCGAGGTGGCGATGGGGAAGTCGAGCGGAGTGCCCGAGGCCAGGTTGGCCGCCCGGCGGCGGCGCTCCTTGAAGAGCTCCAGCCGGCGCTCGCCGAAGGCGGCGTCGAGACGGCCGATGAACTCCAGCGCCTCGGGGGTGAGGATCTCCTCGTGACGGTCGCCCGGTGCGCCGAGGACCTGGACACGGCGGGTCAGTGCGTGGGTGGACATGCGGTCTCCTGAGGGAGAGGGCGGTCGCGGAAGGGGCGGGGGCCGGACCGGGACGGTGGTCCGGCCCCCGCCGGGTCGGTACCGGTGGACGGCGCCCGTGCTAGTGGAACTGCTCCTCCTCGGTGGAGCCGGCGAGCGCGGTGGTGGAGGAGGCGGGGTTGACGGCGGTGGAGACGAGGTCGAAGTAGCCGGTGCCGACCTCGCGCTGGTGCTTGACTGCGGTGAACCCGTGCTCCTGGGCGGCGAACTCGCGCTCCTGGAGGTCGACGTACGCGGTCATGCCGTGCTCGGCGTAGCCGCGGGCGAGGTCGAACATGCCGTGGTTGAGGGAGTGGAAGCCGGCCAGGGTGATGAACTGGAAGCGGTAGCCCATCGCGCTCAGCTCGCGCTGGAACTTGGCGATCTGGTCGTCGTCCAGGGCGGCCTTCCAGTTGAAGGAGGGCGAGCAGTTGTAGGCGAGCATCTGGTCGGGGTACCGCGCGTGGATCGCCTCGGCGAACTCGCGGGCCTGGTCGAGGTCCGGGGTGCCGGTCTCCACCCAGATGAGGTCGGCGTACGGGGCGTAGGCGAGGCCGCGGGCGATGACCGGGGCCATGCCGTTCTCGACGCGGTAGAAGCCTTCGGCGGTGCGCTCGCCGGTCACGAACCGCGCGTCGCGCTCGTCCACGTCGCTGGTGATCAGGTTGGCGGCGAGGGCGTCCGTCCGCGCGATGATCAGGGTCGGGACGTCGGCGATGTCCGCGGCCAGGCGGGCCGCGTTGAGGGTGCGCACGTGCTGGGAGGTGGGGACGAGGACCTTGCCGCCGAGGTGGCCGCACTTCTTCTCGGAGGCGAGCTGGTCCTCGTAGTGGATGCCGGCCGCGCCCGCCGCGATCATGGCCTTGGTGAGCTCGAAGGCGTTGAGCGGGCCGCCGAAACCGGCCTCGGCGTCCGCGACGATCGGCGCCAGCCAGTCCGTCCCCCCATCGATCGAACCTGTCGTGCCGCCCTCGGCGGTGGCGATCTGGTCGGCGCGCAGCAGGGCGTTGTTGATCCGGCGGACCACCTGGGGGACGGAGTTGACCGGGTAGAGGCTCTGGTCCGGGTAGGTGTGGCCCGCCTGGTTGGCATCGGCGGCGACCTGCCAGCCGGAGAGGTAGATGGCCTGGAGGCCGGCCCGTACCTGCTGCACGGCCTGGCCGCCGGTCAGCGCGCCGAGGGCGTGGATGTAGTCCTGCTCGTGCAGCTGCCGCCACAGCCGCTCGGCGCCGCGCCGGGCCAGGGTGTGCTCCTCACGGACGCTGCCGGAGAGCCGCACCACGTCGTCGGCGCCGTGGGTCCGCTCGATGCCCGCCCAGCGGGGATCGGTCGCCCACCGCTGCGCGAGGTCCGCCGCTGCTGCCGTCGTCTCTGCCTGAGCCATGACGTCACCGTCTCCAAGAGTCGTAAAAGGTGCCAACGAATGGCACTTCGTGCCGTGGAATGGGGTGCGGCCGCCGGATCCCGCCCGCTTCGGTCGCCGGTTCCGGCGGCCCGCAGCACGACTCTCCCAGCGGCACCCAGTGCCAACAACCGTGGACGGATGCCAACTTCTGCGAATCTTCGGAAGCGGTTTTGCCAATCTTGCCAAGGCCGGAGCGGCGGGATCCTCGCGTAGGCTGACGGCTGTCCGGACGGGCAGGGGCGAAGCGGCGAGGGGGCGAGGGGCGCGGTGAGCAAGACCTACGCGGGAGCGCGGCTGCGGCGGCTGCGCGAGGAGCGGCGGATGAGCCAGGCGGACCTGGCCCGGGTGCTCGCCATCTCCCCCAGCTACCTCAACCAGATGGAGCACGACTCGCGGCCGCTGACCGTGCCGGTGCTGCTGCGGCTGACGGAGGCCTTCGGCGTCGACCCCGGCTTCTTCTCGGAGCGCGACGCGAGCCGGCTGGTGGCGGACCTGCGCGAAGCCCTCGCCGGAGAGGTCGCCGAGGCCCGGGTGTCCCCCTCCGACCTCGCCGAACTCGCCTCCCGGATGCCCGCCGTGGCCCAGGTGCTGCTCGACCTGGGCCGTCGGAGCCAGCTGCTCGCCGAGCGGCTGTCGGACGCCGCGGAGAGCCGGGACGCCCTCGCGGGCGCGCCCCGCTCGCCCCACGAGGAGATCCGCGAGTTCTTCTACCGCCGCCAGAACTACCTGCACGAGGTCGACCTCGCCGCCGAGGAGCTCGCGCGCGGGATCGGCATCCGGCCGGGCGATGTCCTGCACGCCCTCTCCCGGCGGCTGACGGAGCGCCATCAGGTGCGGATCACCTCCGACACCGAACGGCTCCACCACTACGATCCCGCTGCCCGGGTCCTGCACCTCTCGGCCCGGCTGCGACCGGGCCAGCAGGCGTTCCGGATGGCCACCCAGCTGGCCCTCCTGGAGTACGGCGACGAGCTGGACCGGCTGGCCGCGGAGGACTTCCCGGCCGGCTCCACCGCGCACTCCCTGGCCCGGATCGGGATCGCCAACTACTTCGCCGCCGCGCTGATCCTCCCGTACCGCGCCTTCCACACGGCCGCCGAGGAGTACCGGTACGACATCGAGCGCCTCACCGACCACTTCGGCCTCGGCTACGAGACCGTCTGCCACCGCCTGAGCACCCTCCAGCGGCCCCGGCTGCGCGGGGTCCCGTTCTCCTTCGTCCGCGTGGACCGGGCCGGGAACATGTCCAAGCGGCAGTCGGCCACCGGATTCCACTTCTCCCGGGCCGGCGGCACCTGCCCGCTCTGGAACGTGTACGAGGCCTTCGCCGCGCCCGGCCGGATCCACGTCCAGGTCGCCTCCATGCCCGACGGGCAGCGGTACCTGTGGACCGCCCGCGCCGTCACCCGCCATCGCGGCGGCTGGGGCGAACCGGGCAAGACCTTCGCCATCGGCCTCGGGTGCGAGATCCGGCACGCCGCGCGCCTCGTCTACTCCGACGGCCTCGACCTCGACAACACCGCCGCCGCCACCCCCATCGGCATGGGCTGCCGGCTGTGCGAGCGCCTCGACTGCCCGCAGCGCGCGGTGCCCCCGCTGGGCCTGCCCCTGGCCGTCGACGAGAACTCCAGCACCTTCGTCCCGTACCGGATCGACGGCCAAGCGCGGTAACCCGACTGCCTGTTGAATGGGGTGATCACCTCTCTGACCAGAGACGAAGGAGTCACCGCTCGTGATCGTGATCGCCCACCTCAGCGATGTCCATCTCGACGGCGGCACGCGGGCCGCCGACCGCACCCGCGCCGTCATGGAGTACCTCGACAGCCTGCCCCACGACCTGGACGCCGTACTGGTGAGCGGGGACATAGCCGACCACGCCGCCCCCGCCGAATACGAGGAGGCCGCCAAACTGCTGCGCTCGCGGCACCCGTTGGTCGTCTGCCCCGGCAACCACGACGAGCGGACCGCCTTCCGGCAGGGGCTGCTCGGGGAGGGGGCCGCCGCGACCGCCGCGCCGGTCGACCAGGTGCTGCGCGGGGACGGCTTCGTCCTCGCGGTGTGCGACTCGTCCGTCCCCGGCCAGGACCACGGACTGCTGGAGGAATCCACCCTCGACTGGCTGGACGGCGTACTGGCCGACACTCCGCGGGAGACCCCCGTCCTGGTCGCCTTCCACCACCCACCGGTCCCGCTGCACACCCCGTACGTGGACGAGATCCGGCAGTTCGGCGAGGAGCGGCTGGCGGCCCTGGCCGAGCGCCACCCGCACCTCACGGCCTTCCTGTGCGGGCACGCCCACACCGCGGCCGCGACCACCTTCGCGGGTCGGCCGCTGCTGGTGGCGCCGGGCGTGGTCTCCACCCTGCGGCTCCCGTGGGAGATCCAGTCGGCGCCCGACCACCACGTCCACCTCGACGAGCCGCCCGCCATTGCCTTCCATGTCCTGGGCGAGGACGGCCGGTTGACGACCCACTACCGGGTGGTCGTCGCCCCCCGGTAGCCGCTGCCGTCCCGGATCCGGGCGGCCCCTCGGTCTCGGAAAAGTGACGGTCGTTCATCTTACTGAGTGGTAGTTCCCGCCAGTACCCTCCCCGTGACCGGTTCCTGCCCCCCACGGAGGAGCACGCATGCGACGTCCCACCGCACGTATGAGAACCGTTGTGGCCGCCGGGATCCTCGCCCTCGGCGCCGCGCTGCTTTCCCCCCTCGCCCCCGCGGCCGTCGCCGCGGACCCCGTACCGCTCCCCATCGCCGACTACTGCGGCGGCCGGTGCTCGGACATCCTGCCGCCCGGCCAGAACGGCAACGCCACCCTCGCCCAGATCCTGCTGCACAAGGCCTTCGGCACGATGCCCGCGCACGCCTCCGACCAACTCGCCCGCTACGACTCCCTGGTGGCCGGCTACCCCGGCCTCACCGACGCCAAGGTCAACGACTTCTTCAACGACGCCTCCTTCGGCGTCCCCGGCGACCAGGTCGAATCCACCGCCAGCCCGCGCCCCGACGTCACCATCACCCGCGACAAGAAGACCGGCGTCCCCCACATCAAGGGCACCACCCGCTACGGCACTTCCTTCGGCGCGGGCTACGCCGCCGCCCAGGACCGCCTCTGGCAGATGGACCTCTTCCGGCACGTCGGCCGCGGAGACCTGACCCCCTTCGCGGGCGGCGCCCTCGCCAACCAGGGCCTGGAGCAGCAGTTCTGGCCGCAGGCCCCGTACACCGAGGCCGACCTCCAGGCCCAGGTGGACCGGATCCGCACCACCGAGGGCGAGCGCGGCCGCCTCGCGATGGAGGACGCGCAGGCCTACGTCGACGGCATCAACCTCTACCGCACCCAGTCCAAGAACGGCCGCTACTTCCCCGGCGAGTACGTCCTCACCGGCCACATCGACTCGATCACCAACGCGGGCGAGATCCAGCCCTTCAAGATCACCGACCTGATCGCCCTCGCCTCCGTGGTCGGCGGCCTGTTCGGCGGCGGAGGCGGCGGCGAGGTGCAGGCCGCGCTGTCCCTGCTGTCCGCGCAGCAGAAGTACGGCCTGGAGGAGGGCACCCGGGTCTGGGAGTCCTTCCGTCAGCGCAACGACGCCGAGGCCGTGCTCACAGTCCACGACGGCACGGGCTTCCCGTACGCCCAGAAGCCCGCGAACCCGCAGGGCACCGCCCTCCCGGACGCCGGTTCCGTCGTCCCCGAGCAGCTCGTGTACGACCGTACGGGCGCGGCGACGGCCAAGGAGGCCCTCGACCCGCCCAAACCCGTCAAGCAGAGCATGTCCAACGCCCTGCTCGTCTCCGGAGCCCACACCGCGAACGGCCACCCGGTCGCCGTCTTCGGCCCGCAGACCGGCTACCTCGCCCCTCAACTCCTCATGCTCCAGGAGCTCCAGGGCCCGGGCATCAGCGCCCGCGGCGCCTCCTTCGCGGGCGTCAGCATGTACGTCCAGCTCGGCCGCGGCCAGGACTACGCCTGGAGCGCCACCTCCGCCGGCCAGGACATCACCGACACCTTCGCCGTCGAGCTCTGCGAGCCGGGCGGCGGGGCGCCCACCACCTCCAGTTCCGCGTACCTCTACCGCGGGACCTGCACCCCGATGGAGAAGCTGGAGCACACCAACGCCTGGAAGAAGTCCGTCGCCGACCCGACCCCCGACGGCTCCTACCGCATGCAGGTCTGGCGCACGCACTACGGAATCGTCACCCACCGGGCCACCGTCGCCGGCAAACCCGTCGCCTACACCGCGCTGCGCTCCACCTACCGCCACGAGGCCGACTCGATCATCGGCTTCCAGATGCTGAACGACCCCTCGTACGTCAAGGACGCCCGCACCTTCCAGCAGGCGGTGCAGCACATCGGCTACGCCTTCAACTGGTTCTACGCCGACGCGCGCGAAGCGGCGTACTACAACAGCGGGTTGAACCCGGTCCGCGCGGCGGGGGTCGACGCGGCCCTGCCCGTGCACGCCCGGCAGAGCCACGAGTGGCAGGGCTTCGACCCGACCGCGAACACCGCCGCCTACACCCCGCCCGCCGAACACCCGCAGTCCATCGGGCAGGACTACTACATCAGTTGGAACAACAAGCAGGCCAAGGACTACAGCGCCGCCGGCTTCGGGATGGGCGCCGTCCACCGCGGCGACCTCCTCGACCGGCGCGTCAAGCCGCTCGTCGCGGCCGGCGGGGTCACCCGGGCCAAGCTCACCCAGGCGATGGCCGAGGCCGCGGTCACCGACCTGCGCGCCGAGAACCTGCTGCCCGAGCTGCTGGCCGTCCTGCGCAGCGCACCGGCCGGCGATCCGGCGGTGAGCGCGGCGATCGACAAGCTGGCCGCGTGGCAGGCGAGCGGCGTGCAGCGCAAGGAGACCGCCAAGGGGTCGAAGACGTACGCGCACGCGGACGCCGTCCGGATCATGGACGCCTGGTGGCCGCTGCTGGTCGAGGCCGAGTTCAAGCCCGGCCTCGGCGCCCCGCTCTACGACGCCCTGCGGGCCTCGCTGACCGTCGACGAAGCGCCCAACGCGGGCCACGGGCCCACTGGTTCGCATGCCGGGTCGGCCTTCCAGTACGGCTGGTGGAGCTACGTGGACGAGGACCTGCGCATGGTGCTGGGGCAGCCGGTGGCCGATCCGCCGGCCCGCGTGTACTGCGGCGGCGGCTCCCTCGCCGCCTGCCGTGACGCGATGGCCGCCACCCTGAAGCAGGCCGCGGCCGCCACCCCCGCGGCCGTGTACCCGGCCGACGGGATCTGCGCGGCCGGCAACCAGTGGTGCGCGGACGCGATCGTCCAGCGGCCCGTCGGCGGCCTCGCCCATCCGCAGATCAACTGGCAGAACCGGCCCACCTACCAGCAGGTGGTGGAGTTCCCGGCCCACCGCTGACGGCGCCGTGGGCACACCGGCGGCCCGCCGCTCCGGACACGCTCCGGGGCGGCGGGCCGCTCGTACGCGGGGTCAGGGCCCTACGGTGATCTGCTGCGCCGGATCGGTCGAATCGGCGACGAGGTAGACCGCGTTGAAGACGGACGAGGTCGCGCTCGTCGGGCAGCCGAACCCGCCGGTCACCTTGACCGGCACGGAGGCGTTGGTGAAGGTCAGGCTCGACGGCGCGCCGTTGGCCCAGGTGCCGCCCACGTTCGCCGCGGCCGTGGGCGCCGCGGTGACGGTGCAGGAGGCGAGCCCGGTCGTCTTGAGCACCAGCCCGCCGACCGGCACGGTCATCGTCGCGGTGATCGGGGAGCCGTCCTGCATCGACACCGACCAGGCGCCGCTGGTGGTGACCGTGGGGGTCACGCCCGGCAGGCTGGCGGTACAGGAGCTGTACGTCGGCGGCGAGATCGGCGAGGAGACCGGGCCGGCGGCGTTGTGGTTGCCGGGAGCGGCCGGCACCGTGCCGGTGGAGACGGAGACCGAGCAGGTCACCGTCACCGAACCGGCCTTGAGGGTGGCCTTCCCGCTGAGGGTGGCCTTGAAGGAGTGCCCGGCCGGGGTGACGGTGGTCGACCCGGCCAGGGGCGAGGGCGCGGCGGAGGCGGTGACCGAGGCCACCGACAGGGCTCCGGCGGCGGCCATCCCGAGGGCGAGCGCGGTGCGCGTACGGCTCATGGCTGTGCTCCTTGGGGATCCTGGTGCAGGGTGGGGGAGGAGCTGGGGAGCGGGGCGGCGTAGGGCTGCCAGGCGAACATCAGGCCGCCGCCGAGAATCCCGAGCAGGGTGCCGATCAGGAACCCGCCCAGGTTCGACATGACCAGGGCGGCGGTGGCGATCAGCGTGGTGAGGACACCGGCCAGGTTCCGCTGCGGGGGCGAGAACCAGGCGGTGAGCCCGAGCACGATCATGACGATGCCCATCAGCACGGAGGGGATGCCCGCCACCCCCTGCTGGAGCATGACCTTCAGCGGTGCGAGGGGCAGGAGGCAGATCTCGGTCCCGGCGAGGACGGCGAGGAGCCCGCCCCAGAACGGCCTGCTGCGCCGCCACCGCCGCCAGCGGGTCAGAAGCATTCCTTCTTGCCCTTGCTGATGTTCATGCTGAGCCCCGACAGCTTGAAGGTGCCGGCGTTGGTCGCCCACGCCGTCTGCTGGAGGTTGGTGATGCTGACCCTGTCCGCCTGCTGGGCGAAGAGGTCCTGCATCCCCTGCGCGTCGGCCGGCCCCTTGTCGAGGGTGGAGGCGTCGCGCCCGATCTCGATGTTGCTGAAGACGGCATCGCCGGAGAGCTGCGTCGCGTCGACGAACAGATTGCTCGCCTCGACCGGGGTCTTCTGGCCCGCGGTGAGGTTGAGCGAGATGTCCCCGATCACCGGGAGGGTGGTGACCACCGACTGGCAGAGGCTGTTCAGCTTCGCCTCCCTGATGGCGGTGACCGCCACCGGGATGAGCTCCTCGCGGGCGTTGACGTCGACGCTGCCGTACTGGGCGAAGCCCTCGCCCTCCAGGCTCTTCGCCGACACCTTGAACTGCTGCCCCGACACGGCGAAGGAGGCGGCGAGAACGCCCTGCGCGAGGGCGATGCCGAGGCCGGCGGTGACGGCGACGGCGGGGACGGTCAGGACGGCGAACCGGCGCCAGCGGACGTGGCCGTCGCCTGAGGGGGGTGCGGGGGGTGCGGGGGGCGCGGGAGGGCCGGGAGGGCCGGGAGGCTCGGGTAACTCGGGGGAATCTGCCATGAGATCGTCCCTTATTTCGGCTGTGCACCGTTGTTACCGACGAGTTGAATGTAAGAGTGCCAATGGTGGTTGGCAAGGTTGTGCGAGCGCGCCCTTTCGGCCGACTCCTACTGCTCCGTACGCAGCAGTTCGGCGACCTCCGCGTCCACCCGCAGGGCCATCGCCCGCGCGAACTCCGTGGCCACCACCTCACCGGCCACCGGCCGCAGCGCCGTCACCGCCGCCGTGATGTGCTGGAGCTGCGTGGCCGAAAGTCGCTCCAGCCCTTGCGCACCGATCACATGCCGCCGGAACAGCCCGACGAACCGGTCCGCGAGCGCGGCCGCCTGCGCCTGTACGAACTCTCCGGCGTCCAGGATCTCCGCGAGCGGCACGCCCTCGCGCACCAGCGCGAGCGTCGCGTCCAGCAGCCGGGGGCTCCGGTGGGTGACGAGGTCCCCGTCGACCGTGACGTAGCCCAGCTCGGCCGCCCGCCGGGTGTCCTCGGCCGTGGCCGTCGGGCCGAACAGCTCCCGCAGCTCGGCCCGGGACATCGTGACCGGCTCCTCCTGCACCCAGTCCCGGGTCATCTCCCGTTCCAGGCCCAGCAGTTGCGACAGGCCGCCGCCGTCCTCCCAGGCGTGCAGGAGCTCGGCGATGCCGTTGACCGTGTAGCCGCGCCCCAGCAGGTCGCTGATCAGGCGCAGCCGGGTCAGGTGGTCGTCGGAGTACCAGGCGATCCGGCCCTCCCGGCGCGGCGGCGGCAGCAGCCCGCGCTCCTGGTAGTAGCGCAGGTTGCGCACCTTGACGCCGGCCGCCCGGGCCACGTCCTCGCGGCGGTAGCGCCCGCCGCCGATCCCGTCCTCCACCTGGCTGCTCACGCGGCCGAGTGTAGGACGTACCGGCAGGTCACAAGGCTGCGTACCGGCAGGTCACATGGGCCGGGGGCGATCCTGCTTGACCGCGCGCAGAACCACGAACTTCGGCTCGCTCGCGACGACTTCGCTGTTGCCGAACAGCCGGCGCAGGTGGGTGTGGTAGCCCATGTGCCGGTTGGCGACGATCCACAGCTCGCCGCCGGGCCGCAGCACCTTGCGCGACTGCGCGAACATCCGCAGCGCCGTCGCGTCCGTCGTGGCCTGGTGGGAGTGGAACGGCGGATTGCTCAGCACCAGGTCGACGGAGGAGGGGTCCAGCATGGCCACCCCGTCGCCGACGTGGAACTCGGCGGTCCGCAGGCCCTCGCGAACGTTCGCCCGGTACGTCGCCCGCGCCGAGGCGACCGCCTGGTAGGACTCGTCGGTGAAGACGACCTGGGCGTCGGGATCGTGGACCTGCACCGCCGTACCGACGACGCCGTTGCCGCAGCCCAGGTCCACGACCGTGGCCCCGTCGGTGTTGGTCGGCAGGTTCTGGAGGAAGAAGCGGGTGCCGACGTCGAGCCGGTCCGCGCAGAAGATCCCGGCGTGGTTGACGACGGTCAGCCCGGAGGCCGAGCCGGCCTCCTCGTCCACCGTGTACGTCAGCGGCCACGGGTCGGCGGCCGTGGGACGGATGGCACCCGGGGTGCCCGGCGTGCAGAAGATCAGCCGGGCCTTCTTCTCCGCGAGGGAGGTCTTCGTCGGGCCGAGGATCTTCTCGAAGAGCCGCAGGGTGGAGGTGTGGATCTCCTTGACCATGCCGGCGCCGACGACCACGGTGCCCGCGTGCACGTGCGGGGCCAGCCGGTACAGCTGGTCCTCCAGCAGCGCCAGGCTCTTGGGCACGCGCACCAGCAGGACGTCGATCTTCTCGGGCGGCGGGTCCTGCGTGGTCAGCAGCGTCACCGTCGCCTTGGACGTCCCGATGCCGGCCCGGTCCAGATTGGCCGCGGTGGCGGAACGGGAGAGGGAGGAGTCGGTGATCTGCGTCGGGCGGTACGCGGCGAGCGCCGTCGTCAGCGTTCCCCAGCGGTCCCCGAGCACGGCGATCCGGCCGGCGGCGGCGGCCAGGTCCACCGGACCGCGCTCACCGGTACCGGAGTCGAGGTGGCGCAGCAGGTACTCGTCGGCGGCGTCCCAGGCGCGGAGCCGGTCGCGCGGATCCTCGGGGAAGCGGGTGAGCTCGTAGGAGCCGAAGGGCGTGGTCAGGCGGTTCATATGCGACCCAGGCTAACCGAGCCGGAGCCCCGCCCCCGCACGGACGGGCCCCGGCCCGCCCGCGAGGAGGGCCGATCGGCCCTATTCGGGGAGATCCCCGGCCATCGCGGCGGCCGTCCGCAGGTACGGACGGGCCTCGTCGGCCCTGCCCAGCCGCTCCAGGGTGCGACCGAGCATCAGCTGCGCGTAGTCCTCCACCGGCCAGCGCTCCAGGATGGCGCGCAGCTCGTGCTCGGCACGGGAGAGCTGGGCGGAGTGGTAGTAGGCGCGGGCCAGCAGCAGCCGGGGCGCCAGCTGCTCGGGGACCTCGCCCGCCAGGGTGTCGAGGACGCGGGCGGCGGTCGCATACTCCCTCGCCTCGAAGAAGAGCAGGGCCCGGTCCCAGCGCTCGGCTGCCGTCCCGTGCTCGAGGTACGTCGTAGGCCCGTTCATCGAGTCCCTTCCTTACGCCCGGTGTCCCCCGCTCGAACACGCCCGTACGGTGGAACATTCCACCCGCCGCAGCCTCCCCCTCGGGACTAGGTTGTCCGCATGAGCAATCTCGATCGCCAGCCCGCTCTCTCCGCCTGCGGCGGCCGCGGTTTCGTCGTGGCCGAACCGGTACGCGAGCTCCTCAGCCCGCGCACCGTCAAGCTCGGGGAGTCCACCGAGGTACGCCGACTCCTGCCGAACCTGGGCCGCCGCATGGTGGGCGCCTGGTGCTTCGTGGACCACTACGGCCCGGACGACATCGCCGACGAGCCCGGCATGCAGGTCGCTCCCCACCCCCACTCCGGACTCCAGACGGTGAGCTGGCTGCACGAGGGCGAGGTGCTGCACCGCGACAGCGTGGGCAGCCTCGCCACGATCCGCCCGCGCGAGCTGGGCCTGATGACCTCCGGCCGCGGCATCAGCCACTCGGAGGAGAGCCCGCGCCCGCACGCCCGCTTCCTGCACGGCGCCCAGCTCTGGGTCGCCCTCCCGGACGCCCACCGCGACGTGGAACCCCACTTCCAGCACCACGCCGACCTCCCCCACGTGACGGCCCCGGGCCTGACGGCGACGGTCATCCTGGGCACCCTGGACACCGCCACCTCGCCCGGCACGGCGTACACCCCGATCGTCGGCGCCGACCTGGCCCTGACGGCAAGCACCGAGACCCGCCTCCCGCTCGACCCGGACTTCGAGTACGCGGTCCTGTCGATGTCGGGCGAAGCCCACGTCGACGGCGTCCCGGTCCTCCCGGGCTCGATGCTCTACTTGGGCTGCGGCCGCACCGAACTCCCCCTGCGCGCAACCTCGGACGCGGGCCTGATGCTCCTGGGCGGCGAGCCGTTCGAGGAGGAGATCGTCATGTTTTGGAACTGGATCGGGCGCAGCAACGAGGAGATCGTCCAGTTCCGCAAGGACTGGATGGAGGGCACCCGCTACGGCGAAGTGAAGGGCTACGACGGCCCTCCGATCCCCGCGCCGCAACTCCCGCCGGTGCCGCTGAAGGCACGTGGGCGGGTGCGCTGAATGTTGACTTTGGTGACAGTTCGTGAGGTCCGCTGGTGTCCCGCCACGCCTCGGCGGGGTTCGTTCCATGGCGCGCACCCGTACCGGTGCGTTTGACAGTCTCGGGGGTGCGGCGCCTACTGAGAGTGAGGCCCCGGCCCGGCATTTTCTGTTGCCGCCTGCTTGCGGTGGCGGTGCCGCTGATGGGCCGTCGCTGCCCGTCCGTCCGGCGGGCGCCCTCACCCTGGCCTCGGTTGTGCAGCGGCCGGTCCGGCCGTGGAATACCTCGCGAAGGGTGCGCAAGATGATGCGTAATGTGCGTATGCGCGGCTGGATCGAGGCGATCGCCGCCGCGATCAGCGGAATCCTTCTCATCGTGACCCTGCTCTGGCGCGACTGGATCGAAGAGGTCTTCGGGGTCGACCCCGACCAGCACAGCGGGGCGCTCGAATGGGTCATCGTCGCCCTCGCCGTCTGCGCCACGCTCACGTTCTCGCTTCTCGCGCGCGGTGAATGGCGCAGGGCCAAGGCGCTGCAGCCGCGCACGGAGTGAGCTGATCAGCAGGAACCGGAGGCTGTCAGATGTCGAACGAGAAGCGGACCGAGGGTCCCCCGTACGTGGCGCAGGAAGCGAATGTGGGGCATGCCCGCAAGCCGAAGTCCCTGGCGAAGACCGGAAAGCGGGCCCGGGCGCTGGCCGAGTCGGCGGAAGGTACGCCGACACCCGAGGAGCTCGACGCCCGCGAGGAGAAGGTCAGCCGACGTCGCAAGCCGATGGGCCCCGCTCAGGACCAGGTGCCCGAAACCATTCCCCAGGAGCTGGACGAGCCCGAGGAACAGTGACGGAGGACAGCAGTCATGGCCCAAGTCCGCCTCATCAAGAACATCGGCCTCGACGACAACGCCACCGGCGTCCAGACCGGCACCATCCACGAGCCGACCGTCGCGACATCCCACGACAACATCTTCATCACCGGCAACTGGTTCGCCGGCCGCAGCACCGACAACGGCGCGGGATGGACCCTGGTCGATCCGTTCACCACGCTGCCCTCTGCGGCGGGCGGCTTCTGCTGCGACCAGATCGTCCTCTACGAACCCAGCCGGGACCTCTGGATCTGGATCCTCCAGTACAGCGCCAAGGCGGGCAGCAACGTCTTCCGTGTGGCCTACGCCCCTGGTGACGACCCGACCGCATGGAAGTGGCAGGACTTCAGTCCGCGGGACCTGGACCACTCGTGGACGGACATGTGGTTCGACTACCCGGACGCGGCGGTGAGTTCGAACCACCTCTACATCACCTTCAACGCCTTCAACGCGGCAGGGAACTGGCAGCGCGCCTTCGCCTTCAAGGTGCCCCTCGATGCGCTCAAGGCCGCGACCGAGCTGACGTACCAGTGGTGGACAACGACGCAGAACGGTTCCCTGCGGCTCACCCAGGGCGCGGTCGGCAGCATGTTCTTCGCCAGCCACAACGGCGGCCGGACCTTGAGGGTGTACGGCTGGCCCGACGCCTCGAACACGGTGGGCTCGTTCGATGTGCAGGTGAGCCAGTGGACCCGCGATCCGTTCTCCGCTCCCGGACCCGGCGGCGTCGAGTGGCTCACCCGTACCGACTCGCGCATCACCGGCGGCTGGGTGAGCGGCACCCGCGCGGGATTCCTGTGGACGGCCGGGCCCCGGTCCGGACGGCCCATGCCGTACGTCAAGGGCGCGGTCGTCGACGTGACCACGCAGGCTCTGGTGGAGGAGCCCGACATCTGGAGCCAGGAGTCCGCGTACGCCCAGCCGGCGGCCTGCCCGAACGCCCAGGGAATCGTCGGCGTCACGCTGTTCCTCGGCGGTGGTCCGAGGCATCCCTCGCACGTGGTGGGCTTCCGCGACGGCGGCGAATGGCGGCTGGCCATCACCAGTACGAGCACACACGGCCCCCTGGGGGGAAAGTGGGGTGACTACCTCACCTGTCACCGCCATGATCCGAATTCCTCGGATTGGGTGGCCTCCGGCTACACCCTCCAGGGCGGCTTCGACCGCCGCAACGTGGAACCGCGGTACGTGCACTTCGGCATCGGCAGCTGATCCGGCGTGTGCGCAGCACTCCGGCGGCGCACACGCCGCGCCGCTCGGCTTCCCGGACGCATGCCGGCCCGTCACCGGCAGGGGATAGGCGAAGTCGTCGACGGCATCGATCCGGGTCTTGCCCCGCATGTGGTCCAGGAGGGGCGACTACGTGGACGCGGAGAGAAGGTCGTGGAGGGTCGCCTTCCGGCTGGCCCAGAGCAGGAGGGCACTCCTGTCGATGGTCGGAATTCGGTGGCGCCGCGCGAAGGAGCGGGCCTCCTTCGTGAAACCGCCGTTGGTCACGACCAACGCCGCCGTGGCGCCGTGTTCGGCAAGGGCTGTGCCGTTCACCTGGTACATGGTGGGTGCACCGACATTGCTGCCCCTGCCGGTGCTGGTGTGCTTGCACTGGACGGCGACGTAGACACCCTCCCGATCCACAGCCAGGACGTCCGCCGCGCGGTCGTTCGAGTGCCCGCCTCGCCGCACGATGCTCCAGTCGCTGTATTCGAGGAGTGAGGCCACAAACAGCTCGAAGTCGGCCGGCGAGAGTTCGTCGATCTGGTCGGCGGTCAAGAGCAGCGAGTCGTAGGTGGGGAAGCGGAAGCCGGCCGGAGCCAAGGCTCGCGGCGCAGTGTTCGCCTGGTCGCGAAGCCGGTCGAATTCGGTGGCCTCGGGGACGAGGAAGAAGTGGGCGTAGTCCAGATATACCGGCGCCCGGCTGATGGCGTGGAGTCGGTAACCGCGGGTGAGCGGAGTGCACTCGTGCACGACGTGTGGCCGGCCGTCCGGACCCAGGATGTGGTCTCCCTTGGACAGGGCGACGAGGGTTACGGGCCTGGGGACGATGCCGGGGACGCAGGTGGTGGTGTCGCTCGTGAGGTGCCATGCCAGAGGCCAGCCGTGTTGCGAGCCCAACGTGACGAAGCGATGCCGGCTGGGGATCAGGGGTTTGCCGCACAGCGAGCAGTCAGTGGTGAACTTCTTCGGCGGCGTTGCCGGGTCGTCCGTGACGGGCTTGACACCCGCGTGGAAGGTGGCTGGTATGTCGGACACGAATTTCCTTGGTGTTGAAGAGACTTGTGATGAGTGAACCATCTCGCGGAGCAACCGCCGGTTCGGCCGGCAGGCGTGAGTCGGAGCCGGATCAGTGCCGCAGGTAGTAGGGGCGGTTGTGGGCGGCGACCGGGGATGACTGGTAGGTCCAGGCTCCCGCCGGGGCGGTGCCGTTCAGCAGCCGGGTGAGGTCCTGGCCGACGTCGGCGGTCGGGTCGAGGACGGCGAGGTGGGCCCGGTCGGCCGCGATGTCGGCAGGGGCGTACCAGAGGTAGGGCTGGTACACGTTCATGGGGCCGGCCAGGGGGCGGCCGGTGTCGTCGGTGCCGTAGCCCGTGATGGGGGTGTTGTTCACGGGGGTACCGGTGAGGCCTGTGAGGTCGGCGGCGAGGGTGAAGAGGCCGGTGGGGTGGCGCTCGATATCGCCCTCGGGTGTGAGGCCGGCCGCCTTGCAGGTCACGTGCCAGCTGTTGCCGGCCGGTCCGTTGAGGGACGGCATGGCCGCCTCGAACCATCCGGGGTGCTTGGGTTCGGCGTAGAGCTTGCGGCCGGCGTCGATCGCGAGCGGATTGTCGCACAGCACGTGGATGCGGGCGATGCCGAGGAGTTTGGTCTGGTCGTAGCCCTGCGCGTACTGCTCGTACGACAGGTCGGGCAGGCGGTCGGCCGCGTCCGTGGGGAACGCGATGACGTTCACCTCGACCTCCTGGGTGATTCCCGCGCCGAACTGGTATTGGGCGAAGTACAGCTGGAAGTTCACCGACACCAGGGCTCGTCCGCCGAACTCCGCGGCGCTCAGGGCGGGATGGTGTTTGGCGAGGACGTCCCGAGCCACGGCGGGATCGACCAGGAAGTCCAGGCCGAGGTTGTGGAGAGCGCCGTAGTGGAAGGGGAGTTGGTACGGGGCCGGTACGGGCGGCAGGGGCATCGGGCTCACGAGGCGTCTCCGGTGATCGTGGCGGGTTCGGTGCGGTGCAGGGCGACGGGCCGGTCTCGCTCGGTCAGTTCGCCTTCCACGCGTTCGGCGCTGCGCAGGACGAGCGCGGCCATCGTCAGCGTGGGGTTGGAGGTGGCGACCGAGGGCAGGCTGCCGCAGCCGATCGCGTACAGCCCCGGGTGGTCCCAGCAGCGCTGCCACTCGTCGACGACCGAGGTCGTGGGCGAGTCGCCCATGATGTGGGTGCCGGCGCCGTGCCCCGCCCCGCGGAAGGCGTAGGAGCGGCCGTGATGGACGAAATGGCCGGGCTGGCCGGGGCCGGGTGCGTAGTCGCTGTGGTCCTCCGCGCCCAGCAGCGCGAAGATCTGGTCGGAGACTTCCTTTGCCGCCGCGATGCCGTCCCTGACGTGTGCGGAGAGGTTGTACGTGGCGACGGGGCGCGGCAGCCCGAGGGCATCGCTGCGATGGGGGTCGAGGGTGATGCGGTTGGCCGGATCGGCACCCTGTTCCATCTCGAACTGCAGGGCGAACTGCCTGCCCACCCGGTCCGCTACGGAGGCTCGCAGTGTGGCGCCGCGCAGGCCGCCGCCCCCCTGTCGGCCGGCGGGCCCCAGGAGCGCGGCGAGGTCCGAGTCGGGGCCTCCCGTGGCCCAGACCCAGCCCCAGTTGCCGATCTCGATGCGGAACGGTGCCCGTCGGCGGCGGGCCCGGCCGAAGCGGAAGCCCTCGATGCCCGAGGTGGAGCCGGGGCCCCGGTACGGACCCACCTGTTCCGGCATGAGGCCCCAGGCGAGCAGCACCGGGTGGTCCATCAGGTTCCGGCCGACCTGCCCGCTGCGGTTCGCGAGACCCGAGAGCAGCAGCAGTTTGGCGTTCTCCACGGCGTGGGCGGCCAGGACGACGACGTCCGCGGCAACGCGATGCCGGGTGACCCCGTCCGCGTCCCCGCCCCCGTCCCCGCCCCCGTCCCCGTCCCCGTCCCCGTACGAGAGGTACTCGACTCCCGTGGCGCGGCCGGTGCCGTCCACCAGCACGCGGCTCACGACCGCCCGGTCGACGAGCTCCACCGTGGGGCTCCAGCGTGCCTGGGTCTTCAGGGGCGTGTACTTGGCCTGGGAGGGGCAGACCGGGATGCAACTGGCGTGACCAACACAGCGGTTGTGCGGGTCGGACCGTCCTTCGGCGCCCACGGGCACGTACCCGGCGCCGCCGTCGTACGAGGGGTGCGGAACCCCGTTGCGGGCGTGCGGAGTTCCTGCGACCCGCAGCTCCACCGGATCGTCGGCGCCCGGGTCCTTCACACACCGGCCGTCCAGCCGTCCCGCCATCAGGCGGTCCAGGTGGCTGGGCGGCAGCGCGCGCATGGGGAAGACGTAGCCGTGGGGCAGGGGCAGCCCGACGTGGGCGCGTTGCTCGTCGGCGTCGGCCGCGACGCCGATCTCCCGCTCGGCGGCCCGGTAGTACGGCTCCAGGTCGGCGTAACCGATGGGCCAGGCACGGCCGTAGCCGAAGAGGTCGGTACGGAAGTCCTCCGGGTGCATCCGCGGGGTGAGCCCGGTCCACACGTTGCCGGTTCCGCCGTTCGCGCGCACGTATCCGCTGGCGTAGGGGAGTTCGCCCCGCTGGATCAGGTAGCCGTCGGATCGGTACCCCCCGCCGGCCAGGCCGGTCAGGTCGGTGACCTCGGGCCGGGGCGTCGCCGGATGCGGCGGGTACGGAGATCCCGGGACCTTGGCCGAGGCGGCGAGGTAGGTGTCCACCGCCTGTCGATGCCCCTGCGCGGCGTCGACCGCCCGCAGCCCCGCCTCCAGGACCAGCACGCGCCGGCCGCGCTCACCGAGCCGGTGCGCCATCAACGTCCCGGCGAAGCCCCCGCCGACTACGATCACGTCGTACTCCTGCGGGCGACCAGGGCGACCCGGGCTCACCGCGCGACTCCGGCCCCTGCGGCGACGTCGACGGGAGCCTCGGCCCAGCTTCCGAAGCCGCTGGGCCCGACACCTGGCGGCTCCCCGCCGAAGGCGCGCCAGACGAGCCCCGCTGCGTAGGCGCGGGCGGAGACGGTGAAGGGCGCCGTACCGTCGAGTCCGGGCCAACTCCCCGTGTACCAGAGGCGAATCACGGCATCGGCGAGCTCTGCCCGGCCCTCGTCGGACCTACGATCTCCGTCGGCCCGGTCAGGGAGCTGTTCCTCTTCGACCAGGAGCTTGTAGCGATCGGCCCCGACCTGTTCCCGTACGACGGCCCGGTACTCTTCCGACATTCCCGTGGCTCGCAGCTCCTCCTCGCTGAATCCGGTCAGAGCCGCGGACGTCGCGATGAATGCATCGCCCCCGTCCACGTCCTCCATGACGTGCGGCACCATGACGTCTCCCCCTACGAGCGCGGTTCTGGGCGCCGGTTGCCGACGAGCACAGCCGCGCGGCAACGGACGATCACGATCCGTTCCCCGCCGCAGGTCCCGTCATGCGGGGGCGCCGACGCCGGAGGGGACGGTCGGCGTGATCCGGCCATCCCCAGGAGAAGACGGGCCCCAAGCCCCAGGATCTCCGTCGTGGGTTGTGGGCCCGGCGGCCGGTCGTATGATCGCCGCACCGTCTGAGTACGATCACCCATCCCGGTCCGAGTACGCGAACGGGTGCCCGCCGCGCGCGGCGCCGGAAGGGTGGACACATGCGCCGACTGCTGCTGCTCGCCCCGCTGTTGCTGTTCACCGTTGGCTGCGGGGTGGTGCAGTCCTCTGAGGACGAGGCGACGGACGCCGCACGGGAGGTGGCCAGGAAGACGGGCGAGCGGCTCTACGGACAGCGTCCGCGCACGGCGGAGGAGGTAGGGCGCTCCGCTTCCGGCATCGACGGGGTGGAGGTACTGCGGGTGACGGGTACCTCGACACACGACGGGAACGGCGTCGACGTGGTCGTCCGCACGTCCGGTTCGGCGTACAACGCATGGTTCGACCCCGAGGAGGTGGCCGTGCGGCGCTGTTTCGCGGTGCGGGTGTCGCCCAAGTCGGAGTGGCGTGAGGATCCCCGCGACGTGGACTGCCCGGATGGCCCTCCGCTGACCTTCGCCCCGCCACCCGAACCGCCCCGGCTGCCGTACGAGGAGCTCCGCGCGACACTTCCCCGGGTGCCGGAGGGAGGCCGGGTGGACGAGGCCGACGTGCGCCGTGCGCTCGCCGCACTGGACCTGGATCCGGCGATCCGTACCGAGGTGAAGGCGGACGGCGGCCGGGTCGGCGTTCTCCTGTCGGTGAAGGGCAACAGCTTCGAGGCGCAGGACTGTCTTCTCGCCCGCGTGGGACCCGGCGCCACCGAAGTGTGGGTGCCGCCCCGGATCCAGCGGATGCCCGGAGAGGGCGGCTGCACCGTCGGCAACGCCCTGGACCCGCAACCGGCACCGCACTGAACGGGGCTGTCAGGCGAGGGGCAGGTTCTGTTCGGACCAGACGGTCTTGCCTCCCCTGCTGTAGCGGCTGCCCCAGCGGTGCGAGAGCTGGGCGACGATGTACAGGCCGCGACCGCCTTCCTCGGAGCTCCTCGCACGCCGCATCCTGGGCTGCGTGTTACTGGAGTCCGACACCTCGCACGTCAGGGTGTCCGCCCGGATCAGCCGGAGCCGGACCGGGCCACCGGCGTGGCGAATGGCGTTGGTGACCAGCTCGCTGACGATGAGCTCCGTGCTGAAGGCGAGCTCGTCGAGGTGCCAGGCGGTCAGCTGAGCCAGGACGAGATGGCGCGCGTCGCCGACGATCGCCGGGTCTGCGTCGAGATGCCATGTCGCGATGGAACCGGCATCCACCACACGGGTACGGGCCAGCAGGAGGGTGACGTCGTCCTTCAGCCTGCCCGGCGGCAGCCCTTCCACGATGTCGTGCCGGGCCTGACGCAGCGGCCGACCGAGTACGTCGGCGCGCAGCAGCCGGTCCGCCAGGTCGCGCATGCCCTGGTCGATGTCCCCCTCGCCGCGTTCGATCAGGCCGTCGCTGTACAGGGCGAGCACGCTCCCCGGCGGAAGATCGCGTTCGACCGGCTCGAAGGGCCAGCCGCCGACCCCCAGGGGCGGGCCGGGGCTCAGCTCGACGTACTCCACGGTTCCGTCCGGGCTGACCACGGCGGGAGGCGGGTGTCCGGCGCTCGCCATGACGCAACTTCGGGTCACCGGGTCGTAGACGGCGTACAGGCAGGTCGCCCCGGCCGGTCCGGTGGGGACCGGCATGCCCGCGTCGCCGTCTTCCGAGTCCTCGCTCTCCGCCTCGGCGACGACCTGCAGGACCATGTCGTCCACGTGCGCCAGCAGTTCCTCGGGTTCCAGTTCCAAGTCCGCCATCGCGCGTACGGCGCTGCGCAGGCGCCCCATCATGGCCGTGGCGTACAGCCCGTGACCGGCGACATCCCCGACCACCAGGGCGACACGGGCCGACGACAGGGGGATGACGTCGAACCAGTCGCCACCCACTCCGCTGTCCGCGTCGGCGGGCAGGTAGACGCTGGCGGCTTCCAGTGCGGGCGTTTCCGAGGTCGCCGGCGGCAGAAGGCTGCGCTGCAGGCCCACAGCGGTGCGGCGTTCCTTCGTATACCTCCGCGCGTTGTCCACGGCGACGGCCGCACGGGCGGCGATCTCCTCCAGAAGCGCCAGGTCGTCCTCCTCCAGCGGGGCAGCGTCCCCCGTGCGCCAGAGCGTGAGCCTTCCGAACCCGATGCCCCGCGCGCACAGCGGCGCCGTCATCGCCGAATGCGCACCCGGGACGGCCGTGGCCCACTCCGGGGCCGCGTCGTTCCCGGGTCCCGTGGGCCGGGTCCCGAGGCCGGTGATCAGCTCTCCCCGGCGCTCCCGCGCCCCGGGCGCGGCCGGTTCGGGCCCGTCCGCGGCGAGAGGGGCCGTGAACTGGGCCGTACCCGTACGCAGCCCGTCCGCTTCCGCTCCGGCGACGGCCATCCGGATCAGGGGCAGCGTGAGGTGCCCGTCAGCGGGTGGCTCTCCACCGGTGAGAACGGTCTCCGCGACATCCGCCGCGGCGCAGTCGCCGAACGTGGGCGCCAGGACTTTGACGAGGTCCTCGACGGCGCGCAGGACGGACAGCGAACCGCCCAGCGCTTCGGTCGCCCGGTAGAGCAGGTCCAGGCGCCCACGCGACCGTTCGTGGTCGGTGACGTCGGTGAACACCGTCGCCACACCCATCGGATGACCGTCGGGTTCCTGCAGCCGGAACGCCTGGATGTTCACGACCCGGCCCCCTCTCGGGTCGTCCAGGGTGCGCGCGGTCGCGTTGAAACCGATCAGGGGTTCCCCGCTGTGCATGACCTCCCGCAGCCGGTCGTCGATGATCCGCGCGTCCTCGGCCCACAGGAAGTCGGCCAGGCGCCGGCCCTTCAGCTCGACGGGCACTCCGGTGTACGGCAGCAGGTGCGTGTTCGTCCGCAGCAGGCGCAGGTCCGCGTCGAAGACGGCCAGGCCCACTCGGCCCTGCAGGAACAGTTCATGGGTGAAGGCGTGGTCCTGCCGCCACTGGGCGACCAGCTCCAGGGGTGCGCCGAGTACGAGGCAGCGGGCCGCGTCGCCGCGCGTGCCGCCGTTCAGCGGGATGACGCGGAAGCCGATCTCCAGCTCGCGCCCCGAGCCGTGCCGCAGGGTGGCCCGGCCCTCCCAGCCCTCCCGCTCCGCGTGCCTGCCCTGAGCCAGAACCGCTTCCCAGCGGTCCGCGTCCGCCAGGAGGTCCCTGGCCGATCGGCCGCACACGTCTGCGGACCGGCGCTCCAGGAGGGCTTCGGCCGCCGGTGTCCAGGCGACGACCGTCCCGGCATCGTCCAGCAGTGCCGCGGCCGTGTTCGTGACAGCGAAGGGATAGTCCTGGTTGCTCTCAGTGGCGCGCATGCGTGCCCATCTCGTCCGCCGGTCCCGCTGTCCTCATGCTGGTCGATGTCCGGATAGAGAGCCAGAGGCGTTGCGCCATCCGGTACGGCTCCAGGCGCCGCACCGCAGAAACCGGGCCCCGCTCGGGCGACCCGGGCTCGGGACCGCCTGGACCGGGCCGTCGGCGGCCCGGTGATCGCCGCCGTTCCCCGGGACGACTGACCGGGATGGGCCGCCGGCCTGGTCAGGCCGGGGCGAGGACGCAGAACTCGTTGCCCTCCGGGTCCGCGAGGCAGGTCCACGGCACGTCGCCCTGGCCGAAGTCGATGTCGGTGGCGCCGAGGGCCCGCAGCCGGGCCGCCTCCGCCGCCGCGTCGCCACCTCGGTAGGGGCGGATGTCGAGATGGACGCGGTCCTGCACGGTCTTCGCGTCGGGCGTGCGGAGGAACTCCAGGTACGGGCCGACACCCTTGGCGGAGCGCAGCACCGCCTGATGGGCCTCGGAGGTGGTGGCGAGATCGAGGTGCACGCGGTTCTTCACCGTTTTGGGTTCCGGGACGCGGCAGATGTCGATGCAGACGGCGACCGGGTCGGGATAGGTGAAGTCCTGGGGTTCGAGGTTCGTCACGCCGGGCTCCTCGATGGAAGCGCTCCAGCCGAGCGCCTCCGCCCAGAACCGGCCGAGCGCGGAATCGTCCTGAGCCTTCATGTTGATCTGAACAAGCCGCGTCGTCATGCGGCCGATTCTATGCACACCGTCCTGGCACGACATGCGGAGAAACCGTCGCCCAACGGATCGACTCGCTCGCCAACCGCACTGCTCAGCCCGCCCATTGACGTGCCAGGTCGTGGTGTTGCCTCAGGCCTTCGGCTTGGCGTCGATCTCGGCGATCAGGCCTTCGACGAGGCCCTTGATCTCGTCGCGGATGGGGCGGACGGCCTCGACGCCCTGGCCCGCACCGACCGCCTCCGCTTCGCACCCGTCGCCGTGGCCTCCTACATCGGCGCCGCGTACTGGTTCACCTCCTCCACCTCCTTCGCCAACCCGGCCGTCACCATCGGCCGCGCCTTCACCGACACCTTCGCCGGCATCGGGGGAGGAGCGCACAGGACTGGGCCTGTCCGACGGGATCGCGTACTGCCGGACAGGCCCGGGCCGGAAGGGCTCAGCGCCCTTCGGTGATCAGTCGCACCGGCTGCACACGTATCCGCGGCGCACGGCGGGCCGAGGCCCGGCCAGCACCGGCACGGGCGCCCACCGGCCGCGGTGCGCCCGGTGCGGCGGCGGACCGTACGGCGACTGCCAGGCCGGCCGCTCGGTTCGACCCGAGCCGCCCCTGTTTCGGAGCTCGGGTCGTACGGAACGCAGGTTCACCGGCTCCGGGATGTGGCAGCGGCGGAGAACGATGGACAGGCAGGTGGGCACGTCCACCCAGGTTTTGGACACAGAGATACACCGGTTCCAGTGAGAAGACCGCAGCGAAAAGGGGCGCGGCGCACAGGTGCGACGCGCGACGGTTCAGCGCTCGGGGGATCTCACTTGGTGTACAACGGCGCGTCCTTGACAGGGTGACTGCGGGCGGGAGAACGGTATCGGCACGCGGGAGTGCGGCTCCACCGATTTTCGGTCGCCGCCGCCATCCTGATCGTCATGTCCCGGCGGCGCGGGAGAGGAGCCGGCCCATGGCGGCGTCGGGGCCGGCGCCCCGGCCCGCTCCGGCGGCTGCTGACCCCTTGACCGACCTTCACTGCGGCGGGGTACGCGCACCCGGGCATGTGAACCGTAGATCACCAGGCAGTAAGGTCGATCCGCAACACGACGCGAAGGGGAGATCGGTGGCGCGGGTTGCAATCATCGGTGGGGGTATCAGCGGGCTGGGGGCGGCGCTCATGCTCGGCCGACGGGGCCATACGGTCACCGTGTGCGAGCAGGACGAGCGGCAGGCCGGAGAGGACCTGAACCGGGACTTCTTCCACTGGAACAGGCCCCGCATCCCGCAGGCCACCCAGCCCCACTCGCTCCTCGCGCCCGTGCGCACCGTATTGCGCGCCGAGACCCCCGATGTCTACGCGGACCTGCTGGCACGCGGAGCGCGGGAGTACCACGAGTTCGACTGGTTCGGTGAGCATCCACCGCATCGGGCCGGCGACGAGGACCTGGTGACCCTGCGTACCCGCCGCATCGTCCTGGAGGCCGCCTTGGCCGCGGCCGTGCGGCGGGAACGCACCGTTGACGTGCGGCAAGGCCGCCGGGTGCGCGCCCTCGCCATCGAGGAGGGCCGCCCTGCCCGGGTCACCGGCGTGCAGGTCGGCGCGGAAACGCACCGGGCCGACCTCGTAGTCGATGCGTCCGGTCGTCGCTCGCCGGTTCCCGCCTGGCTGATCGCGGCCGGCTGCCGCCCGCCCGTGGTCGAAAGCCACCGCACCGGGATCGCCTACCTGTGCCGCTGGTACCGCCTGCGGGCCGACGGGCCGCGTGACCCCGGGCGGGTGAAGACCGGCTCGGCCGCACCGTTCGCGCTCGCCGGCGTCTTCCCTTCCGACAACGACACCTTCGCGGTGAACCTGGTGCTCTCCACGGGCGATCCGACCCGCGGCGCGCTCACCGACCCCGCCGTGTTCGAGGCCGCCGCCCGCCGCTTCCCCGCCACCGCAGCCTGGCTCGACCTGGCCCCCGAACCGCAGTCGGCCGTCCTGGCGATGGCCGGCCTGGACAACCGCTGGACCACCCTCGCCGACGATGACGGACCTGTCGTCACCGGCCTGGTCAACGCGGGGGACAGCCTCATCCACACCAACCCCACTTCGGGCCACGGCGTATCCCTCGGCCTGCTCGCGGCCCAGTACCTCGCCACCCATGCCGACCGGATAGCCGCTGACCCCACCGCCTATCACAGCTGGACGGCGCAGGCCCTGCGCCCGCGGTTCGACGCGCAGGTGACGGCCGACCGCACCACCGGGCAGCGCCTCGCCGAGAGCACACCGCCTTCGGACCGGCGGGCTGCCGCCCTGGCCGCCTGCGCCTTTGACGATCCCGTCGTCATGAGGGCCCGGGCCCAGGTACGCCATCTCCTGCGACCCGCCGATGAGGCCTACGGCACCGACGAAGTGGACCACCGCGTCACCGCCTGGCTGGATGCCCGCCCGGACTTCTCGCCACAGCACGACGGTCCGACCCGGGACCAGTGGGACGCGCTCATCCCGAACTGAGCACGTTGCACGCCGAACGCCAGGTCGGATTCTCGCCAGCGCCGACGATCACCCTCTCGTTTCATTGAATCAGCAACCAATGAAGAGGAGAGCGCATGAACGGCAAGGCGGTTCTGGTCACAGGTGGCAGCCGGGGCATCGGCGCGGCGATCGCGCTGGCGATGGCCGAGGCGGGAGCCGATGTGGCCATCACCTACACGGCCAACGAGGCGGCGGCCAAGGAAGTGGTCCGCAGGATCGAGGCGATCGGCCGCCGGGGAGTCGCCGTCAAGGCGGACGCGGGCGACATCGGTGACGCGGCGGGTGCCGTGGACTGGGCGGTGCAGACACTCGGCCGGCTCGACGTACTGGTCAACAACGCGGGCGCGGGCGTCCTGGGCCCGCTCGACGGGCTGACCCTGGCCGACGTCGACCGCGTGCTCGCGGTCAACGTACGAGGCACCTTCCTCGCCTCGCAGGCCGCGGCCGCCCACATGGGCCGGGGCGGCCGGATCATCACCATCGGCACCTGCATGACCCAGCGGGTACCGGGCCCCGGCGGCACGCTCTACGCGATGAGCAAGTCGGCGCTGATTGGGCTCACCAAGGCCCTGGCCCGGGAGCTCGGCGGACGGGGCATCACCGCCAACATCGTCCACCCCGGGCCGGTCGACACCGACATGAACCCGGCCGACGGACCGTACGCGGACCCCCAGGCCGCGATGACGGCCCTCGGCCGGTTCGGCCGTCCCGAGGAGATCGCGGCCACGGTCGCCTTCCTCGCCGGGGACGGGGCCGCCTACGTCACCGGCGCCGAGTTCTCCGTCGACGGCGGCCACGCCGCCTGACGGAGCCGGACCGCGCCCTGCCCCTCGTCGCCGTGCTTCCGGCGACGAGGGGCAGGGCAGCTTCGACCGCAGAAAGCCGCTCGCGACGAAGGAGACTTGATGGAGACCGGACACGAAACCGCGCTGATCGTGCGGCCCGAGGAAGCCGAGTACGTGGCGCTGCCCCACGGCGGAGGCTTCCGACTGCTGGCCGACGCGGCCGACACCGGCGGCGCGCTGGGCGCCAACCACCTCGCCCTCGGCAAGGGCGCCGACGGCGCACGGCCGCACTACCACGCACTGTCGACCGAACTCTTCTACGTACTGGACGGGACGGTGGAGTTCCTCGTCGGCGAGGAGAGGGCGACCGTGGGGCGGGGCGGCATGGTCGTCGTGCCGCCGAAGGCGCCTCACGCCTTCGGTGCCGCCGCCGGCTGCACCGCCGAGCTCCTGGCGGTCCTGACACCCGGTGTCGACCGCTTCGGATACTTCCGGGCGCTGGGCCGCATCCAGCACGGCCTGGACTCCTTCGACAGTCTGCTGCCCGAACAGGACCGCTACGACGTGCACTTCCTCGATGCGACCGCCTGGCGCTCCGCCCGCCTCAGCCCGGCAGCGCGTCCTCGAGCCGCGTCAGTTCCTCCGCGCTCAGCGTGAGCTCCGCGGCATGTGCCGAGTCGGTGATGGAGGCCGGGCGGCCGGCACCCGGTACCGGGATCACGGCCGGGGAGCGGGCGAGCAGCCAGGCCAGGGCGATCTGCTGCGGGCTGACGCCGCGCTCGGCCGCGATGCGGTGGAAGGCGGTGGCGGCCGAGGCGGTGCCGGAGGGGCCGTCGAGGGAGCTGCGGGAGATGCCGCCGAGCGGGCTCCAGGGCAGGAAGGCCAGGCCCAGCTCCGTGCTCAGCCGCAGCTCGGGCTCGCTGTCGCGGACGGCGGGCGAGTACCGGTTCTGTACGGAGACGAGTCCGTCGCCGAGGATCCGATGCGCCCGGCGGATCTGGTCGGTGGTGACGTTGGAGATCCCGGCGGCGCGGATCGTGCCGGCGTCGAGCAGGTCGCGCAGGGCGCCGACGGACTCCGCCCAGGGCACGTCCGGGTCCGGCTTGTGCAGCTGGTACAGGCCGATCGCGTCGACGCCCAGGCGCCTGGCGGAGGCCTCCGCCGCCTGCTTGAGGTGGGAGGGGGTGGCGGTGACGGTCCAGCTGCCGTCGCCGGGGCGGCCGCGGCCGCCCTTGGTGGCGACCAGGACGCCGGAGGTGTCGCCGCCGTAGCGGGCCAGGGCGCGGGCGATCAGGAGCTCGTTGTGGCCCGCCTCGTCGGCGTGCCAGTGGTAGCTGTCGGCGGTGTCGATGAGCGTGACGCCGGCGTCGAGGGCGGCGTGGACGGTGGCGATGGCCCGCGCCTCGTCCGGGCGGTGCTCGATGGACAGCGGCATGGCGCCCAGGCCGATGGCGCTGACGGCGGTGCCTGCGATGGTGCGGTTCTGCATGGTGGCCCGGTTCCTCAGGTGGTGGGTGACGGCTCGGTGGTGAGGGCTTCGGCGACGGCGCCGGGCAGCCAGTCGGTGGTGCGGGAGAAGGAGAAGCCAAGCTCCTTCGCGCGGGCGTTGCTCATGGCGTAGTGGCGGTCGACGGAGAACGGCGAAGCCTCCTCGCCCGCCGGAACGGTCCGGTAGACGGGCTCCCGGCCGGCCTGCGCGGCGATGATCGCGGCGAGGCCGCGTACGTCGAGCGGCCCGTCGGAACAGGCGTTGACCGGACCGGTGAAGTCGGCCGTGGTCGCCCACTGCAGCAGGTCTGCCAGCTCCTCGTAGTGGATGAAGACCGTGGGCAGCGTCTTCGTGTGCACGGTGATCGCCCCGCCCCGGGCGATGCGCTCGGCGTAGTGCGCCAGCCGGCCGGTGAACTCCCGTGCGCCGCCGCCCAGTACGTGGGCGCTGCGCACGGAGGCGAACTCGAAGCCGCCGGCGCGGGTGAAGACGGCCTCCGCCTGGCGCTTGCCCTCGGCGTAGTGCGCCTCCAGGTACGCGTCGTCCTGCCAGGGAAGGTCCATGGCCACCGGCCAGGCGGCCGGGTCCACGGTCTCCTCCGGCACAGGCGTGCCTGCCGGCACGGCCGGCAGCGCGGCGGTCGCGGGGTCGTAGACCTCGATCGTGGAGGTCATGACGTAGCGCAGGGTGCGGCCGGCGAAGGCGCGGGCCGCGATGGCGGCCTGCACCGGGGTGTAGCAGACCTGGTCCACCACTACGTCGAAGGTGCGGGAGTCGAGCGCGGCCGTCAGGGCGGCCTCGTCGTTCCGGTCGACAACGAGGTGGTCGACACCGGCGGGCGGCGGAGTGGAGCCGCGGTTGATCACAGTGACCTGGTGGCCCGCGGCATGCAGGCGCTCCACCAGGAGCTTTCCGAAGTACCGACTTCCGCCGATGACGCAGATCCTTTGCATGCCCCCATCCTGGGAACCCGTCGCCATCAGCAGAAGTCCTGACTTGCTGGATGCGCATGAAGCAAAACTGTTGACCGATGTGCGGCGGTTCCGCGTCCTGCGGGTGATACGGCGAGTCGACCGCCAGTTGTCGAACTGACGGGCCCTCACGAGGAGGTTTCTGAAAGACTCGGGTACGGCACTATCCGACAGGGGCGCAGGGACGTCCGAGGGGCAGGGGGCCCAGTGTGCAGCCGATAGTCATCGTGCTGATCTTGCTCGGGCTGTTCCTGTTCATAGCCGTGATCAAGGCCATTCACGTCGTTCCGGAGGCCAGCGTGGCCATCGTGGAGCGGTTCGGACGCTACAAGCGCACCCTCCGCGCGGGCCCGAACATCGTCGTGCCGTTCATCGACTCCATCCGCCGCCGGATCGACCTGCGTGAACAGGTCGTCCCCTTCCCGCCGCAGACGGTGATCACGCAGGACAATCTGGATGTCGTCATCGACACCGTCGTCTACTACGAGGTGGCCGACCCCCGTGCGGCGACCTACGACGTGTCCAGCTACATCCAGGCGATCGAGCAGCTCGCCACCACCACCCTGCGCAACATCGTCGCCGGCATGGACCTGGAGCGGACCCTCACCTCGCGAACGGAAATCAACGCAACCCTCCGCGGTGTCGTGGAAGGGGCGGCCGGCAAGTGGGGCATCCGCGTGAACCGCGTGGAGCTCAAGGCCATCGAGCCACCGCGCGCCATCATGGAGTCGATAGGGAAGCAGATGCGCGCCGACCGGGAGAAGCGCGCAGCGATCCTGCACGCCCAAGGCGTGCGAGAGGCGGCGCTGCTGGAGGCCGAGACGGAGCGGGACGTGGCCGCGATACTCGCCCGCAAGGACCCGGCGACCCGCGTCGCACCGCCGGCGCCGGTCGAGGCGGCTCCGCGGCTCACGCACCAGCCGCTGCGGGAGGACGACCCCCGCCGCATCGGCCGGTACCAGCTGACCGCGCGGCTGGGCCAGGGAGGGATGGGGACGGTGTTCCTCGGTCGATCCCCTGGAGAACGCCTGGTCGCGGTCAAGGTCATCCACACCGAGTTCGCCGCCGACCCGACCTTCCGGCAACGGTTCGCCCGCGAGATCGCAGCCGCACGCCGGGTCGGCGGATTCCACACGGCTGCCGTCGTCGACGCGGACGCCGACGGCGAACACCCCTGGCTCGTCACCGAGTACATCCCCGGCCCATCACTCCACGACGTCATCAAGCAGCACGGCGCACTGCCCCCGAGGACCCTTCATGTCCTCGCTCTCGGAATCGCCGAGGCGCTCGGGGGAATCCACTCCTGCGGCATCATCCATCGCGACCTCAAGCCCAGCAACATCATCGTGTCCACCACGGGCCCGCGTGTCATCGACTTCGGTATCGCGCGAGCCTTTGACAGCACTGCGCTCACCAGCACCAACGTCGTTGTAGGCACAAAGGGGTTCCTCGCTCCGGAGCAACTCGCCGGCTTGGTGAGCACCCCCGCCACGGACCTCTACGCCTACGGCATGGTGCTGTGCCACGCCGCCGGAGCCGTTCCCTTCCCGGACGGCGAAACC
The DNA here is from genome assembly GCF_042736975.1 of Streptomyces sp. NPDC059989. Lineage (NCBI taxonomy): Bacteria > Bacillati > Actinomycetota > Actinomycetes > Kitasatosporales > Streptomycetaceae > Streptomyces > Streptomyces sp. NPDC059989. The sequence continues at coordinate 86,814 of NZ_JBHWUO010000009.1, forward strand.
CTTGAGTCAGCCCTCGAACTCCTGCCGTCGACCCTCGTCGACGTCATCACCGGCTGCCTCAATTACAACCCCGCTCGCCGCCCGACCTGCACAGAGGTACTGGAACAGCTCGCCCGGATCCACCAACAGTCCGAGGGCTGGCTGCCACCCCCCATCCGCACGATGGTTGATCTCCACAACGCCCCCACCGCCTGAACTCACGCATCTCAGACCATGATGAGCAGACGCGTCTTCGGCTTGAGCTTCCTGTTCACCGAACGGCTCTGCACGTACACCTCCAACTTGGGATTGTGTCCCGCCTTCACGGAGACGGTTCCCGTGACACCCGTGCCGAACAGAAGGCTGCGCGCCGCGTCGCCCGTGTAGGCCCGGTCGGTGTCCTTCTCGACCACGATGACCTCCTTGTCGGGCTGGATCTGAACCCGGGTGCCCAGCTGGTAGTAACAAGACCCGCGTTCGTACGTCACGCCCGGATGCGAGTCGACGAAGGATCGGATCTCGACCTCCGTGTCGACCTTCAGGAGGCGGTACTTGTCGGCCGGGACCGGTTCGAGGTTCGCCCGCACGTCGTCGACCGAGATGTCCTGGCCGACCGCGAACAGGTTCTTCGTGCCGCGCACGCCCTTCTCGCGGCCGCGGAGGAAGCTGGTGGCGGCAGCGCGCACGGTACCGATCGCCTTGTCGACGCCCTCCTGGGAATCCGCATCCCAGATGGCGATGTTTCCGGCCGGGAAGCCGTAGTTCTGTGCGGTTCGCTTCGCGAGGGAGTTCGGAACGAGGATCGCGGAAGTCCAGTGGCCCGGGAGCGCACCCATCTTCGCCGCGATCTTGTCGAGCCAGGGGCCGAGGACGGACATGTCGCCGTCGTGCCGCCTGTTCCCGCCGGAGGCGTTCTCCTCGCCGTCCGTCACCACGATCTGGAGGAAGCTGTGCTCGCCGTACTCCTCCCAGATGTGGCCCAGGTCGTCCAGGGACTTCAGAGAGGCCTCGATGAGGGCCGTGGCGCCGTTGTTGACCTTGTACAGACCCCGCATGGACGGCAGGTGCTTCACGTCCATGTCCCAGACCAGGTTCTCCACCCTGTGGTCGAAGGAGTAGAGGCTGATCCGGGTCTCATGACCGAGGCTGTCCGACTCGGCCTTCAGACCGGCCACGAACTCGTCGACGACGCGGATGAGCTGACTCTGGTGCTGCCGCATGGAACCCGAACAGTCCACTACCAGCGCGACGTGGTTCACCTTGTGCTGGATCTTGTTTGCGGACATGATTCTGCTCCTTCTCCGATGCTCCCCGAGTGATGTCTCCACACTAGGAGGAGGCACTGACAACGGAGCCTGACGGACGATCACGCCCGGTCCGTTGTCAGTGGCGGGTGCCACCATCGCGGTCATGATGCGATTCGAGTGGCGCCCTTTCCTCGAGCGGTGGGGCGGGGAGTGGGCCGACGCGTACGACCCGGAACGCGACGGCAGGCCGGGCGCGGAGGAGCGGCGTGCGGCCCGCCGGCTGGGCCGCGAGCCGGCGGACGAGGTCCGTATCGCCGCGGCCGAGGCCCGCCTCGGCGTCACTCTTCCCCCGTCGCTGCGGTCCTTCCTCGCGGTCACCGACGGCTGGCACATGGCGGGCAACTTCGTGTGGCGGCTGGCCGGTTGCGAGGACATCGCCTGGTGCGGCGATCCGCACGGCCTGCGGGAGACATGGCTGGAGGGCGCCGGGGACGACCCCGACGACGACACCGTCCGCGAAGCGGGCATATGGTCCCGCTCGCTCCAACTGGCCGCCGAGTCCGACATGGTGGACGTCCTGCTGGATCCGGAGGACGTGGACGCCCGGGGGGAGTGGGCCGTGTACACCTGGGCGCCCTGGCGCGGGAGCGGCCCCGAACGCCATCCGTCCTTCCGCCACTTCATGGACGCCATGTACCGGCAGTTCCACTCCATGGCCGCGGACCGGCCGGCATTCGCGAACGAGACCACCGGGGCCCTGGACGCCCAGGTCGAGCAGGCCCGGCTGGCCGCCCTGCGCGGCGAGTACGAGGCGGCGCAGGAGGCATTGGCCGAGGCGGTCGCGTTCGGCCGGCCGAGGGCGGCCCGGCTCCTGGGGCAGATCGGCGCGCTGTGCGGCACGGACACCGGAGCCGAGGCGGGGGCCTCACTGCTCGATCCGTACGTCGCGTACGAAGCGGTACCGCTGACCTGCCGGGCGGAGTACGGGCGCAGGCCCGGCGCCCGGCCGGACGAATCGCTGACGGCCAGGTATCCCGAGGAGGACCGGCCGGCGGTGGCCGCGACCCTGCATGCGGTCCACGAGGCAACCTTCCGGTACCGGGCGGAAGGAGCCTTCGGGGAGGCCGTGGAGGCGGCACGCGAATCGGCCCGGCGGGCAGAGCCGGAGGCGGCCTGGCGGACGCTGGCCGCAGCGCTGCCCGCGTGGACGCCCCGTACCGCCGACCACATCGCCCCGGTGGGCCTGCTCGCGGATCCGTATCTGGGTCCGGTCCTCACCCCGGAGCGGGGCAGGGTCTTGCTGGCCACCCCACGCGGCCCCGGCGCTTCGGCGCCCGCCCTGCCCACCTCCGCGCCTGCTCCGGTGGACGGGCTGGGCTGGCTCGCGGACGATCCCCGCGAGGGCTTCCGGATGGTGCTGATCGCCGGCGTGGAACCGTCCGAGGTCCCGCACCGGCTCGGCACCGGCGACGCGCCCGTACGGCCCGCCCTGACGGTATGGGACGCGAGACGGGCCGAGCGACCGGGCGGAGAGCCGTGGGAGGACCGGACAACGGCCCGGTTCGGCGCGGCGGGCGAGGGCTGGGTCTTCGCCCACTCCGGCAGGGGTGTGGACGCCGCCCAGGAGCGCTTCTCGTCACCCGCCGTAGAGGCCTCCCGCGGCACGCGGGCCCTGACGCTGACCTACGAACCGGAGCGCGGCACCGGGCATCCCGCCGGCTTCCACCTCTCCTGCACGGAGAACGGAGAGCCGCGCTACGGGCTGACGGTCCGGGGAGGGGCACCGACGACGAGCGGGGAGATACCGGAAGAGCTCACCCCGGCCCGCCTCTTCGCGGGCCGCACCACGTCCGAGGGACTCCGTGCGGCGCTGGACTCGATCGCCGCACACTTCGGGATCACCGTGTCACGGGAGGCCGTACGCCACGGCCGCCTGGACGGCTTCGAGACCCGCAGCTGGCTGCGCGAGCCCCGCTCCGGTGAGGGTTGGGCCTACTGGGCCCGCTCCTGACCCGCCGCACCGGCGGCCGCGGGCCGTCCCCAGGAGGGCAGTGGAGGCCTCACGGGGCGCCGTAGAGCGTCCGTTCGGGTGGTGTCGTCCCTTCGCGGACGGCAAGTGCCGCTGGAAGCAGGTCGGTCCGTGCTGTGCTGTGGCCACGAGCCGAAGACGGTCGTAAGCGGGCCCGCCCGCTGTTCGCGGCAGGCCTGCCCCAACAGCGAAGGAGGACTGATGTCGAGCCACCGGAAGGACCGCCGAAGCCGGAGTGTGATCGGCCAACTGCTCGCCTCTGTAGTGTTGTTGACGGTGACCCTATTGGACGTCTCCGGGGCTCACGCCGCTGTGGTCCACTCCAAACCGAAGCCCGATTGGGACGCCATCGCCCGGTGTGAATCCGGCGGGAACTGGCGGGCGAACACCGGCAACGGCCATTACGGCGGATTGCAGTTCACCCAGTCGAGCTGGAACGCGGCAGGAGGCCGCAAGTACGCACCGCGCGCCGACCTCGCCACGAAGGCGGAGCAGATCGCGACGGCGAGGAGACTCGCCAGGATCCAGGGCATGGGGGCCTGGACCTGCGCACGACGCCGCTGAGGGGCCACGCCCTCCAGCGCGGCGGGGCCGCGCTGGAGGGGACGTCCCGATCGGACGGCCTGCCCCCAACAGGGAGCCGTGTCAGGTTCATTGACAGAAAACGAACGCAGCCCGAGGCTGAGAGCGCTCTCAGAATCAAAGCGTTCGCTCCGCCCGCCCCTTCCTCCCCCCAGGGCGCGGGAGCGCCGCACCTCCCACCGTCAGGTTTCCCCCCACAAGGAGGAAGAGCGTGTTCCGCATATCGAAAGTGCTTGCATCCGGGGCCTCGGCGCTGGTTGTCGCCGCCGGCCTGATGCTCCTCGGTCCGCCGACATCCGCGGAAGCCGTACCGGCGACCATCCCGCTCACGATCAAGAACAACTCGGGACGCAGCGAGCCGGTCTACGTCTACAACCTGGGCACCCTGCTCACGACCGGCCAACAGGGCTGGGCCGACGCCAACGGCACGTTCCACCCTTGGCCCGTGGGAGGCAATCCCCCCACCCCCGCGCCCGACGCGTCGATCGCGGGTCCGGCCGACGGGCAGACCAAGACGATCCGGATGCCCAAGTTCTCCGGACGCGTCTACTTTTCCATCGGTCAGAAGATCGTCTTCAAGCTCAGCACGGGCGGCCTGGTCCAGCCCGCCGTGCAGAACCCCTCCGACCCCAACCGCAACATCCTGTTCAGCTGGTCCGAATACACGCTCAACGACGCCGGCCTGTGGATCAACAGCACCCAGGTCGACATGTTCTCGGCTCCGTACGCGGTGGGAGTGAAGGCGGCCAACGGCACGGTCGCCAACACCGGTCGCCTCACGCCGGGCGGGTACAACGCCGTTTTCAGTCGGCTGCGTTCGGCCGGGTGGGGTGGATTGATCCAGAACCGCCCGGACGGCACACCGCTGCGGGCGCTCTCGCCCGGTCACGGCATCGAGGCGGGCGGAATCCCGGCCGGCGTCATGAACGACTACGTCGACCGGGTCTGGAGCAAGTACGGCTCCTCCACGCTCACCGTGACTCCGTTCGTGAACCAACCGAACACCAAGTACTACGGCCGGGTCTCGGGCAACGTCATGCACTTCACCAACGCCTCAGGGGCGGTGGTCACGAGCTTCCAGAAGCCGGACTCCGACAGCGTCTTCGGCTGCTACAAGCTCCTGGACGCACCCAACGACCTGGTCCGCGGCCCGATCTCCCGCACCCTGTGCGCGGGCTTCAACCGGTCGACGCTCCTGACCAACCCCACTCAACCCGATGCGAACGGCACCGGTTTCTACCGCGACGCCGTCACCAACCACTACTCCCGCGTCATCCACGAACAGATGGCGGACGGGAAGGCGTACGGCTTCGCCTTCGACGACGTCGGCGCCCATGAGTCGCTGGTGCACGACGGCAACCCGCAAGAGGCCTTCATGACGCTGGAACCGTTCAACTAGGCCCGGAGCAGACCCGGGGCGCCCCCCGCTCCGGGCGCTGCGAAACTCGTCGCGCAGAGATGACGGTAGGTCACAAACCGCTGGTCACAGCCTCGTTGTCAGTGGGTCGCGGTAGCGTCGTGGGTGTGGAAGAACCGCCTCTCGATGGGAGTGTCATGACCATGGACCGTGTGCAATCGCCGCTCAGGGTAGTGCTGACCGACATCAACCCACAGGTGGTGGAGGCGTGGCGGGCGGCGTTCGCCGACACCCCCGGGATCGAGATCCGCAAGGGGTCGATCCTCGACGAGGATGTCGATGCCTGGGTCACCCCGACCAACTCCCAGGGCCGGATGGACGGCGGGGTCGACGCCGCGATCAAGCGGTACCTCGGAGCAGGCATACAACTGCGCGTGCAGCGGGCGATCCGCGACCAGTTCGCGGGACGCCTCCCCATTGGAAGCGCGGTGTGCGTTCCGTCCGGGGCGACCAACCCGAAGTTCCTGATCTCGACACCGACGATGGAACAGTCCGCGCAGAAGGTGAGCGAAACCCTGAATGTGGCGCTGGCGTGCGCCGCCTCGTTCCAGGCGATCCATCGGCAGAACGAGGAAGTCCCCGGCAGCGTCCGCTCGGTGGCCCTGGTCGGCATGGGCGCCCGAACAGGCGGGGTGCCGGCACGGGTGTGCGCCAACCTGATGTGGACGGGCTACACGTTGTTCACCGACCACCACTTCGAGGACTACGACGACCTGCGCAGCACGATCGTCGCCCAACTCGACGACATCGAGAACGCGCCCGAGGAGGAGCCGGTTCGCATCGCGCCGCCCAAGCGCCGTACGTCCCGTCGCTGACCCGGCCCCGCTCACGCCGTCGATCACGTCCACATCAGCAAGAAGATCCTGCCCTACGGAGTTCCTTCAGAATGAGCGATGCCACCACCCCGGCCGAGCCACACCCGACTGACCAGACGGACCCGAACGACCCGCTGGCCCTGGCCGAACTGTTCAAAGGCGGCGGTGAACCGTGGCTTCCCCTGCTGAAGCCGGTCATCGAGGCGCAGCCGGACGCGGCCTCGTTCATCGGCCCGGGCCGGGCTTCGGATGTCGTTCCTGTCCGCGAACTGACCTTCCAGGCGCTCAAGCCGAACCCACCGCACAAGTGGAAGGTCGTCGTCTTCGGCCAGAACCCGTATCCACGGCCGGAGAGCGCCACCGGCATCGCCATGTTCGACAACACCTTCCACGACTGGACGGACAGCCAGTTCGGCAGGGTCGTCAGCATCCGCTGCATCATCAAGGCAGCGGCGATGTGGAAGTACGGCATACCCAAGAAGACCCCGATCGCCGATGTCCGTGCGCTGTTGAAGCGAGAGGACACCGTCCAACCGCCGGAATGGTTCCAGGCGATGCTCACGCAGGGTGTGCTGCTGCTGAACGCGGCACTCACCGCCGGCAGTGACGGGACCGCCGGGCCCGCACGGCACGCTGCCTTCTGGCGTCCGGTCGCCGAGCGGATCGTCGAGGACATCCTCAAGGCCAAGCAGCACGCCGACGAAGAAGACCGTGGAGTCGTCTTCGCGTGGTGGGGCGCTCACGCGCGCAGCCTGAAGAAGGTCGTCCTGCGACTCGAGAAGAAGTACCCCGAGGTCGAGGTCCGGCACATCGACCACCCCAACCCCGCGGCGCAGGGCGACATCTTCTGCGAAGGCGACCACTTCGGGATGGTGAATGCCGCTCTCGCATCGGTGGGCGCCGATGAGATCGACTGGCTGCCGAGCAAGGGATGGAACAAGCCCGGGCCGGAAGGCGGCGGGACGGACACGCAGGACGTCGCCGAGCGCATGGGCGCCTTCATCGCGTCCACCATGGAGCTGCACCAGCTGTACCTGGAACGACTCGCGAGCGTCAAGGACGAGGGGCTCGTCCTCCCCGCGATCACGGGGGTGTTCGACACCCCGCTCTGGGGCTTCCAGGACGCCGTCAGTCCCGTGGCCGACCTGCTCTCGGGTCTCGACCGGCATGTGCAGCGCTCGCACGAGTTCGGCAAGCAGCGGGCGGACGAAGCGGCCGAGGGCCTGTCCGCAGACGCGATCGCCGCCCTCTACCTCTACACCTGCGAGTCCGCGTTCTACCGGGAGATCAACGCAGTGCTGCGCTCCCCGGACCGGGCCAAACTCGTCCCGTACCTCCCGTATCTACGGCTGCTGTTCTCGGCGGTCTCGCAGCTTCCCGCCCGAAAGGAGCCGTTGTGGCGCGGGGTGTCGCTGGACCTGCGCGCGCAGTACCCGCTCGGTCGCACCGTGACCTGGTGGGGCGTGTCCTCGTGCACGCCCGATCTCGGCGTGGCACGAGCCTTCCTCGGCAGCCGCGGCAAGCGGACGCTCTTCGAGGTGGTACCGCTCCGGGCGGTGGGCATCCGCAGGTTCTCCGCGTTCACCGGCGAGGACGAGTTCATCCTCTCGCCGGGCACGCAGCTCAAGGTGACGGACGTCAAGGCCGAGCGCGGTGGCCTGTGCACCGTGAGGCTGACCGAACTGGAGGAGCAGCCCCTCGTGTCCTGAGCGGCTGCCCCCGGGGGGAGAGGTCAGTGGTTGTGGCGCGCGCCGTGTTCCAGCCACTGGGCTCGGCCCGCGCCGGCATCGTGGCCGGGCAGAAGCAGGGGTGCTTCTTCGCCGGGTCCGGTTGCGGTGAGGGGGATACCGAGGCTCTGGCACATCCGGTGGGCGCGGGCCAGCGCACTGAAGGTCATGGCGGAGGGGGTGCGGCTCGGCAGCTCGATCCTGACCCGGGAGGGGCGGTGCGCGTGGACGAGGGATTCGATCTGCAGGGCGGCCGCGGCCCGATTGGTGACGTTCAGCTCCTGCAGGATCTTCACGTGCAGGGTGTCTTCGGTGATGTGGTGACTGATGACCATGCTGCGCCTCCCGCACACCGGGATCCGGACGGCACCAGCGGTGTGGGGTGCCCCGGTACCAGTGTGGGGCAGGTGCCCCGCACGGACGAGTCCGCCCGACCGCCCGGTCCGCGCTTGCGGGCTTCCGCGCGCCGGGGGCCGGGGCCGGACGGGCCACGGCGGCCGGCGCGCTGCCGTGTCGCCGCCGCCATGGGTACGGCTCCTGCCATCGTGGGCCAGCGCGCTCCGTCTTCCCCGGGAGGTACCTCCGTGTCCCCACGCCCGTACGGCCACGGCCGCCGGATCCGCCCGGCGCTGCGCCTGGCCGCCGCCACCGCCGTGTGCGGCGCCCTGCTCGGCGCCACCGTGCAGCCCGCGCAGGCCGGGGCGGACCGCAACCCGCCGACCGGAGCCTCCCTCCACCAGGAGCTGCGGGAGCTGGTGCAGAGCCCCGACGGACCCCCCGGCGTCATCGCCGTCCTGCGCGCCGGCGACCGTACGGAGGTCTACCGGGCGGGCGTGGCCGACGTGGAGAGCGGTCGGCCGCCCAGGGCGACCGACCACATGCGGATCGCCAGTGTCGCCAAGGCCTTCAGCGGAGCGGTGGCCCTGGGGCTCGTCGACCGCGGCCGGCTCCACCTGGACGACACGATCGGCGAGGTGCTGCCCGGTCAGCCGACGGCCTGGCACCAGGTCACGTTGCGTCAACTCCTCAACCACACCAGCGGATTGCCCGACTACTCCGCATCCCCGGGGTTCATCGACATCATCTCCGAGAACCCCCGCCACCACTTCGACTCCCGGCGCCTGCTGGAGTTCGTCGCAGACGAGGACCTCGCATTCCCGCCGGGCAGCCGCTACGAGTACTCCAACTCCGACAACATCGCCATCGCGCTGATGGCCGAAGCCGCCACCGGACGCCGCTACGAAGCACTGCTGCGCGAGCTCGTCTACGAGCCGCTGGGCCTGGACGCCACGAGCCTGCCGCAGGGCTACCGGCTGCCCGTGCCCTTCCTCCACGGCTACCAGATCGACCCGGAGGCCGGGCCCGTCGACGTCAGTGAGGCCGTGAGCGCCTCGGGGGCCTGGGCGGCAGGGGGCATCGTCTCGACGCCGAAGGACCTGACCGCTTTCATCCGGGGCTACGCGGGCGGCGCCCTCGTCTCGGACCGCACCCGCCGGCAGCAGTTCAGGTTCATCCCCGGCGCGCTGTCCCAGCCCCCGGGACCCGGCCGGACCGAGGCGGGCCTGGCCATCTTCCGCTACACCACCCGCTGCGGAGCGGTGTACGGCCACACCGGCAATACGGCCGGCTACACCCAGCTGGTGGCGGCCACGGCGGACGGCCGGCGCTCGCTGACCTTCTCGATCACCACGCAGACGTCCCTCACCGTCAACCCCGACCTGCTCGCACGAGTCCGGGAGGTCCAGGAGGACTTCGTCTGCGCCCTGCTGCGCGGATGATCCCGGCGGGCCTGGAGGGCCGTCACCTTCCGCACCCGCCCGCTCACCGGATCGTGCTCGCGCGGGGCGCCGCCACGAAGGCGGCGTAACCTGGTCGAATCGCCACAGAGCGCGCGTACGAGAGGCCCGGTGCGCGCCGCAGACCCAGCCCTGCCGCGCACGATCCAGGGAGGCGGCGCGTGACCGATCCGTTCGGCTTCCTCAGGATCCCCCGCGAGGCCGTCCCCGCCCGCCCCGTGGAGGAAAGGCTCGGCGACTGGCGCGAGGTCCACGCGGGCCAGGTGCTGCTGCCGCTCGTCTCCCGGCAGGCCGACCGCTGCATGGACTGCGGTATTCCGTTCTGCCACTCCGGCTGCCCCCTGGGAAACCTCATACCCGAGTGGAACGCGTACGCCGCCCGCGGCGACTGGCGCGCGGCGTACGAGCGGCTGCACGCGACCAACAACTTCCCGGAGGTCACGGGCAGGCTCTGCCCGGCCCCCTGCGAGGACGCCTGTGTCCTCGCGATCAACGCGGACCCGGTGACCATAAAGAACGTCGAGCAGGCGATCGCGGACGAGGGCCTGCGGCGCGGCTACATGGAGCCGAGGCCGCCGGAGAGGCGCAGCGGCAAGACGGTGGCCGTCATAGGCTCCGGTCCGGCCGGACTGGCCGCGGCGCAGCAGCTGACCCGGGCCGGGCATCGCGTCACGGTCCACGAGCGGGCCGACCGGATCGGCGGTCTGCTGCGCTACGGCATCCCCGAGTTCAAGATGGAGAAGGCGCACCTGGACCGCAGGATCGAGCAGATGCGGGCTGAGGGCACCGTGTTCGTCACGGATGCGGACGTCGGCGGCGCGGCGGGCGCCGACGCGGCCGGGCTGCGGAGCCGGTGCGACGCCGTCGTCGTCGCGATCGGGGCCGGCGAACGCCGCGAACTGCCGGTCCCCGGCCGCGCACTGCACGGCATCCACCAGGCCATGGACTACCTGACCTGGGCCAACCGGGTACAGGAGGGCGACTGCGCCGCGTCGCCCATCACCGCCGAGGGTAGACGCGTGGTCGTCGTGGGCGGCGGCGACACCGGCTCCGACTGTGTCGGTACGGCCCTGCGGCAGGGCGCGATCTCCGTGGTCCAGCTCGACATCAACCCCGAGCCCGGCGCGGTCCGGCCCGACGGCGAGCCGTGGCCGGTGTACCCGAGGACGTACCGGATCTCCCACGCCCACGAGGAGGCCCGCGGGCGCGAGGGCCGCGACCCCCGGCTGTTCTCCAGCGCCACCCTGCGCTTCGAGGGGGACGCCTCGGGCCGGGTACGGGCGCTGCACCTGACCGCCGTGGAGCCGGTGGCCCGCGGCCCCCTGGCCGGTACCGAGCGGGTCATTCCGACGGGCCTGGTCCTGCTGGCCCTCGGCTTCTCGGGCCCCGAACGGGCCGGCGGCCTGCGCGAGCAGCTGGGGCTCGAGCTCGACGAGCGCGGCAACTTCGCGCGGGACGCCGGCTTCGCGGCGGGCGGCGGGCGGGCGCCGGGGGTGTTCGTCGCGGGCGACGCGGGCCGGGGGCAGTCGCTGGTGGTGTGGGCCATCGCCGAGGGTCGGGCGGCAGCCGCGGCCGTGGACCGCTACCTGACCGGCTCCACGTGCCTCCCGGCTCCGGTCGCCGCCCATGACCGGCCGATGACGGCCTTGGGGCGCATGCGCTACGGGGACTTCTAGCGGAGCCCACCGGACCGAGTACCTTATTGCAAGCAGATTGCAGTTGCAGTCAAGGTGCGAAAGGGGTTGTGGTGGGCTCTCCTGTGGTGCTGGGCATCGAGTCTTCTTGTGACGAGACCGGGGCCGGGATCGTGTCCGGGGGCCGGCTGCTCGCGCACGTGGTCGCGTCGAGCATGGACGAGCACGCGCGGTTCGGCGGGGTGGTGCCGGAGATCGCCGCCCGCGCGCACGTGCAGGCCTTCAACCCGGTCGTACAGGAGGCGCTGGACCAGGCGGGGCTGCGGATCTCGGACATCGACGCCGTCGCGGTGACGACCGGACCGGGTCTGTCGGGCGCGCTCCAGGTGGGGCTGGCCGGGGCGAAGGCGCTGGCCTACGCGGCCGGCGCGCCGCTCTACGGGGTGCACCACCTGGCCGGGCACGTCGCCGCCGACACCCTGGAGCACGGTCCGCTGCCCAACCCCTGCATGGTGCTGATCGTCTCCGGCGGGCACACCTCGCTGCTGTTCGTACGGGACCTCGTACGCGATCCGATCCTGCATCTCGGCGACACGGTGGACGACGCGGCCGGGGAGTGCTTCGACAAGGTGGCGAGGGTCTTCGGCCTGCCCTATCCGGGCGGGCCGGCCATCGACCGGGCGGCGCGCGGGGGGAACGGCTGCGCGGTGGCCTTTCCGCGGCCGCTGACACGTCCGGGTGACGCCCCGTACGCCTTCTCCTTCTCCGGACTGAAGACCGCCGCCGCCCGCTGGGCCGAGCAGCACCGCGTCCGGGGTGAGGAACTTCCGCTGGCGGACGGCGCCGCTTCGCTCCAGGAGGCCGTCGCGGACGTCCTGACCCGCAAGGCGCTGGCGGCCTGCCGCGAGTACGGGGTGCGGACGCTCGTCGTGGTCGGCGGCGTGGCCGCGAACTCGCGGGTGCGGGCGCTGGCCGAGGAGCGGTGCGCCGCCGCCGGTGTCGAACTGCGGGTGCCTCCGCTGACGTTGTGCACCGACAACGGGGCGATGATCGCCGCCGTCGGAGACCTCCTGGTACGGGCCGGCTCGGCTCCGGCGCGGCTCGACGTCTCGATCGACCCGTCCGCGCCGCTGGAGTACGCGGCCCTGCACCCTGTTGCCCCACCCCGTGCGTGCCGTTCCCTGGACCACGACCCGAACGTGCGGCAGCCGGCGCGGGCTGCTCGGGCCCGCGCCGGCTGCGTCGCCCCATCGGGCTAGGCCGGCGGGAGCGGGACGTCCCAACGCTGCCAGGCGGCGCCCGTGCAGTTGCGGAGGTTGATCCCGGCGCCCTGGCTCGGGTCCCCGGCGTTCTGGATGCTCAGGCACTGGCCGTTGACCTGGGTGGCGAGCTGACGGCCGACGACGTCCCACCGCTGGTTGGCCAGCCCGTGGCAGTCGCCCACGACCTGGGCGGCGGCGTTGAGTTCGCCGTTCCGGACGTCCAGGCAGTGGCGTTCGGCGAGGTTCCGCAGCTTGCGGCCCTCCCAGAACCACAGCTGGCTCCCGACCCCGCCCGCGCAGTTGCGGACTTCCACGTTGTCGCCGTTGGAGGTCAGACAGCGGTTGTCCAGGTCGGTGTGGATCTCGAAGAAGTCGGCTGCCCCCGCGGGCGACGCCATCCCCGGGGCGACCGCGCCCGCCAGAGCGAGCACCATGGCGGAAGCGGCGAGTCGAATGCGCATGTATGTGGTTCCCGTTCGTCCTGTGCGTCTGCCGCACTCCACGGCAGATTGATCACGGACGGACACTACCCATGTACGCACGGTAGTCAATCCAGAGGATTTGAGACTTCCGGAGCAAGATCGCCTGCCCGCGCGGGCGGCCGGCCCGGGCTCAGCTGCGGGCCGGGGCGAGGAGGACGAAGTCGGCGTTCGACCGGTCGAGGCAGACGGCGAGCCGGCCTACGCCTTCCGCGTCCTCCGGTCCCATCTGCACGCTGCCGCCGTTCTCGGTGACCTTGGCGACCGCGGCGTCGCAGTCGGCGACGGCGAAGACGGGGTGCCAGTACGGCCGTCCGTTCGCGAGGGCGAGGTTCTCCTCGGGCAGTTCCATGAGGCCGCCGTGCATGCGCTCCTCGGGAAGTCCGGCGGGGGTGATGAGGGTGTACGCGCCTCCGCCGCCGGGCAGCTCCATCTCGCTGAACTGCCAGCCGAAGACGCCGCCGTAGAACTCCTTGGCGGCCGCGGCGTCGCTGGTGTACAGCTCGGTCCAGGACAGTGAGCCGGGCTCGTCCACCAGCTCGACGCCGGAGTCCTTTCCCGGTTGCCAGACGGCGAACTGGCCCCCCAGCGGGTCGCTGTACTGGGCCATCCGGCCCCACTCGTCGAGGTCCCGCGGCGCCAGCCGTACCGTGCCGCCCGCGCGCTCGACGGCCTGGGTCGTGGCGTCCGCGTCGGTGACGCTGTAGTAGATCATCCAGGCCGAGCGCGCGCCCTGCTCGGTGAGCTTGCCGAGCCCGGCGACGATCTTTCCGTCCTTGCGGAACATCCCGCCTTCCATGTCCTCGCTCTCGCCCATGGACTCGTAATCCCATCCGAGGACGGCGCCGTAGAAGGCCGCGGCGGCCGGGACGTCGGGGGCGCCGAGGTCGAGCCAACAGGGGGAGCCGGGTGCGAAGTCAGTGGTGATCATGGCGATTGCCTTTCGCTGGTCCTGTATGACCTCAGCGTGGCACCCGGCGTCGACCGTCGCCCGTTGGCCGACGGCGCCCATCCGGGTGGTCGCGCCCCGGCTGCCGCCCGTGCGGAATGCGCGGGCAGGGCGCCGCCAGGTCCTGCCGATCCGCGAACACCGGCCCGTGCTGCCCGGCGCTACCGTCCCTCGGCCAGGGTCAGGCGGGCTGCCACAGCTCGATCCGATGGCCCTCGGGGTCCGTGACCCAGCCGAAGCGGCCGACACCCTCCATGTCCTGCGTTTCCTCGGCCACGTCCGCACCCTTGGCGCGCAATTGCGCGAGCATCGCATCGAGGTCGCGGACTCGGAAGTTGAGCATGGTCTGCTGGGTGCGGGAGCCGAAGTAGTCGGTCCCGGACTCGAACGCCGCGAACACCGTCGGCCCGGCTTCCTGCTGCCACAGGCCGTGTTCATCGGTGTCCAGGCCCAGGCAATCGCGGTACCACGCGCTCAGGGCCGCCGGGTCGGTTGCCCGCAGGAAGTAGCCGCCGATTCCAAGTACACGTTCCATGCCGGCATCTTGTCAGGGCGGGGATCGGGTGGGCCGGCGCCACACCATCCGCCCGCTTCCTCCCCCGTCTCAGTCGCGGGGGGACTCGTAAGCCTGCGTGTGCGAGGCCCAGCGGACCCATGCGTCGAGGAGGGCCCCGAGTGTTGCCGCGCCGGCCTCGCCGCTCTCCAGGTGCTCGGTGTACGCGTGGAAACGGTGGGGGCCTCGTGGCCAGCAGGGATCTGCCGCGGCCAGGCGGGCGAGTTCACCGACGGGGGTGTCTGCGCTCTCGAAGTGCTCGAGCCAGGTGCTGAAGTCGCCCATCGGCCTGCGTGATATCACTCGCGCTGTTCCCCACTCGCTTCCCAACCTCCTGAAGGATTGCTTCCGTTTCATACGGCCGCGATCGGTCCGTGTCCAGGGGGTGGGGCCACCTTCGGCCAACCCATCGGCAGGGGCGCGGGCGCAGTGGGGCCCGCCTACTTGCTCTGCATCTTCCCCAGCGGGTGCGGGTCGTCCTCCAGCTCCGCGCACGCCGCCCGCCAGCCGGCGTCCTCGGGGTGCAGGGCACTGCGCAGATAGGCCCAGGTGAGCTGCTGGACCAGCGCGACGCGATCGGGGCTCTCGTCCGTCGTTTCCGCGACCTCGTACCCGGCGATGCCGCCGAGCGAGTGCTCTGCCCCGAACAGCGTGAGCAGGCTCTTGCTTCCCGGGCTGAGGAAGTAGGGGTCGGTGAACCAGTCGGGACCGCGAGTGGACAGCGCGGACTGGTCCCGGTCCCCGGCGACGACGAGAGCCGGCGCGGTCATGCCGTCGAACGACGGGTTCATGAAGGGGAGGTGCTCGACGGCGAAGGGAGTCAGATCGTCGCCGGCCCGTCCGGGCAGGGCGAGCAGCACGCCTGCGGCGACTCGCGGGTCGGACAGGTCCTCCCCGGGTACGCCGTCGGCGTCGAGGATGCGCGCGCCCAGCAGCATGCTCGCGGTCTGGGCCCCCCACGAATGGCCGGCCACGGCGATGCGGCTGCGGTCCAGGCGCCCGCTGAGGCCCGGCACGGAAGCTTCCAGGACTTTGAGTTCGTCGAGGACCCGCTTGAGGTCCTCGACCCGGAAGCGCCAGATCCGCGGCGTACGGGGGTCCTCGGCGGGGAGGCCGAGCGTCCTGGAGTCGAGATGGGTCGGCTGCAGGACCACGAAGCCGTGGGCGGCCCAGAAGTCCGCCAGCGGGGCGTAGCCGTCCATCGACCAGCCGAAGCCGTGCGAGAAGACGATGACGGGCAGGTCGCTGCCCGTCGCGGGCGCGGACACGCGGACCTGGAGGTCCTGGCCGCGGCCGGGGGCGGACAGGGCGACCGGCTTTGCGGACACGATCGCGGTGGGCGTGGGCGTGGGCGTGGGCGTGGGCGTGGGCGTGGGCGCGCTCGCGAACTTCTGTGTGTGCGCGATGGTCGAGTCGGACATGGAAGTGCCTCTCGTTCGGTTTCCCTGCGCGGTAGGTGCGGTGGGTGCGGCGGGTCCCGGTGGTCGGCGGCGCCGCACGGCGGCGTGGTCGCCCGGCCCCGGTTCTGGCATCATGAGCAAAGCGGAACCCCGCTCCGCTTACGATATGGAGCAGTGTTCCGCTTCGCAAGGTCCAGTCACGGAAGGAGTGCCGCGGTGAACGACATCGGTCAGGGCGCGGGCAGCGCAGCCGGGTCCAAGCGCAAGGACGCCCGGCGCAACCAGCAGGCCCTGCTGGATGCGGCCGCCGCGGTCTTCGTCACCTCGGGCGTGGAAGCGCCGGTACGCGACATCGCGGCCAGGGCCGGCGTCGGAATGGGCACGATCTACCGGCACTTCCCCACGCGGGCGGACCTCGTCATCGCCGTCTACCGCCACCAGGTCGACGCCTGCGCCGAGGCGGGCCCGGCCCTGCTGGCAGCCGGACCGACGGCTCACGCCGCCCTCGGACGGTGGGTCGACCTGTTCGTCGATTTCCTGGTCACCAAGCACGGCCTCGCGGCCGCGCTGCAGACGGACAACGCCGGCTTCGAAGCGCTGCACGCCTACTTCCTGGACCGGCTCCTGCCGGTGTGCACCCAGCTCCTCGACGCCGCCGTCGCCTCCGGTGAGATCCGTTCCGACCTCGACCTCAGCGCCTACCAGCTCATGCGCGGCGTCGGAAACCTCTGCGTGGGCGCCGACGGCGATCCCCGCTACGACGCACGCCGCATGGTCGAACTCCTCGTCGCGGGGCTTCGCCAACCGCGCTGACAGGGCGCCCGTGAACCTACGCGATGCCGGGGAAGTGGCTGGCCTCGCACCCTGCGGAGGGCCGGCAGTCCTGGCGGTCCCGGCTCTGTGCCGTGGCGCTGGAGGCCCCGGCGATGAGGGAGACGAAAGCCGCGGCGGCGGCCGCCACGGTGACGAGGGCGCGCCGCGCGCGACGACGGGCGGACGTGGCCAGGGCCGGGGTCGAGGCCGAGGTCGTGTGAGGGGTGGTCATGCGGTGTTCCGTTCGGGGTGTGACGCGTAGCGGGCCGATCCTTGTTCCCGGCCCGCCCCGATCATGGTCGAGGCCGGTGAACGCGTGGTGCACGCGCGGGATGGGCAAAGCTGCCGGCGCCTGTCCGGTGGCCGGCGGCCGGCGGTCGTGCCTACCGGGACCACACCGTGCCGCGCGCCTCGTACTCCAGCATGGCCTCGACGCCGTTCGCCGCGTCGGGGCCCAGCTCGCGCCGGAGGAGCCACAGGGCGAGCTCCAAGCCCGAGGTGATGCCTCCGGCCGTCACCAGATCGCCGTCGTCCACGACGCGCGCGTTCTTCAGTACGCCGCCCTGGCGCTCCAGGTCCGGGCGGGCCTTGTGGTGGGTGGTGCAGGGTCGGCCCCGGGTCAGCCCGGCGGCGGACAGCAGCATGACCCCCGTGCACAGCGCGGCGATGGTGAGCCCGGGGCGGGGCGCCGCTTCCAGTGCGCGCGGGAGGGTGCCGCGCCGGATCTCGGCCCATACCCCGGGGTCCTCGCGGCGGGCGTAGCCGCCGCCCGGCACCACGATGATGTCGGCTTGCTCCGGGGTCCAGCCGTGCTCGACGCCGACCCGTGTTCCGTACGACGCCCGGACCGCACCGGGGCGGGAGGTGGTGACGTAGCGGACATCGACCGCCCGGTCCGTGAAGAAGCGGGAGGCCGAGAAGACCTCGTACGGGGCGGCGAAGTCGAGTTCTTCCACCCCGTCGAACATGACGATGTGCACCCTCAACGGCGCACCGGCACCGGCGCCGGTACCGGTACCGGCGCCGGCAGTGCGGCTCTCGGCCGCGGAAGCGGCGGCCGGGCCGGCACCGAGTCCGGCGACTCCCGCGACCGCGCCGGTGGCGCCGAGGGCGGTCGAAGCCCGGAGCAAGTCCCGTCGGTTCAGGCCCATTTCAGATCTCCTCCATGCGGGTCGGACGGATCGGTGGTGGAGCGTAGAAGAGGTCGACGGTGCCAACGCGCGAGTTCCCCACGGACCTTGTGGCGTGCCCCACAACGGGCCGCGCGTCACTGGCCTTCGGGATCGCCGTCGGTCATCTCGCGGACCGACACGGAGCGCGCCGGCACCACTCGCCGTCCGCTGGGCACAACGCCACCGGCACGCCTCGCGGACGCCTGCCTTCGGCGGGGTGCCGGGGCGGTGAGGTGGGGGTGGTGGGGTCGGGGGGCGGGGCCCACGGGGGGGGGGGGGGCCCCCCCCCCGGGGAGGGCGCCCGGGCGGGGGGGGGGGTTCGCCGGGCCGGGTGGGCCGCCCCCCCGGCCACCGA
>NZ_JBHWUO010000009.1:105032-213522 GCF_042736975.1 Streptomyces sp. NPDC059989
GGGCCGGCGCACTCGGGGGGTGGTGCGCCGGCCCCCGGGGGAAGGCCGCCGGATCGGGGGCGGTGGTACGACGGCCGTGGTCGGCGGCCCGCGGTGCAGCTGAGCTGCGGGCGGACCGATGGTTGCACTGTAAACCATGTGGCTGTGGGGGCGTCGCTCGGATGTCCCGCGGGCCTGATGCGCAACGCCGACTCGCCCGCAGGGCCCAGGCCGGCGAGACCGGAGCCCGCGGGCCGCTGCCGACCCGCGATCAGGCGCCCATGCGCTCGGGCTGAACGGCATTGCCGCTGGGGTCGTGGGGTGGCCGGGGGCGGACGCGGGCGGCGAGGACGGCGACGTCGTCCTCGGCGTGCTGTGCGTCGAGTCCGTCGCAGACCGCGTCCACCACATCCGAGACCCCTGCTCCGATGGTCATGCGCAGCGCCGCGAGCCGGGCCAGCGAGGTGTCGATGTCCTCGCCGCGGCGTTCCACCAGGCCGTCCGTATAGAGGAGGACGGTCTGCTCGGGCGTGACCGGCAGGGCGACGGCTTCGTATCCGCCGAGTCCTGTGCCCAGGGGAGGGCCGACGGGAACGTCCAGCAGTTCGCCCGGTCCGTCGGCCGTGAAGACCGCGGGCGGCAGATGTCCGGCGCTGGCGTACACCGCCAAACCGCGGGCGGGATCGACGCGCACGATGAGGCAGGTCGCGGGGCGCCGGTTCTCGTCCGCCGCCGACAGCGCGTCCAGTTGGCGCAGCACCCGGTGCGGGGCGAGATCCGTGGAGGCGACGTCGCGCAGGAGGGAGCGGTAGGCGTTCATGTCGACGGCGGCTTCCAGGCCGTGGCCCATGACGTCTCCGACCACGAGCAGGGTCCTGCCGAAGTGCAGCCGCACGGTCTCGAACCAGTCGCCGCCGACGAGGGCGCGCGCTCCGAGCGGCAGGTAGCGGCTGGCGACCTCCAGGTTCGGGTGCGGTCGTCCCGGCTCGGCCACCAGGGCGCGTTGGAGGTCGATCGCGATCTTCTCGGTGGCCGCCAGGCGCCGTGCGTGTCCGATGTGCACGCAGGCGAGGCGTGCCGCGAAATGCAGGGTCGCCGTCTCGTGGTCGCTGAAGCCGCCACGCGTCCGGGCCGCGAGCAGCCTTCCGTAGAGCCGGCCCCGGCCGACGAGCGGCACGGAGACGAGATGGACGAAGCCTCCTGTGCCACGGCCGGTGTACGCGTGCACGGGATGCCCCTCGTCCCGGGCCCGGACCGCAGGGGTGGGTTCGGCGGGGAGACCGTCCAAGAGGTCCGTCGTGCCGGCCGCGGCCACGCGATCGGTCCTGCCGCCGCGGCCGATCACGTCCACAGCCGCGGCGTCGCACAGGGTTCGGAACGCGAATGCCGCCAGCTCCCGCCAGGTCGCCCGCTCGTCGAAGGACGTTCCGATCCGCTCGAGAGCCTCCTCCATCGTGCGCAGGCGTGCCTCCAAGCCATCGCGTTCCGGCACGACGCCTCCATATCCCCTGGTCCGCCCCAGGGAGCCCGACGAGGAAGGCATTTCATCACCCCCATCCGTTCCGGTGGGCCATGCGGGGCGAGGCGTTGCCCTGATCGGGGCCGCTGCAACCTGTCTGGGTGCGCCGGGCGCGCCACCCCGCGGCTCCGCGCCGATCAGGTACTGCGTTCCGCCTGTTCGTCGGGGGGCAGCAGGTCCTTGGCCCTGCGTTCCATCAGGACGGGCAGGTAGGTACGCACACGTGCGTACCTGAGCTCCTCGTACGCCGTCCGTACTGAGCTTTGTATGAGGCCGGCGTCCAGTTGAGGGTGCTCCTTCATCAGCCGCTCGGCGACGTGCCGGATGGTGAGGGCATCCTCCGATTCCGCCATCATGCACCTCAGTCTTCCTTCGGGGATCGCCTTTCCCCAGTCTCGCGGAGCGGTCTTCCGCCGGGAAGTCGATCTTTCGCCGCTCTGCGCGGGCGCCGGCGGTGCCCACCGGCCGGAACCTGCCGCACCGGATCCGGCCGGCCTACGCACCCGGTCCGGCCGGCCTACGCACCCGGTCCGGCCGGCCTACGCGCCCACGCCGCCGTCGATGCGTTGGAGCAGGTCGAGCAGGGTGGTGCGGTCGGTCGGGGACAGGCTGGAGTAGCAGGCGGCGAGGACCTCGTCGGCGATGCGGTGTCCTGCGCTCAGGACCTCTTCCCCGGCAGGGGTGAGGTAGTGCTCGATGCGCCGGCCCGTGCCCGGCCTGCGGTCGATCAGGCCCAGGGCCGTCAGCCGGCCGGCGAGCGTGCCGAAGGCCTGCTCGCTCTGGAACGTCGCCGCGGCCAGGGCGCGGGCCGGCGCCCCGGGCTCCCGGCTGATCGCGCGGAGGGCGTCCCATTGCGCCAGTGTCGTGCCGGCGGCGGCGAGGCGGCTGTCCAGTGCGCGGTGCTGCTTGTACTGGGCGTGCTTGACCGCTCTTCCAAGGGCCTGCAGTTCATCGGGCATGAACCAAGTCTAGGGCACAACTAAGCTTGTTTATATAAACAAGCTTAGTTAGTGTGCCGGGCATGCCCTCACCCAAGAGCGTCGCCTTGTACCCGGACCTGTCCCTCACCCTGACCGAAGCCGGAACCGGCAGGCCGTGCCTGATCCTGCACGGCGGCGGGGGACCGGCCACCGTCGCCGGGCTCTCGTCCCACCTCGCACGGTCCGCGCACGCCATCACGCCCGTCCACCCGGGATGGGACGGCACCCACCGCCCGGCATGGCTGACCGGCATCGACGATCTCGCCCTCGCCTACCTGCACCACCTCCACGACCGCGGGCTGCGTGACGTCCTGGTCGTAGGCTCCTCGATCGGCGGCTGGACCGCGGCGGAGATGGCCGTACGGGACGCCGGTGGCATCATCACCGGACTCGTCCTGATCGACCCCGTCGGAGTCCACGTGGAGGCCGAGCCGATCAGGGACTTCTTCGCGCTCGACGCGCGCGGTGTGGCCGAGTACGCCTGGCACGACCCGGCCCGCTTCCACCGTGGTCCCGAGACGCTGCCCGCCGGGCAACTCGCCCTCCAGCGCGACAACATGGCCGCCCTGCGCGTCCTCGCCGGCGATCCGTACATGCACGACCCGAAGCTGCTCCGCCGGCTGGGGCGAGTCGACGTTCCCGCTCTCCTGCTGTGGGGTGAGAGCGACCGCATCGTCACTCCCGCCTACGGTGCCGCGTACGCCGAAGCCTTCGGCGGTGGCCGGCTCCACGTCATCCCCGGGGCGGGCCACCTGCCACAGCTGGAACAGCCCGAAGCGACCTTCGCCGCGATCGACGGCTACCTGCGCGAGACGATCGCCGGCACCGGTGACCGCGCCGACCCCGCCGACTCCCGTCAGGCGTCGAAGCGGTGGCGGGAGGCTTCGATGTGACCGAGGTACCGGTGGGTCCAGTCGCACAGTCCGTCGATCGTCACCCGCAGGGCCTGGCCCGCTTCGGTGAGGGTGTACTCGACCCGCGGCGGCACGGTGGGATGCGCGGTCCGCACCATCAGTCCGTAGCGCTCCAGCATGCGCAGGTTCTGGGTGAGCATCTTGTGGCTGATGCCCTCGATCTCGTTCCGCAGCTCGCTGAAGCGCAGGGTGTCGTCACCCACGGCCTCGATGATCAGGAGCGCCCACTTGTTGGCGACTTCGGAGAAGATCTCCCGCGCCAGTGAGTCCGCGCGTCTCAGGTCCGCTTCGTCGGGCGCGCCCGTGAACTGCTTGGTTCCCATGAGGTTCCTCAGTCACCAAAAAGTGCGTTCTTCCATGTCAGTGGCCACTTTCCTACGGTTCCTGAGTAACCACAAGAGAGCGATCGCGCCGTGGCTCGCTGCGAGCGGGCTCGCGGGCTCTCATGACAATGGAGGCAGGAAACCATGCCCATCACCCTCGTGAACCCCAGCGGATTGCCGGAAATCGACGCCTACCGGCAGGTGTCGATCGCGACCGGGTCGAAGCTGGTCTTCGTCGCCGGGCAGGTCTCCTGGGACGCCGACGGCGTCACGGTCGGCGAAGGCGACCTCGCCGCGCAGGTCGAGCAGTGCTACCACAACGTCGCCACCGCCCTGGCCGAGGTCGGTGCCACTTTCGACGACGTGGCGAAGCTGACCCTGTACGTCGTCGACTGGACCCCCGACAAGATGCCCCAGCTCATGGAGGGCATCACCCGGGCGGCCGCGAAGCTGGGGGCCGCACCGGTCCCGCCGGCCTCGTTGCTGGGCGTCGCGGCACTGGACGTACCCGAGCACCTGGTCGAGCTGGAAGCCACCGCGGTCATCGACTGAACAGCCGGCGCGAGTTCGTGGGTCCGCCGCGGCCCACCCCGCTCACCCCTTCTTCTGCGGATCCTCGGCGTTGCGCCAGATGGTCAGGTCGAGGGTGATGTACTTGCTCGGATCGTTGCCGCCCGACTTGCCGCGGTACGTCGCCAGCGCGATGTGTCCGGCATCGCTCAGGACGCAGAGCTGGGAGCCGTCGCCGAGCTGGTCGAGGCGGATCGACTTGCTGTAACGGGTCTCCGAGCGGCAGGTGTCCAGAGATCCTTGCTGCCCGCTGTTCAGCAGCACCAGCTTGCCGTTGCCCGTGGTGATCTCGTCGCGGTCCACCACGTTGAGCACCCTCGGCTGGTAGTACACGTCGCCCTTGCTGCCGAAGCCGGCGCCCTCCTTGCCGGTCGGACGCGGCGGGTTGTCGGCCAGCATCACGAAGTAGTTCTCGGTCAGGTTGATGCCCTTGTACTCGACGGGCTGGGGGTCCGGCCGCTTCCCGCCCGACGCCGATGCGGAGCTGCCGGTGGCGGGGGGCTTGGAGCCGTCCTCGCCCGAGCCGTCGTGCAAGAACGGGTTGTAGACGAACAGCGCGACCACCAGCACCGCCACCGCACCGCCGAGGATCCGGCCGAGGGCCTTCCGTTCCCGGCGAGGCGGCGGGGTGGGCGGGAAACCAGGTCCCGCCGGCGGCATTCCCGGCCTGCCCGGCGCGGTCTGCGTGGGTGCGGACGGCGGCCCGAAGCCGGTCGGCGCGTACGGGTCGACCCCGCGGGGCGGCGGCACGTGAGGGGAGTACGCGGTGGGAGTCGGCGCGGCGGGGGGCGGCGGCGTGCGGGCGGGCTCCGGGAGCTGCCGGCGGGCGGTGAGGGACCCGGCCAGCGTCTGCGGCAGCCAGTCCCCGCCCTGCCGCAACGGTTCGGGGGAGAGGCCGTGACACAGCTCGATGATCTCGGTCAGGGCGGGCCGCCCGGCCGGATCGCGGCTGAGGCAGCGGGAGATCAGCGGCCGCAGCTCGGAGGGCAGCCGGCTGAGGTCGGGGTCCTCGTGGACGATCCGGTACAGGACGGCGTGGGAGGGGCCGTCGCCGTAGGCGGGCGCCCCGATCGCCGCGTAGGCCGCGATCTGGCCGAGGGCGAAGATGTCGGTCGCGGGCGTCACGGTGGCGCCC
Organism: Streptomyces sp. NPDC059989; assembly: GCF_042736975.1. Taxonomy (NCBI): domain Bacteria; kingdom Bacillati; phylum Actinomycetota; class Actinomycetes; order Kitasatosporales; family Streptomycetaceae; genus Streptomyces; species Streptomyces sp. NPDC059989. The sequence continues at coordinate 110,453 of NZ_JBHWUO010000009.1, forward strand.
GCCGCCTGTTCGGGCGCCATGAACGACGGCGTGCCCACGCTGATGCCGGTGCCCGTGAGGGCCGTGGTGTCGGCGGCGCGGGCGATGCCGAAGTCGATGACGCGCGGGCCGTCCGAGGCGAGCAGGACATTGCCGGGTTTCAGGTCGCGGTGCACGATGCCGGCGGCGTGGATGACGTGCAGGGCCTCGGCGGCCCCGACGGTCAGCAGGAGCACGCTGCGCAGCGGCAGTGCGCCGTATGTCGACACCGCTTCGGCGAGCGAGGGCCCGGGGACGTAGAGGGTGGCGAGCCAGGGCTGTGCGCCGTCGGTGTCGAAGTCGATGACCGGTGCCGTGTACAGGCCCTGCACCCGCTGGGCGGACTGCACTTCCCGCTGGAAGCGGCGGCGGAACTCGGGATCCTCACCGAACTCGGGCCGGATCACCTTCAGCGCGACGGGCCGCCCGCCGGGCGTGAACGACAGGTACACCTTGCCCATGCCGCCCGCGCCCAGGACCGCCGCCAATCGGTAGCCGCCCACGACGACAGGGTCGTCGTCCCTCAAGGGCTGGAAGGGTTCCACGGACGGTGCACCGCTCATACGACTCATCCCCTGGTGACGACAGTTGCGCCCTACCCGTGCCCCGAACGCCGCAGAGAGCGTATCGAAGTCCTCCGACGCCTCCCGGCGGCGGGACGTCCGGCCAGATCCGGCCATCGCCAACCGGTGGCCGAATACGGTCCGCAGTCCTCGCAAACGCCACCGGAGACAAGATCACTGCATCGAGGTAATGCCGGGGGTTTCTCAAGGGCGTCCGGGCGCACGGGCCGTTAGTGTTCCCCGGGATCTGGATGGATTCCCGGATATTCGCCCCCTTTTTTCTCTTTCACCGGTGATGCGCACGCATGCCCATCGCCGCCCTTGCGAAGGAGCGCCCGCCCCGATGACCGTTGACACCAGCCCGGAAGCCCAGCTGGAAACGCCCCAGTCCAGCCTGAGCACGGCTGCCGCCCGCAACCTTGCCAGCACGACCAAGTCCGCCCCGCAGATGCAGGAGATCACCTCCCGGTGGCTGCTGCGGATGCTCCCCTGGGTGGAGACCAAGGGCGGCACCTACCGGGTGAACCGCCGGCTGAGCTACACCGTCGGCGACGGACGCATCGAGTTCATCCAGGACGGCGGCGACGTCCGGGTGATCCCCCGCGAGCTCGGCGAACTGGCCCTGCTGCGCGGCTTCGACGACGAGGAAGTGCTGGCCGCGATCGCCGGCCGGTGCGTCCAGCGCGACTTCCGGGCCGGCGAGGTACTGGTCGAGCGCGGTACCCCCGCCGATCAGATCCACCTGATCGCCCACGGCCGGATCAGCCAGACCTCCGTCGGCAAGTACGGCGACGCGGTCGCCGTCGCCGTCCTCGCCGACGGCGAACCGTTCGGCGAGAACGCCCTGCTGGACGCCGACGCCCAGTGGGACTACACCGCCACCGCCGAGACCCCCGGCACCCTGCTCACCCTGTCCCGCACCGAGTTCGCCGCCGTGCTGTCCTCGGCACCGAGCCTCCAGGCCCACATCCAGCGGTTCAGCTCGCTTCCCCACCAGCGGCAGAACAAGCACGGCGAGGCCGAGATCGCGATGTCGGCCGGCCACACGGGCGAGGCCGAACTGCCCGGTGCCTTCGTCGACTACGAGCTCAAGCCCCGCGAGTACGAGCTCTCCATCGCGCAGACCGTGCTGCGGATCCACACCAGGGTCGCCGACCTCTACAACGGGCCGCACAACCAGACCGAGGAGCAGCTCAGGCTGACCATCGAGGCGCTGCGCGAGCGCCAGGAGCACGAACTGGTCAACAACCGGGAGTTCGGTCTGCTCCACAACGCCGCCTTCAAGCAGCGGATCCAGACCCACTCGGGCCCGCCCACCCCGGACGACCTCGACGAGCTGCTCTGCCGCCGCCGTGGCACCAAGCTCTTCCTCGCCCACCCCCGGACGATCGCGGCGATCGGCCGCGAGCTCAACGCCCGCGGGCTCTACCCGGACCACGTCGACGTCGGCGGACAGTCGGTCCCGGCCTGGCGCGGGGTCCCGATCCTGCCCTGCAACAAGATCCCCGTCACCAAGGACAACACCAGCTCGATCCTCGCCATGCGAACCGGCGAGGACAACCAGGGCGTCATCGGCCTGCGCCAGACCGGTCTGCCGGAGGAGTACGAGCCGGGCCTGTCGGTGCGCTTCATGGGCATCGACGAGAAGTCGATCATCTCCTACCTGGTCACCACCTACTACTCCGCCGCCATCCTGGTGCCCGACGCGCTCGGCGTGCTGGAGAACGTACAGATCGCCCGCAGGCGCGACTAGCGGACCTGCCCGAGGGCCACGACCACCCGGACCCACCCGGGTCGACCGAGCATGCCCGGGATCAGGAACAGCCCACCCACCTCAACAAGGAGCCACGGATGCCCGATCCCGGGCCTTCCCCTCAGCAGTCGAGTTTGCCTGGCGCCGCGGCCCGCTTCGGGGCCCATGTCCTCGCCACCGCCCAGGGCGCCGGCTCCGAAGCGGCCGTCGCCACCCGGCCCGCCCTGCCGTCCCTGCCCTCCGTCCCCGGCGCGATGCGTCCCCCCGGGGCCGTGCCCGTACCGCAGGAGGGTGCCGCTCCGGCGTGGCAGCCGGACCCCGCCCTGGCACGGATCCTGCGCGGCCCGAGCGGTCTGGGAACGGAGGGGCTGCACCTGGCCCGGCGCGAGGAGCCCGCGGCGCCTCCGGAGCCCGCGGCGCCTCCGGAGCCCGCGGCGCCTCCGGAGCCCGCGGCGCCTCCGGAGCCCGCGGCGCCTCCGGAGCCCGCGGCACCTGCGGAGCCCGGCGCACCGGTGCCGGGCAATCCGATCCCGGGCCTCTACTACCACCCGGTGCCGGATCCCGATCCGGCGCGGGTGGAGGAGGTCAGCCGCAGGATCAAGGCGTGGGCGCTCGACGAGGTCGAGCTGTATCCCGAGGACTGGGAGGACCAGTTCGACGGCTTCCACGTCGGGCGCTACATGGTCGCCTGCCACCCGGACGCCCCCACCATCGAGCACCTGATGCTCGCCACCCGGCTGATGGTCGCCGAGAACGCGGTCGACGACTGCTACTGCGAGGACCACGGCGGCTCGCCCATCGGCCTCGGCGGACGCCTCCTGCTGGCGCACACGGCGCTCGACCCCCTCCACACGACGAAGGAGTACGAGCCGGAGTGGGCGCGGTCGCTCCATTCGGACGCGCCCCGGCGCGCCTACCGCTCCGCCATGGAGTACTTCGTCCAGCTGGCCACCGCCTCCCAGGCGGATCGTTTCCGGCACGACATGGCCCGCCTGCACATGGGGTACCTCGCCGAGGCGGCGTGGGCCGAGACGGAGTACGTCCCCGAGGTGTGGGAGTACCTGTCGATGCGGCAGTTCAACAACTTCCGCCCCTGCCCCACCATCACCGACAGCGTCGGCGGCTACGAACTGCCGGCGGACCTGCACGCCCAGCCCGCCATGCAGCGCGTCATCGCCCTCGCCTCGAACGCCACCACCATCGTCAACGACCTGTACTCGTACACCAAGGAACTCGCCAGCCCCGGCCGGCACCTGAACCTGCCCGTGGTGATCGCCGAACGGGAGGGCGTCTCCGTGCAGGAGGCCTACCTGAAGGCGGTCGAGGTCCACAACGACCTCATGCACGGCTTCGAAGCCGAAGCCGCCGCGCTGGCCGCCGCCTGCCCCGTCCCGAGCGTGCTGCGCTTCCTGCGGGGCGTGGCCGTATGGGTCGACGGCAACCACTACTGGCACCAGACCAACACCTATCGCTACAGCCTGCCCGACTTCTGGTAAGGATGGACTTATCCGTGACTGGCACCGATCTCACCACCGCCACTTCTGCCGACACCGCCGTGATCATCCCGTCCCCGGCGACGCCGTACCAGGGGGACATCGCCCGGTACTGGAACAACGAGGCCAGGCCCGTGAACCTGCGGCTCGGCGACGTCGACGGCCTTTACCACCACCACTACGGCATCGGCGACGTCGACCACGCCGCCCTCGGCGACACCACCGACAGCGAGTACGAGAAGAAGCTGGTCGCCGAGCTCCACCGGCTGGAGTCGGCGCAGGCAGAGGTCCTCCTGGACCACCTCGGCCCCATCGGGCGCGACGACACCCTCGTGGACGCCGGCTGCGGCCGCGGCGGCTCGATGGTCATGGCCCACCAGCGCTTCGGCTGCAAGGTCGAGGGCGTCACCCTGTCGGCCAAGCAGGCCGAGTTCGCCAACCAGCGTGCCCGCGAACTCGGCATCGAGGACCACGTCCGCGCCCGCGTCTGCAACATGCTCAACACGCCCTTCGAGACCGGGCAGGCCGCCGCCTCGTGGAACAACGAGTCGAGCATGTACGTCGACCTGCACGACCTCTTCGCCGAGCACTCCCGCGTCCTCTCGGTCGGCGGCCGCTACGTGACCATCACCGGCTGCTGGAACCCGCGTTACGGCCAGCCCTCGAAGTGGGTCTCGCAGATCAACGCGCACTTCGAGTGCAACATCCACTCCCGCCGGGAGTACCTGCGCGCCATGGCCGACAACCGTCTCGTACCGCAGGCGGTCATCGACCTGACTCCGGCGACCCTGCCCTACTGGGAGCTGCGGGCCACGTCCTCGCTGGTCACCGGCATCGAAGAGGCGTTCATCGAGTCCTACAAGGACGGCTCCTTCCAGTACGTCCTGATCGCGGCCGACCGCATCTGACCGACCGGCGACCCCAAGGGGCCGGGCCCGTCACCCGACGGGCCCGGCCCCGGCGCGCATCCACCAGGTGGCGGCCCACCCGCCCCCCTTCCGAGTGACACCCCCGCACCGCCTCGGCGTCCGGCGGGCGGCCGCGGCCGACGATCGCCAGCGGCCGTACCCGTTCCGGCTGACGATCACCGAGGTCCGGTCGCTTGGGAGATCACGTGCACGTCCTGCTCGCCGCCAGCGCGTTCAACAGCCTCACCCAGCGGGTCCACGCCGAACTGAGGGACCACGGCCACCACGTCGCGGTCGAACTCGTCCTGTCCGGCGACTCCCTGGCCGACGCCGTCCGCCGCCACCGGCCCGACCTCGTCCTGGCACCGATGCTGAAGACGGCCGTCCCCCGCGAGGTCTGGTCCGCGCACACCTGCCTGATCGTCCACCCGGGGCCCGTCGGCGACCGGGGTCCCTCCTCGCTCGACTGGGCCATCACCCAGGACGCGACGCGATGGGGCGTCACCGTCCTGCAGGCCGACGAGGAAATGGACGCCGGCGACGTCTGGGCATCCGTCGACTGCCCGCTGCCGCCCGTCGGCAAGAGCGACGCCTACCGCGGCGAGATCGCCGACGCGGCGCTGGCCGCCGTACTCCTGGCCGTCGACCGCTTCGCCTCCGGCACCCACGTGCCGCAGCCGCAGCGCTCCGGCCGCGCCCGGCCCTACCTGCGCCAGGAACAGCGCCGGATCGACTGGGCCCACGACACCACGGAGAGCGTCGTACGAGCCCTGCGCGCCGCCGACTCGCAGCCCGGAGTCCTCGACGAACTGCTCGGCGGCCAGTGGTACCTCCACGGCGGACATCCGGAGGACCGGCTGCACGGCCGTCCCGGAGCGCTCCTGGCCACCAGGGCGGGCGCGGTCTGCCGGGCCACGGCCGACGGAGCCGTGTGGATCCCCGAACTGCGGGCCCGGCGCGTCCCCGGGGAGCCCGCCCCCGTCAAACTGCCCGCCACGCTCGCCCTCGGGGACCGGCTCCCGCCGCTGCCCGAGATCCCCGCCCCGCCGTACGCCGACCCCCCGGTGCGGACCTGGGCCGACATCGGCTACCGGGAGCAGGGAGGCGCCGGCTTCCTGTCGTTCTCCTTCCCCGGCGGCGCCATGAGCACCGAGCAGTGCCGGCGCCTGCTGGCGGCCTACCGTACGGCCTGCTCCCGCCCCACCTCCGTACTCGTCCTCGGCGGCGGCCGCGACTTCTTCTCCAACGGCATCCACCTCGGCGTCATCGAGGCGGCCGCCGACCCCGCCGCCGAGTCCTGGGCCAACATCGGCGCCATGGACGACCTGGTGGAGGCCGTGCTGACCACCACCGACCGGCTCGTCGTGGCCGCCCTCGGCGGCAACGCGGCCGCCGGCGGGGCCATGCTCGCCCTCGCCGCCGACGAGGTCTGGTGCAGGGCGGGGGTGGTCCTCAACCCGCACTACCGGCTGATGGGGCTGTACGGGTCGGAGTACTGGACCTACACCCTGCCCCGCCGCGTCGGCACCGGAGTGGCGGAGCGCCTCACCACCGAGGCCCTGCCGCTCAGCGCCGACGCCGCCCGCCGGCTCGGGCTGACCGACCGCACCATCACCTGCGGCCCACAGGACTTCGCGGCCGAGACCGCCCGGCTCGCGGCCCGCCTGGCGGCCTCACCCGCCACACAGGCCGCGATCGCCCGCAAGAAGGACCGGCTCGACCGGGACGAGGCGGTCCGGCCGCTGTCCGCCTACCGGCAGGCGGAGCTGGCACGGATGCGGGAGACCTTCTTCGACCCGCAGGCCCCCCACCACGCGCTGCGCCGCGCCTTCGTGCGCAAGGAGCCCCCGGACCGGACCCCGCCACACCTGGCGCGGGCCGTGCCCGGCCGGCGCACGGCCCCGCTCCCCGCCCGGCGGCCCGCCGTCACTGGACCGGCCCAGCACGACAGGGCAACGGGCCCCGCGGACTGCTAGCAAGAAGGGTGAGGCGGACCGGAAACCCCCCGCCTCCACGGCACCCCCGGCCCCCGGCCGCACCCCTCCCGCATCCCTCCCCAAGGAGCGATCCTCATGGATGCAGCAACGCCCAGCACGGTAGAGGACCCCCCGATCCACATCCTCTGGATCAACGCCGGACTGAGCTGCGACGGCGACTCGGTGTCCCTGACGGCAGCGATGCAGCCCAGCATCGAGGACATCGTCACGGGCACGCTCCCCGGCCTGCCCAAGATCGCCGTGCACTGGCCGCTGATCGACTTCGAATGCGGTCCGGTCGGCGGCGCGGACACCTTCATCGAATGGTTCTTCAAGGGGGAGCGCGGCGAGATCGACCCCTTCGTGCTCGTCGTCGAAGGCTCGATCCCCAACGAGAGGATCAAGCCCGAGGGCTACTGGTGCGGCTTCGGCGACGACCCCGAGACCGGCCAGCCCATCACCACCAGCGAGTGGATCGACCGCCTCGCGCCCAAGGCGCTCGCCGTGGTGGCGATCGGCACCTGCGCCACGTACGGCGGCATCCACGCGATGGAGGGCAACCCCACGGGCGCCATGGGCGTGCCCGACTACCTGGGCTGGGACTGGACTTCCAAGGCCGGCATCCCGATCGTCTGCGTGCCGGGCTGCCCGATCCAGCCGGACAACTTCGCCGAGACCCTCACCTACCTGCTCTACCAGGCGGCCGGCTCCGCCCCGATGATCCCGCTCGACGACAAGCTCCGCCCGACCTGGCTGTTCGGCGCCACCGTGCACGAGGGGTGCGACCGCGCCGGCTACTACGAGCAGGGCCAGTTCGCCAAGACCTACGACTCCCCGAAGTGCCTGGTCAAGATCGGCTGCTGGGGTCCCGTCGTCAAGTGCAACGTCCCCAAGCGCGGCTGGATGAACGGCATCGGCGGCTGTCCGAACGTCGGCGGCATCTGCATCGCCTGCACGATGCCCGGCTTCCCCGACAAGTTCATGCCGTTCATGGACGAGCCCCCCGGCGCGAAGGTGTCGAGCAAGGCCAGCGGGGCGTACGGCGCCGTGGTCCGCAGGCTCCGTTCGATCACGGCGCACACCGTGGACCAGGAGCCGAAGTGGCGCCGCTCCGGCCAGAAGCTGACCACGGGCTACCGCCCGCCCTGGTGATACCGGCCCCGACGTCCTCACCCGCTACGAACTCCGCGCAAGAGCAGCAAGAAGGGTCACGGCAGACACGATGGCACCGAAGACGAAGGCGGCCGGCGACGGCAGCGGCCTGGTGGAGATGGCCTGGGATCCGATCACCCGGATCGTGGGCAGCCTCGGCATCCACACGAAGATCGACTTCAAGCAGAAGCGGGTCGCGGAGTGCTACAGCACCTCCTCGGTCTTCCGCGGCTACAGCGTCTTCATGCGCGGCAAGGACCCCCGCGACGCGCACTTCATCACCAGCCGCATCTGCGGGATCTGCGGCGACAACCACGCCACCTGCTCCGTGTACACCCAGAACATGGCCTACGGGGTGAAGCCGCCCCACCTCGCCGAGTGGATCATCAACCTGGGCGAAGCCGCGGAGTACATGTTCGACCACAACATCTTCCAGGAGAACCTGGTCGGGGTCGACTACTGCGAGAAGATGGTCCGCGAGACGAACCCGGGCGTCCTCGAACTGGCCGAGCGCACCCAGGCCCCGCACGCCGGCGAGCACGGCTACAAGACCATCGCCGACATCATGCGCTCCCTCAACCCCATCGAGGGCGAGTTCTACCGCGAGGCCCTCCAGGTCAGCCGCTACACCCGCGAGATGTTCTGCCTCATGGAGGGCCGCCACGTGCACCCCTCCACCCTCTACCCGGGCGGCGTGGGCACGATCGCGTCCGTCCAGCTCTTCACCGACTACATGAGCCGCCTCATGCGGTACGTGGAGTTCATGAAGCGCGTCGTCCCGCTCCACGACGACCTCTTCGACTTCTTCTACGAGGCACTGCCCGGGTACGAGGAGGTCGGCCGGCGCCGGGTGCTCCTCGGCTGCTGGGGCGCGCTCAACGACCCCGAGTACTGCGACTTCACGTACGCCAACATGTCCGACTGGGGACGGAAGATGTTCGTCACCCCGGGCGTGGTCGTCGACGGGAAGCTGGTCACCAACGACCTCACCGAGATCAACCTCGGCATCCGCATCCTGCTCGGCAGCTCGTACTACGACGACTGGCAGGGCCAGGAGCAGTTCGTCACCCACGACCCGCTCGGCAACCCGGTCGACCCGCGCCACCCGTGGAACCAGCACACCATCCCCGCCCCGCAGAAGCGGAACTTCGACGACAAGTACAGCTGGGTGATGTCCCCGCGCTGGTTCGACGGCAAGGACCACCTCGCCCTCGACACCGGCGGCGGCCCCATCGCCCGCCTGTGGTCCACTGCGCTGTCCGGACTCGTCCACACCGACTACGTCCAGGCCACCGGGCACAGCGTCGTCATCACCCTGCCCCGCACGATGACCAAGCCCGAGACCCGCTTCGAGTGGAAGATCCCGAAGTGGAGCAACGCGCTGGAGCGCAACCGCGCCCGCACGTACTTCCAGGCCTACGCCGCCGCCATCGCCCTGCACTGCGCCGAGAAGGGGCTCGCGGAGGTCCGCGCCGGACGCACCCAGACCTGGGAGAAGTTCGAGGTGCCGGACGAGTCCATCGGCGTCGGCTTCACCGAGGCCGTGCGCGGCGTGCTCTCGCACCACATGGTCATCCGGGACGGCAAGATCGCCAACTACCACCCCTACCCGCCGACCCCGTGGAACGCCAGCACCCGCGACACCTTCGGCACCCCCGGACCGTACGAGGACGCCGTCCAGAACACCCCGATCTTCGAGGAGAACACCCCGGAGAACTTCAAGGGCATCGACATCATGCGCGCCGTGCGCAGCTTCGACCCCTGTCTGCCCTGCGGAGTCCACATGTACGTCGGCGGCGGCAAGACGGTGAAGTCGATGCACGTCCCCACCGGCCTGAGCGGACTGGGCGGATGAGCGCCGGAACGACCGCGGCCAGGGAAGCGGGCCGGAGGGTCGAGGAGGCCCTCGACGCGCTGGCGGCCTCCGGCGACCGGCAGGCCCGCGAGGCCGCCGAGGAACTGGTGCGCGCGCTCATGGACTTCTACGGGGGCGGACTGGCCCGGATCGTGGAGCGGATCGGCGAACTCCCGCCCGGCGCCGACCCGCTCGCCCGGCTGCTCGACGACGAGCTGGTGTCGAGCCTGCTGGCCCTGCACGACCTGCACCCCGAGGACGTGCACACCCGGATCGCCCGCGCCCTGGACGCCGCGGCGCAGCCGGTGGAGCCGGTCGGCTTCGAGGAGGCCACCGGCACCCTGCGGCTGCGGTCCGCGGCCGCCACCGAGAGCGGCTGCGGCTGCGGGAGCACCGGTGACGCGGTCCGGCAGCAGGTCGAGGACGCCGTGGCCGCCTTCGCACCCGAGGTGACCTCGGTGGAGCTGGAGCCCGCCGCTCCGCAGCCGACGCTGCTCCAGATCGGGACCCGGCCGCAGACCCCGGCGCGGGTTTCGTGAGCACGGGCCACCCGCGGGCCGCGCCCGCGCGCGGCCTGCGGCGGTTCACCGGGCCCCGCGCACCGCGTCCCGAGAGCTGCGAACTGTGCGGGGTGGCGGTGGCCGAGGACGGGCACCGCCACCTGGTGGAGACCGAGAAGCGGTCGCTCGTCTGCGCCTGCACGGGCTGCGCCCTGCTGTTCGACCGGCCGGGCGCGGGCGCGGGGCGGTTCCGCGCCGTCCCGGACCGCTACCTGTCCGACCCCGGCCACCGGCTGGACGACGGCGCCTGGGAACTCCTCCAGATCCCGGTCGGCGTCGCCTTCTTCTTCCGCAACGCCGCCCTCGACCGGCTCGTCGCCCTCTACCCGAGCCCGGCCGGAGCCACCGAGAGCGAACTCGATCCGCGGACCTGGCAGCAGGTACTCGGCGCCGGCCGGCTGGCCGGACTCCTCGAACCCGACGTGGAGGCCCTGCTGCTGCGCCGCTCCGAGGGCCGGACCGAGTGCTACCTGGTGCCGATCGACATCTGCTACGAACTGGTGGGGCGGATGCGGCTGCTGTGGCAGGGATTCGACGGCGGAGCCGAGGCCCGCGCCGCGCTGCGGACCTTCTTCGACGAGGTCGAACGGCGCTCCAAGGCCGTGGCGCCCCCGGCCGCGGTCGCGGAGGCACGGCCGTGACCGAATTCGCCTTCACCTGTACCGGAGTCCGGGCCGATCCGTACGCCGCCGGCCCCACCCTCGTCTTCCGGCTGCGCATCACCGCCTCCCCGGACACCCGCGTCCACGCCCTCGCGCTGCGCTGCCAGCTCCGCATCGAACCGGCCGGACGGGGCTACGGACCCGGCGAAGCCGCCGCGCTGCACGACCTGTTCGGCGAGCGGTCCCGCTGGGGCAGCACGCTCCAGCCCCTCCAGTTCGCCCAGGTCGCCGTCATGGTCCCGAGCTTCACCGGGGAGACCGAGACCGAGGTGGCCGTGCCCTGCACCTACGACATGGACATCGCGGCCGCCCGCTACTTCGACGCCCTCGAAGAAGGCGAGGCACCACTGTTGATGCTGTTCTCCGGAACCGCCTTCACCGGGTCCGGGGGCTTCCACGTCGAGCCCGTGCCCTGGGACCGCGAAGCCCCGTACCGGATGCCCGTGGCCGTGTGGCGGGAGATGATCGAGCAGCACTTCCCCGGCTGCGGCTGGCTGCGCCTGCCGCACGACACGATGGCGGAGCTCCTCGCCTACCGGTCGCGGCACGCGCTCGCCTCCTGGGAGTCGACCGTACGGGCCCTCCTGGACGCCGCGGTGATCGCCGAGCCGCCGCCCCCGGACCCGCACCGGACCGGCGCCCCCGTACTGCAGCGCGTCACCGGGAGGGCCGCCCCATGACCACGACCTCCCTGCCCGCGGCGAACGCCCGCTTCGCGGCCGCCCGGCAGGTTGCCGATGCCGTCCTGTTCGAGGGGTACGTGCTGTACCCCTACCGGGCCTCGGCGGCCAAGAACCGGTTGCGCTGGCAGTTCGGCGTACTGGTCCCGCCCGTGTGGGGCACGGCGCACGACGAGCACTCCTGCCAGCGGACCGAGCTGGTGATGGAGCCCAGAGGGGCGGCGACCCTCGCCGTCGAGCTGCGCTTCCTGCACGCGCAGCGGCGTACGGTCGAAGAGGCCCGCGCCGACGGCGCCTTCGCGGCCGTGCCCGAGCTCCACCTGCCGGACCGGGTCCTGGTCCCCTGGGACGAAGGGACCGAGGAACGCGTCGAAATGACCGTCTCCGTGGCCGAGTTGGCGGCCGGAGAGATCACCCTCGCCTTTGCCCGGCCGGCCCGTACGGAGACCGAGCCCGTCCTCGGAGCCGACGGCCGGGAGCGGGGCCGCCTGGTCCGCCGCACCGAGCGGATCGACGGCGTGCTGCGGCTGCACGCCGAGGAACTGAACGTCCCCTACCGGGCGTTCAAGCTCACCGCCGTCGTGGAGAACACCAGCGCCTGGACCCCGGAGGCGGACGGCGCCGACCGGGACGCGGCCCTGCCGCGGTCGCTGGTCGCGGCCCACTTGCTGCTGGGTCTCGACTCCGGCTCCTTCCTGTCGATGACCGACCCGCCCGAGTGGGCCAGGGCCGCCGTCGCGACCTGCGAGAACCGGCACACCTGGCCCGTGCTCGCCGGGGAACCGGGCCGCGCGGACGTGGTCCTCTCCTCCCCGATCATCCTGGAGGACCACGCCGCCATCGCCCCCGAGAGCGCCGGCGCGATGTACGACGCCACCGAGATCGACGAGATCCTCGCCCTGCGCACGGCCGCCCTGACCGACCAGGAGAAGCGCGAGGCCCGCGGGACGGACGCCCGCGCCGCCGCCGTGATCGACCTGGCCGACTCCATGCCCCCCGAGGTACTGGAACGCCTGCACGGCGCGGTCCGGGCCCTGCGGGAGATCACCCACCCGGCCGCGCCCGACCTGCCGCTGGCCGTCGGCGAACTCCTCGGGGACGAAGCGGTGTTCAAGCCGGACACCCCCTGGTGGGACCCGGCGCACGCCGACCCCGCCGACCCGGCCCGCGACCGGATCCTGATCGACGGCACGTCCGTGGGCGCGGGCAGCCGCGTCCTGCTGCGGCCGGGCCTGCGCCGCACCGATGCCCAGGACCTGTTCCTCCACGGGCGCAGCGCACAGGTCGAGGGCGTCCTGCACGACGTCGACGGGGGAGTGCACCTCGCGGTCACCGTCGAAGGCGACCCCGGGGCCGACATCCGCCGGGAGCAGGGCAGGTTCCTGTACTTCCAGCCCGACGAGGTCACCCCCCTGGAGGACGCGTGAGGGCCCGGATCCTGGTCGCGGGCATCGGCAACGTCTTCCTCGGCGACGACGGCTTCGGCGTCGAGACGGTGCGCGCTCTGGGCGCGCACCCCCTGCCGGAGGGGGTGGAGGTGGTGGACTTCGGCGTGCGCGGGGTCCACCTCGCCTACCAGCTCCTCGACGGCTACGACACGCTCGTCCTCGTAGATGCCACCGCCCGGGGCGGCGCCCCGGGAACGCTCCACCTCATCGAGGCCGGTGCGTGCACCGAACCCGCGGAGCCCGACGGGGCCGGGGAGGCCGGGGAGGCCGCCGGGCCCGGCGCCGCCGTACTCGACGGGCACCACATGACCCCCGACGCCGTCCTGGCCCTGCTGGGCACCCTGTGCGCCGGCACCGGCTCCACCCCGCCCCGGCGCACCCTGGTCGTGGGCTGCGAACCCGCCTCCGTCGAGGAGGGCATCGGCCTGAGCCCGCCCGTGGCCGCAGCCGTGCCGCAGGCCGTCCGCATGGTCCTGGACCTGCTCACGCCCCAGACCGAAGACCCGAGGCCTCCCCGTGAACTGAGGAGAACCCCATGAAGAGAGCCTTCATCTGCGGGGCGGCGGCCGCCGCCCTGGCCGCCGTGGCGATCCAGGTCTTCCCCGACCTCAGGCGCTATCTGAGGATGGCCCGGATGTGACGTGACACTGGTGTGATGTGACACTGCCCGCCCGGGCGCCCGAATGGCGTACCGGGCGGGCGTGGTGTCGGCGTGCTTGCCCGCCGCGCTCCGGTCCCGCCGGTGTAATGGCCCCGGCAGGACGGAGTCCGATGCACGAGATGTCGATCGCCATGGCCGTCGTGGGCCAGGTGGAAGAGGCGGCGCGAGCCGGCGGGGCGCGGGCCGTGACCTCCGTACGGCTCCAGGTCGGAGAGCTGGCGGGCGTGGTTCCCGACTCCCTCGCCTTCTGCTTCGAGCTGGCCTGTGCCGGAACGGTCCTCGAAGGGGCCGAGCTCACCACCGAATCAGTCCCCGCCCGCGCGCGCTGCGGCTCCTGTACGGGCGAATGGGCCGTCGGGATGCCCCCCGACCTGTGCTGTCCCGGTTGCGGCAAGGCCACGGCGGTGGAACTGCTCGCGGGCCGCGAGCTGCAGATCCTCAGCGTCCACTGGGACGACGGCCCCGCCCGGCGCCCCGACCGCGAACCGATCCCCGAGGAGGCCTGAACCATGTGCCGAGTGGTCGACCTGCAGCAGGCGGTGCTCGCCAAGAACGAGGAGGCGGCGCAGGTCCTGCGCGCCGAACTCACCGCCCGCGGAACGACCGTCGTCAACCTGCTCTCCAGCCCGGGCAGCGGGAAGACGGCACTTCTGGAACAGGAGCTGCTGCTCGCCCGGCAGCGGGGAGTGGCCGTCGCCGCGCTGACCGCGGACCTGGCCACCGAGAACGACGCCGTACGGCTGGCGCGTTCGGGCGTCCCGGTCAAGCAGGTGCTCACCGACGGGCTCTGCCACCTGGAGGCCCGAATGCTCGGCCGCCACCTGGACGGCTGGCTGCCGGCCGACACCCGGCTGCTGTTCGTGGAGAACGTCGGCAACCTCGTCTGCCCGGCCTCGTACGACCTGGGGGAGTCCCTGCGCGTCGTGCTGGCCTCGGTGACGGAGGGCGAGGACAAACCGCTCAAGTACCCGACGGCGTTCGGACTGGCCCACCTGGTGGTGGTGACGAAGACGGACATCGCGCGGGCCGTGGAGTTCGACGAGGACGCCTTCCGCGCGCACGTCCAGCAGGTCAACCCCGGGGTGGAGGTGGTGCTGACCTCGGCCCGTGCGGGCGAGGGCGCGGGAGCACTGCTGGACCGGGCTCTGGCGGTCGGCGCCGGCGGTGCGGTGCACGCACCCGTGATGGCCCAGGAGCCCCAGGCGCACCACCACCACCACTACGAGGAGGGGCAGGCAGGTCACGTGCATCCGCATCCGCACCCTCACACGCACCCACACGCGCACCCGGACCCCGCCGTGGCGCAGGCCCGCTGATGGAGGCCGTCCAACGGCGCCGCGTGCTCGTCCGCGGGGTGGTGCAGGGCGTGGGCTTCCGCCCGTACGTGTACACCCGCGCGACCGGACTCGGCCTCGCCGGGCACGTCACCAACACCCCCGAGGGCGTCGTCGCCGAGGTCGAAGGCGCGCCCGCGGCCGTGTCCGCCTTCTGCGAGCGCCTCGCGGCGGACGCCCCGCCGCTGGCCGTCGTGGACGCCGTCGACCACTGCGAGGTCCCCGTCGCGGGCGGCGCCGGCTTCACCATCGTCGCCTCCCGCTCCGGCGGACCCGCGCGCACGCTCGTCTCCCCGGACGTGGCCACCTGTGCCGACTGCCTCGCCGAGCTCGCGGACCCGGCCGACCGGCGCCACCGGCACCCCTTCATCACCTGCACCCACTGCGGGCCCCGCTTCACCATCGTCACCGGGTTGCCGTACGACCGGGCCCACACCACCATGGCCCGGTTCCCGATGTGCCCCGACTGCGCCCGGGAGTACGCCGACCCGGCCGACCGGCGCTTCCACGCCCAGCCGGTGGCCTGCCCGGCCTGCGGGCCCCGGCTGCGGCTCCTCGCCGGGACGCCGCCGCGCGAGGTGGCAGGCGGGGCGGCGGGCGCCGACCCGGTGGCGGAGGCCCGCCGGCTGCTGGCCGAGGGGGCGATCCTCGCGGTCAAGGGCCTCGGCGGCTACCACCTGGCCTGCGACGCCACCCGGCCGGCGGCCGTGACCGAGCTGCGCCGCCGCAAGGCCCGGGGGGACAAGCCGTTCGCCCTGATGGTCCGCGCCCTCACCGACATCGAACCCCTCGTGCACCTCGACCCGGCCGAGCGGGCCCTGCTCACCGGTCCGGCCCGGCCCATCGTGCTGCTGCGCCGCCGCCCGGAGCCGGCGGCCCCGACGCCCACGGCGCTCGGCAGGGCCCTCGACGAGGTCGCCCCGCGCTGCCCCGACCTCGGCGTGATGCTCCCGTACACGCCCGTGCACCACCTGCTCCTCGGACTCCCCGGAGACCCGCCCGGCCCCCGCCTGCTCGTGATGACCAGCGGCAACCTGTCGGGCGAACCCATCGTCACCGACGACGCCGAGGCCCTGGAGCGCCTCGGCCGGCTCGCCGACGCCTGGCTCACCCACGACCGCCCCATCCACGTGCCGTGCGACGACTCCGTGGTGCGCGTCTGCGACGGCGAACCGCTGACCGTCCGCCGCTCGCGGGGCCACGCCCCGCTGCCCCTGACGCTGCCGCTGCCCGTACCGGCGACGCTCGCCGCCGGGGGAGACCTCAAGAACGCCTTCTGCCTCGGCGAGGGCCGCAAGGCCTGGCTGTCCGCGCACATCGGCGACATGGACGACCTGGCCACGCAGGAGGTCTTCGAACGCGCCGAGCGGCAGCTGGAGTCGATCACCGGAGTGACCCCGGGCCTGCTCGCCGCGGACAAGCACCCCGGCTACCGCTCCGCGCACTGGGCCGGGCGGCGGGCGGGCGCCCGTCCGCTGGTCCGCGTCCAGCACCACCACGCGCACATCGCCTCGGCGATGGCCGAACACGGACTGGACGGAACCCGCCGGGTGATCGGGATCGCCTTCGACGGCACCGGATACGGCGACGACGGCGCGGTGTGGGGCGGTGAGACCCTGCTCGCCGACTACACCGGGTACACCCGCTTCGCACACCTCGCGTACGTCCCCCTCCCGGGCGGCGACGCCGCGGTGCGCCGCCCGTACCGCATGGCCCTGGCGCACCTGTGGGCGGCGGGCATCGACTGGACCGCGGACCTGCCACCGGTGGCTGCCTGCCCGCCCGATGAACTACGGGTACTGCAGCGCCAGTTGGAGCGGAACCTGAACTGCGCGCCCACCTCCAGCATGGGACGCCTCTTCGACGCCGTCTCCTCCCTCGCCGGGGTCTGCCACCACGCCGGATACGAGGCCCAGGCCGCCGTCGAACTGGAGGCGGCCGCCCTCGCGGGGCCCTCCGGGGTCCCGGACCCGGCGGCGTACCGGTTCGCCCTGCGCCACCCGGAGCCCGCGACCGGGGCCCCGGTCACCGCCGACCCGGCCCCCCTGCTGGCCGCCGTGGTGGCCGACCTGAGCGCGGGCGCCGCGCCGCCGCTGATCGCCGCCCGGTTCCACGCCGCGGTCGCCGCGCTCGTCGGCGCGCTCTGCGTCTCGGCGCGCGAACGGCACGGCCTCGACACCGTGGCGCTGACCGGCGGAGTCCTCGCCAACACCCTGCTCTCGTCGGCCTGTTCCCGGTTGCTCCGGGAGCACGGTTTCACCGTACTGCGCCACCACCGGGTCCCCCCGAACGACGGGGGACTGGCACTCGGCCAGCTCATGGTGGCGGCTGCGGCCCCTGCCACGGAACACCCACAGCAAGGAGACGCCCATGTGCCTGGCGGTACCCGGCAGAGTGATTGACATCGGGGAGCAGGACGGCACCCGCATGGCCACCGTCGACTTCGGCGGTGTGGTCAAGGAAGTGTGCCTGGAATACCTGCCGGACCTCCAGGTCGGCGAGTACGCCATCGTCCACGTCGGGTTCGCCCTGCAGCGCCTGGACGAGGAGTCGGCCAAGCAGACCCTCGAACTGTTCGCCCAGCTCGGCATGCTCCAAGAGGAGTTCGGCGATCCCTGGGAGCTCGCCGCCGAGGCCGGCGGCGCCCCCTGGCCCTTCACCGACGATCCGGAAGACGTCCCGCAGGAGGTGGCGCAGCAGTGAAGTACATCGAGGAGTTCCAGGACCCGGCCCTCGCCCGCCGGCTGCTCGACGACATCCACGCCACCGTGACCCGGCCCTGGGCGCTGATGGAGGTCTGCGGGGGCCAGACCCACACCATCATCAGACATGGCATCGACCAACTGCTCCCCGACCAGGTGGAGTTGATCCACGGACCGGGCTGCCCGGTGTGCGTGACCCCGCTGGAGGTCATCGACAAGGCCCTGGAGATCGCCTCCCGCCCCGGGGTCGTCTTCTGCTCCTTCGGCGACATGCTCCGCGTCCCGGGGACCGGCCGCGACCTCTTCCAGGTGCGCAGCGAGGGCGGCGACGTGCGCGTCGTCTACTCCCCGCTCGACGCCCTGCGGATCGCCCGGCAGAACCCCGACCGCGAGGTCGTGTTCTTCGGCATCGGCTTCGAAACCACGGCGCCGCCCAACGCCATGACGGTCTATCAGGCGAAGCGGCTCGGCATCCCGAACTTCAGCCTGCTCGTCTCCCACGTCCGGGTGCCCCCGGCGATCGAGGCGATCATGACCTCCCCGAGCTGCCGGGTCCAGGCCTTCCTCGCCGCCGGGCACGTGTGCAGCGTGATGGGCACGGCCGAGTACCCCGAACTGGCCGCGCGCCACCGCGTTCCGATCGTGGTGACCGGCTTCGAGCCGCTCGACATCCTGGAAGGCGTACGCCGGGCCGTACACCAGCTGGAGCGGGGCGAGCACACCGTCGACAACGCCTACGCGCGCGCCGTCCGGTCCGAGGGGAACCCGGCCGCCCTCGCGATGCTGGAGGACGTCTTCGAGGTCACCGACCGTGCCTGGCGCGGGATCGGGGTCATCCCGCGGAGCGGCTGGCGGCTGTCGGACCGCTACCGGGAATTCGACGCCGAGCACCGCTTCTCCGTGTCGGGCATCACCACGCGCGAGCCGGCCGAGTGCCGCAGCGGCGAGGTGCTCCAGGGCCTGCTCAAACCGCACGAGTGCGAGGCCTTCGGCACCACCTGCACCCCGCGCACCCCGCTCGGCGCCACGATGGTCTCCAGCGAGGGCGCGTGCGCCGCGTACTACCTCTACCGGCGCCTGGACATCCCGACCGCCAAGACCGCACCGCTGGAGGCGAGCCCCGTTGTCTGAGACCGTACTGGACTCCGGGTCCGCACCGGACCTCGCCGGCTGGACCTGTCCCGCCCCGCTGCGCGACCGGCCCCGCGTGGTGATGGGCCACGGAGGCGGCGGCGCGCTCTCCGCCGAACTCGTCGAGCACGTCTTCGCCCCCGCCTTCGGCGGCGAGGTGCTCGCCCAGCTCGGCGACTCGGCCGCGGTCACCCTCGGCGGGGCGCGGCTGGCCTTCTCCACCGACTCGTACGTGGTGCGGCCGCTGTTCTTCCCCGGCGGCAGCATCGGGGACCTCGCCGTCAACGGCACGGTCAACGACCTGGCCATGAGCGGAGCCCGGGCCGCCTACCTGTCCTGCGGATTCATCCTGGAGGAGGGCGTCGAGATCTCTGTGGTGGCCAGGGTCGCCGAAGCGCTCGGCGCGGCCGCCCGCGCCGCCGGCGTGGAGGTGGCGACCGGTGACACCAAGGTCGTGGAAGCCGGCCACGGCGACGGCATCTACCTCAACACCGCGGGCATCGGGCTGATCCCCGACGGGGTGGACCTGCGCCCGCAGCGCGTCGTACCCGGCGATGTCGTCATCGTCAGCGGCGAGATCGGGCTGCACGGCGTGGCGATCATGAGCGTCCGCGAGGGCCTCGGCTTCGGTGTGGAGATCGAGAGCGACTGCGCGCCGCTCGGCGGGCTCGTGCAGGCGATGCTCGCGGTTACCCCCGACCTGCACGTACTGCGCGATCCCACCCGCGGGGGGCTGGCGGCCGCCCTGAACGAGATCGCGGCCGTCTCCGGGGCCGGGGTCGTGATCCACGAGGGCCGGGTGCCGGTCCCGGACGCCGTGGCCAACGCCTGCGCGATCCTCGGCCTCGACCCCTTCTACGTGGCCAACGAGGGCAAGCTGGTGGCGTTCGTACCCCGCGAACACGCCGAAGCCGTACTCGACGCGATGCGCGCCCATCCGCTGGGCCGGCGCGCCGCGGTGATCGGCGAGGCGGTCGAGGCCCACCCGGGCCTGGTCGTGGCCCGCACCGGCCTCGGCGGTACGCGCGTGGTCGACCTGCCGATCGGGGAGCAGCTGCCCAGGATCTGCTGACGCCGCGGCGCTACAGCTCCTCCATCCGGATGGCGGACTCCAGGTCCTCGTGGGCGTCGCCCTGCTTGCCCTCCTGCTGCTCCAGGAGGGCCGCGGCGATGGCGTCGAGCTTGCGCTGGATGGCGTGCTCGGCGCGCCGCTCGGAGTTCTTCAGCAAGGCCAGCAGCAGCAAGGACACCGCGCCGATCGAATCGCCGACGAGGTGCTGCCACTCGTTGGACAGGTGCAGGAGGTGCACGACCACGAAGCCCGCCACCAGGGCCACGCACAGCACGGAGAAGGCGGCGGAGCTCGTGAAATTGGAGGCGAGCTCGGCGAGCTTCGCGAAGCGGCCGGACTGCCCCCGGTCCCCGCTGTCCGCCGGGTGTCGGAAGGCCATGACGGGCGCCTACCCGTGGCGGGCCGCCCCACACACACCCTGGGTGCGACCTCGGCCGGATGCCGTGACCTGCGGCTACGCGGGTTCCTTGCGGCCGCTCGCCGGGTTCGATGTCCGCAGAACCGTTCCGAAGGCGGTCATGCAGGGGTCGCAGTATCGTTCGGTTGCCGCTGCGGCCCCGGGCTCGGCCGTGGGCACATACGGTGCGAGGCTGCCTCCGCAGAGGGTGCCGGCCGTCGTGTCCTTGGCCACGACGTGCCAGATGAGTTCGCATCGGTCGCCGGTGGACTCGGCGCGCATCTCGTACATGGGCGGGCCTTTCTGCGAGTGAGCGGGCTGGGACCGGCCCCGAGTCCATGAGAGGGCCGTCCGTCCCAAAGGGCTAGTCGGGGTAGGCCATCAGGGGGAAAAGTGGCTGCGGGGGGTTTGACGCTTCGCCCCGTGTCCGCGGCGCCCGCACGCACACACACCCCGGGGCGGTCGCTGCGGGCGACCGCTCCGGGGTGTCGGTGTGTGAGGCCGCGTGGTCAGCTCTTGGACCTCTTCAGGCGGTCCGCTGCCTTCTCGGCCGATTCCTGCGCCTTGCCGGTCAGACGCTCAGCGGCCCCTTCGGCCTCCATGCGCTTGTCGTCCATCGCGTCTCCGGCGGTTTCCTTGATCTTTCCCTTGATCTGCTTCGCCTTCGCCTTGGACTTGCTCATGAGTCCTCCTCCGGACTGTCACGCGCGACCCCCGATGAACGGCGGCTGCCCAGGACGCCGAGGACTATGCGTGCGGGAGCGGTGCGCGGACGGCGCGGGCGAGGAAGTGCTGCTCGGCGTCCTCGTAGGCGGCCAGCTGCCAGCCCGTGGTGTGCAGCATCGGTCGGAGGTTCGGTTCGGCGAGCGGGTCGTCGGGGCTGAGGGGGCGGCCGTGGCGGGCGGCCCGCTCGGCACGGCCCGACGGGTGGAAGAGGAGGAGGGTGGCGTCGGCTGAGCCGACGCGCGCCCATTCGCGCAAGGCCGTGTGCGGGTGGGGAAGGTGGTCGAGGAGGCCTGCGGCGAAGATGCCGTGGACGGATGCCGGGGGGAGGGGGAGGCGGGTGCAGTCGGCGAGGAGCAGCTGCCCGCAGTCGGTGCGGCCGATGCGGGCGGCCGCGGTGAGCATGGCGTGGGTGACGTCGATGCCGAGGACGGTGCCCTGGCTGCCGACCTGTGCCCGCAGGGCGGGCATGGCCCGCCCGGTGCCGCAGCCCAGGTCCATCGCGGTCTGGCCGTGCTGCAGTTCCATGCGGGCGACCGCGGCCTCGTAGGCCGGGGTCTGGTAGGCGAAGCGGTCCTCCCACGCGCCGGCCCGCTGGGTGAAGAAGGTACGGGTGGCGGTGTGTTCGGCACGGGCGGCCACCAGTGCGGCGAAGCGGGCCAGGACGCGTTCCTGCCACGGATCCGGGGCGGCGGGCGCGGTGTGTGCCCGCTCGTCGGCGGTTGTGGCCCCGGGTTCGGCTTCGAGGGGGAACCGCAGGCCCCAGGCGCTGGCGCCGATGCGGAACGCCTGTACGGGGTGGCGATCGTCGGAGGCCAGGACCACGGCCCGCGCGGGCAGTTGCAGGGAGTCGCCGTCCGGGTGCAGCACCTGCGGCCGTTCCGGCGCGGTGGCGAAGAGCGGATCGGAGCCCGCTGCCGGGGTGAGCCCCAGCGGCCCCCAGTTGTTCCCCGTACGCGACGGGGAGCGGGCGGCGCCGCCGGCCGCCACGGCCAGCAGGTGTGCGCCCTGGCACAGCCCGAGTACGGGTACCTCCGCGGCCAGTGCGCCGCGCAGCAGGGTGAGTTCGGCGCGGTGGGCGGTGGGGTCCGCGGCGGAGCGGGCCGGCTGCGGGCCGCCCGTCACTACCAGTGCGTCGACGCCGGCGAGGTCGTCGGGCAGGTCGCCCGTCCACGCCCGGTAGGCGCGCAGGTCGAGCCCGGCGGCCTGCACGGCGGCGCCGAGGGCGTGGGGGCGTGCCCCCGGTGTGTGCTGGAGGATGACGACTGCCACCGGGCCACTCCTTACCGGGCGAGTTCTGCATGCGACGGAGCCCCTGCTCGCCGAACACCGCGATCGGCGCGCAGGGGCTTCCTTCACCACGCCCGCCGGGACGGCGAGAGCCGTCAAGCAGTCCCGGGGCGGGTGGCCGCGGTCGGTGAACCGACCTGAACACAGTGAATCATTCAAGAGGGCAAGGCGCCAGACTGAGCCGCATATGCGATCTTAAAAATCGCCTCGACCTTGCAGTCGCCGACTCCGGCGAAGTTGCGCGGCCACTGCCGCGCGCCGGGGTTCAGGACGTCGTCGTACCCGTAGCGCTGATGGCCACCAGACCCTTCGCACCCATGCCGTACACCCGCCCGCCGCCCGCCCAGAAGGGGATCTGGCTGTACGTCACGGTCCCGTTCAGCTCGTACGACCAACGGGCCTTGCCGTCTTGGGCGTTCAAGGCCCACATCCGGCCGCCCGAAGCCAGGTAGACGGTGTCGTCGGCGCTCTGGAGGCCGAGCCCGCCGATGGTCAGCCCCTCGATCGAGCCCGCCCAGCGCACGTCGCCGGTGGCCGCGTCGAAGGCGGAGACGCTGATGGCGAGTCCGGTGCCGCGGCCGGCGGCGTAGACGGTCTTGCCGTCGGGGCTCGCCACCACCGCCTTGAAGGGGAACTTGGGGGAGTGCCAGGCGACTTGGCCGTTGGCCGGGTCGATGGCGTACACGGCGTCGGTGACGTGGAGGAAGAAGCCGCCGGCCGAGGAGTGCGGGCCGTCGTTCCAGGGGCCGCGGGAGCCCTGCGCGATGGCGTCGAGCATGCTTCCTCCGGCACCGGGCGCGGGCTGCTCCCAGGCGCTCTTGCCCTGGCCGCCGACCTGGATGCCCGCGATCTTGGCGGCGCTGCCGTCGGTGTTGGCGCTCACCCACATCAGGTGGGCGCCGGTGGACGGCAGGAACAGCGTGCCCTGGCTGTACTGGGTGTCCGGGTCCGTGATGTTCACCGCCCAGGTGACCTTCCGCTGGGCCGGGTCCACGGCCCAGACGAAGGGCCCGCCGCGGGACTGGAACTTGTCCTTCGGATCGCTCGCGGAGGGGTTGATGGTGACCGTGCTCGTCATGCCGGTGATGTAGATCCGCCCGCCCAGCACGCCGAGCACCGACACGTTGACCGCCGTCCGCTGCGGCAGGGGCAGGGTCCACGCGTCGGCGCCGGTGTCGACGCGGATGGCCCGCAGGGTGCGGTCGGTCGAGGTCGAGGCCGAGCCGCTGGGTACGACGGTGTAGGCGACGCCGCCGCTGACGGCGACGACCTGGCCCACGAGGCTTCCGTACAACGGGTCGGCCGGTTTGGGCAGCGGGCCCCAGACCGGTAGGCCGGTCCGGCCGATGGCCCAGACGTTCTTGGAGCTCAGCGCGAGCACCGTCTCGCCCTCGCCCGTGATCTGTACGAGGGGTTCGGAGACCGGCGCCGTCCAGAGCGGGGTCGCGGTGACGTCGGTGCCGAGCGGGCGCTGCGGGTCGGTGAGGGCGTGCGCGGATGACTTGGCGTCGGTGGGCTTGCCCGATCCGCCCCGCGCCAGCCACAGCCCGAGCCCCGTACCGCCGCCCGCCAGCGCCACCGTGCCGCCGGCGACCCCGAGCAGCAGGCGGCGACGGCTGGGACCGCTCGGCGGGCTCGTCGGGACGGGCTGGTCCGCGGGCTGGGCTCCGGTGTGCGGCGCGTACGCGGGCGGGGGAGTCGGCGGGACGGGCACGGCCGGAGCGAACGCCGCCGGCGGGGGAGCGGACGCGGTCACCGCGGGGGCCATCACCGCCGCGGCCTCCTCGATCGCGGTGATCAGGGCGGGAGGCAGCCAGGCCCCCGCGACGCGCGGGGCGGCCATCCGCTCGACGTACTCGACGACCTGCCGCGGGGTGGGCCGGTCGGCGGGCTCCTTCGCCAGGCACGCGGAGACCAGGAGCCGCAAGGAGTCCGGGACCGCCGAGAGGTCCGGCTCCTCCCGTACCACCCGCTTGAGGACGTCCACGGGCCGCCCGCCGTCGAACACCCCCGAGCCGCGCGCGGCGAAGGCGAGGGTCGCCCCCAGCGAGAACACGTCGCTCGCCGGGCCGACCGGGGCGGCCGTGGCCTGCTCCGGGGACATGTACGCCGGAGTCCCGAGGATCATCCCCGTGGCGGTCAGGGCCGTGCCGTCGGTGGCCCGCGCGATCCCGAAGTCGATGACGTGCGGGCCGTCCAGGGCCAGCAGGACGTTGCCCGGCTTGAGGTCCCGGTGGGTCAGGCCCGCCGCGTGGATGGACTCCAGGGCCTCGGCGATCCCGGCGGCGAGCGCGCCCAGCGCCGACTCCGGCAGCGGGCCGCCGATCGCCACCGCCCGCCCCAGGGAGACGCCCGGTACGAATGCCGTCGCCATCCACGGCACCGGGCCGTCGGGGTCCGCGTCGACGACCGGGGCGGTGAAGGCCCCGGAGACGGCCCGCGCGGCCGTCACCTCGGCGCGGAACCGGGCCCGGAAACCCGCGTCGGCGGCCAGCTCGGGCCGTACGAGTTTGACGGCGACCGTCCGGCCGCCGGCCGAACGCCCGAGGAACACCGCGCCCATGCCCCCGGAACCCAGGCGGCCGAGCAGCGCGTACGGGCCGATCCGGGTCGGGTCGGAGGGCTCCAGCCCTTCCAGTGACTCCTGCGGCTGGGACGACTGCATCCTCAGGCTCCGTTCGCGTGCAGGGCGGCGACCGTCGTCGTGCTCGGGTTCGACAGGGCGAGCCGGCCGTCGCCGGCGCTCCAGGCGAGGTTCACGGGGTTGGTCCCCTTCCAGCCGGTGAACTTCCAGCGGAACTTGCCGTTCGAGGCGTCGAAGGCCCACAGCACGCAGTCCGCCCCCATCCGGTACACGTTTCCGTCGGCGTACAGCAGCCGGGCGCCCAGCTGGGCCGAGCCCTTGGCGTCGGCCGGGACCGGCGTCTTCCACTTGGTCTTGCCGGTCGCGGAGTCCAGAGCGGCCAGCGAGAAGCCGCCGTCCTTGTCCCGCCACAGCGCGTACAGGACGCTGCCCTGTTCGTCGGTGGCGATGCCGTCGCCCCGGGCGGACGCGCCGACGGCACCCGCGGCCTGCCACGCCTGCCGGCCCGTCGCGGGTTCCAGGGCGGACATCGTGCCCTCGCCGTCGACGAGGACGAAGTACCGCCCCGCGGCGGCGACCGTGAAGGGCTTGAACCCCTTCGACCAGGCGACGGCGCCCTTCGCGTCGAGCGCGATCAGCTTGTCCGTACCGGCGTACAGGGCGCCGCCGCCGGTGTGCGGCAGGGCCCAGAAGACGGGCAGCGTCTCCGCGGTGTGGTACCAGGCGGTGCCGCGGGAGGCGAGGTCGAGCGCCCACACGCCGAATCCCCCGGACGCGGTTCCTTCCTGGTAGGTGAGGGAGATCAGGTGGGCGCGGCCGTCGCGGATGCCGCAGAAGCCGGACACCCCCATGCCGCCCGCCTCGTTCAGCGTGGCCTTCCAGGGGTCCTTGCCGTCGGCCATGCCCATGCCGAGGACGGCGGTCCGGGGAGGGGCCTTCGGGTCGGACATCTGCACGCCGGTGGTCCCGCCCACGTGGAGGCGGCCGCCGTCCACGGCGGCGACGTTCCTCGGATTGGGTCCCGTGACCGAGAAGGCGAGGCCGTGGTCGTCGCTGTTCACCGTCCACTTGGTGTGGCCCTGGTCGTCGACCCCCCAGACCTGGCGCAGGGACACGCACGCGACGATCCCGTTCGCGGAGAGCACCTGGGTGCTGCCGGCGGGCTGGCGCACCTGCCAGGCCAGCTTGGCCTCCGGGACGTCGTTCCCCGAGGGGCGCGGCGTGCCGCCGGCTCCCTTGGAGGTGTCCCGGTTCAGCGCCCACACCGTCCCGCCGCCCACGACGGCGAGGGTCCCGCCGGCCAGGCCGAGGAGCAGCTTGCGGCGGGTCGGGCCGCGGCCCGGCCGAGCCTGGTCCGGCGCCGTCGCGGAGCCGCCGGGGAGGACCTGCGTCGGGCCGGTGAGCGGCAGGGTCGGCGCGGGGGGTGCGAGGGCGGCGGTGGGCGCGTTCGAGGGGTCCGGTCCGGGCAACGCCGTGAGCACCGCCCGCAGGGCGAGGACGTCCGCCGCCACCGGCTCGGGGAGCCAGCCGGCCGAGGGGCGGGGGCGCTCGCCCTGCTCGACGTACGCGATCACCTCGCGCGGGGCGGGCCGTTCACCCGGGTCCTTGGCCAGGCACCGCTCGATCAGGTGCCGCAGGCTCGCGGGGAGGGCGCTCAGGTCCGGTTCGGTGTGCACCACCCGGAACAGGACGGCGGCCCCCGCGCCGTCCCCGAAGGGGCTCGCGCCGCTCGCGGCGAAGGCGACCGTGGAGCCGAGGGAGAACAGGTCGCTCGCCGCGGTGAGATGCTGCCCCAGCGCCTGCTCCGGCGACATGTAGGGCGCCGAGCCGATCACCGACCCGGTGGAGGTGAGCGCCGTCCCGTCGGTGGCGCGGGCGATGCCGAAGTCGATGACGTGCGGCCCGTCCAGGGCCAGGAGGACGTTCGCGGGCTTCAGGTCCCGGTGGATCACCTCGGCTCCGTGCACCGAGACCAGGGCCTCCGCGAGGCCCGCCGTCAGCATCCGCAACGCGTCCTCGGGCAGCGGGCCGTGGGCGGCGACCGCCGAGTGCAGCGAGAGGCCGGCGACGAACGAGGTCGCCATCCACGGAACTTCGGCGTCCGTGTCGGCGTCCACCACGGGGGCCGTGAACGCCCCCGACACCCGCCGCGCCGCCGCGACCTCCCGCCGGAACCGGTCCCGGAAGGCCGTGTCCCGCGCCAGGTCGGGCCTTACGACCTTCACCGCCACCGTCCGGCCGCCGGCCGACCGGCCGAGGTACACCTCCCCCATGCCGCCCGCGCCCAGCCGTCCGGCCAGGGCGTACGGCCCGATCCGTAACGGATCGGCGGCACCCAGTCGTTCCATGTGTCCCATCCCCTCCCGTGGGCCCCACAGGCTAGTTGCCGACGACCCCCTGGGTAGATCGTTCCCCGGTACCGGGGTGAAATGGGCGCCAATGTGTGCCCCGAGCAGGCGGCGGGACGATGCCCGCACGCGCTGACAGCCCACTCGCACTGCTCGGGGAGCGGGCTGTCAGACGCGCGCTACGGGATCAGACGGTCACGGGTGCGGACCGGGACCGCGTCGCGGGTGGTGCGAGGCGGCCGCTGCGGTGCAGTCCGTACAGTGCGCCGCCGCACACGAGGCCGAGCGCGGACAGCGCCGCCCACGGCAGCGCGGACATCCCGGCGTCGCGCGCCGCGTCCAGCGCCACGCCCGTGAGCAGGTTGCCGACGGTGATGCCGACCCCGCAGACGGTGTTGTACAGCCCGTAGTGGGTGGCCACGAGCCGGTCGCCGGCCAGCCGGACGATCGTGTCCATCTCGAAGGGGTACGCGATCATCGTGCCGAGCGCCAGCAACAGGGCGGACAGCGCGGGCGGTACGGAGGCCAGCAGCCACAGCCCCACCCCGCCGCCCGGCACCGGCACGGCCGAGGCCAGGAGCAGGGGCACGAACGCCACCCCCATGGTCAGCAGCCCCCACACCAGGGCCCGGCCCGGCTCCGTCCGGGCCTTGAACCAGGCGGTCACCCTCGTCTGGAAGAGGACCGTGCTCAGCCCGGAGACGGCGAACAGCACCGCCACCGCGGCCGTGCCGAACCGGCCTTCCCCGCCCAGCCGCCGGACCTCCAGCGGGAGGGCGAGGTAGACCTGGAAGGACATGACGTACGAGCCGATCATGGCCACGGAGAAGAGCAGGAACGGGCGGTTGGCGAGGATCCCGCGCCACTGGGCGAGGACGCCCTCCGAGCTCTTCCCGTCCGCCGCCCGGCGCGCGGGCAGGGCGCGGATCTGTACGAGGCTCAGCACGGCGAAGATCCCCGACGCCACCAGGCAGGTCACGCTGAAGTCGACGCCGGTGAGCACCATCCCCACCAGCGGGCCGAGCAGGATGCCGGCCTGGTAGAAGACGTTGAACAGGGCGAACGCCTCCACCCTGCGCTCTCCCGCGTCGGCGGCGAGGTAGGCGCGGGATGCGGGGTTGAACAGGGCCCCGGCCAGCCCCGTCGCGGCGGAGGCCGCGAGCAGGGCGGGTACGGACTCCACGAGCCCCAGGACCGCGAAGCCGACGGTCCGCAGCACGAGTCCCGCGATGATCATCGGCTTGTAGCCGAGCCGGTCGGCCAGGGTGCCGCCGATCAGGAACATGCCCTGCTGGCTGAAGTTGCGGACGCCCAGGATCAGCCCGACCAGCCAGCCGGCGAGTCCGAGCGGGCCCGCCAGGTGGGTGGCCAGGTAGGGCATGAGCATGTAGAAGCCGAGGTTGATGGTGAACTGGTTCACCATCAGCAGCCGGACGCTGGGCTCGTGGCTGCGGAACTGCGCGAGGGTCCCCTTCACAGTGCCTGCTCCTCGGACTTCTCGGACCCCTCGGCGCTGAGGGTGAGCGGGTCGACCACCGTCGTGCAGCGCGTCCAGCGGGTGACCTCCTTCTCGTTCAGGCGGCCGATGAGGTCCGGTTCGGGCGCCGGCGGGGCGTCGAGCAGCCCGTGGGCGGCGCAGTAGTCGTCGTCGTAGACGGTGCCGAGGTAGCGCTGAGGGCCGTCCGGGAAGACCGCCGCGATACGGGTGTCCTCGGGCAGCGTGCGAGCAGTCCAGCCCGCGACCAGCGCGACCGCGCCGACGCTCCATCCGCCGGTCGCGTAGTGGGAGCCGGCCAGCCGGCGGCAGGTCCAGACGGCTTCCGCCGGGGAGACCCAGTGCACCTCGTCGAAGTTCTCGTAGGCGACGTTGCGGGGGTAGATGCTGGATCCGAGCCCGCGCATCAGCCGGGGCCGGGCGGGCTGCCCGAAGATCGTCGAGCCGATG
The DNA here is from genome assembly GCF_042736975.1 of Streptomyces sp. NPDC059989. Classification (NCBI taxonomy): domain Bacteria; kingdom Bacillati; phylum Actinomycetota; class Actinomycetes; order Kitasatosporales; family Streptomycetaceae; genus Streptomyces; species Streptomyces sp. NPDC059989. The sequence goes on from NZ_JBHWUO010000009.1 coordinate 139,708, forward strand.
GTGTCCACGCCGACCAGCTTCAGGTCGGGATAGAGCCGGCGGAGCGCGCGGGAGATGCCCGCGGAGTGGCCGCCGGTGCCCACGCTGCACACCAGGACGTCGATGTGCTCGAGCGCGGCGGCGAGTTCGAGGGCCAGCGGGGTGTAGGCCGTGGTGTTGTCGGGATTGTTGTACTGGTCGGGGCACCAGGAGTCCGGGTGCTGCGCCAGCAGTTGGGTGACCCGGTCGCGGCGGGCCTGCTGCCAGCCGCCGGTCGGGTGCGGCTCGGAAACGACGTTGACCTGGGCTCCGTAGGCGGTGAGCAGCCGGGTCATGGAGGTCTCCAGGCCGGGGTCGGTCACGAGGGTGACCGGGTGGCCGTACACCATGCCGGCGAGGGCGAGGCCGAGCCCGAGGGTCCCGCTGGTGGACTCGATGATGCGCCCGCCCGCCTTGAGGTCGCCGCGGGCGCGGGCGCGTTCGACCATGTGCAGGCCGGGGCGGTCCTTGATGCCGCCGGGGTTGAAGCCCTCCAGCTTGGCCCAGAAGCCGCGGCCGGCCGGGGTGAGGGGCTCGGAGATCCGCAGCAGCGGGGTGTTGCCGACGAGCCCGGACAGGGCTGAGCGCGCGGCGGAAGACGTGTCGGTGATCGAGGAATGCATGACTGCGCTTTCGTTCGGTGATACGCATCGGGTACTCGTTCGGGAGCCGTGGGGAACGGCTGCGGGACGAGCGGCCTAGATGCGCCACCGACAGACGCTGGTGAGCGTGGTGCGGCCCGGGCGGGCTATGGGGGTTCTTCGGGAGCCGGGGGCCGCGGCCGGTGCTTGCGCCGTCGGCTGCCCGGGAGCCGGGGCGGCAAGCGGGGAGTGGGCGGGGCCCGCCGGTTGCGGGGACTCGGCCTGGGCGGCCTGCGCGGCCAGCCCGGGGAAGGTGCACGCGGCGCCGTGGTCGTGACGGGGGCGCTCGGGTGCGTGCCGATGGTCGGGAGAGGCCGAGGCGGGGGCGGGGGCGGGGGCGGAAGCCGAGGCGGACGCGAGCCCGGACCCGGACCCGGTCGCGCCGAGGGAGACGTGGCCGTGCGTGTCGTCGGAGAGGTAGGAGGAGCAGTGGACCACTGCGAGCAGCAGTCCGCTCAGCAGGCAGGCGAGCAGGGCGCGCGGCCAGGGCGCGGGGTGGTGGCGAGGCACAGTTCCTCCGTACAACAGTCACTGCCGCGCCCCGGTGGGGCCGGAAGTGTCGTCGGCGGTTCTCGTCGGCTGCGCGCGGTCGCGGGTGTCGGAGTGTCAGACCCTGAAGGGTTCTGAACATATCGCCCTGTTATGGGCAAATCCCGCAGCGCGTCGAGTGTCGTCGGAACCGCGGCCTACACCTGGAGGACTGCTCGCACTGCCGGGTGCGCGGGGGGTGGACAGGCCGGCCGCCGCCGCTCCCCGGTGAGCGCGGGGGAGTGGCCCGGAGGAAGCGCCTCCGCGCGGAGGGCGGGAGCGGTGCGCGGCGCGGCCGCGCCGAGCGCTGCCGCCGCCTGCGGCGAGAGCGGCGCACAGTCGTGCGAGGGCTCGTGGTGGTCTTCGCCGACGGGGTCGCCGGCGACCACCGGGGAGGCGGAGGTGGGGCTTCCCGGCTCGCTGCCGTGCGGGCACAGGAAGCCCAGGAGCAGCAAGGCCAGCGCGAGGACGACCAGCCGACCCGCGGACGGGCGGGCCGACCGGCAGTCGGAGCGCGACCAAGCTGTGACCATGCCGTGATCGTACGAGGTCTTGCGGAGGAGTCGGGGCCGCTTGCGCAAAGTAGGGTCGAACAACTCACGGGCGCGACAGGCCCCTTGGAGAAACCTACGATGCCGGCTTCGTTCGCCTTCCCCGGAGGGCGGACGCCGTACGAGGTCCACCCCCGCCGGTGGGCAGGCCCCGCGCGCGGGCCGTGGCTACGCTGGAACTGGGCAGAGGGAGGCGGCACCGATGAGACGACGCCATCACTTCCACATCGATCACGCCGGGCACTCCGTCAGTGCCACCGTCCAGACCGGCCACACCGCCGTCGTGGAGATCCTCGTCGACGGCAAGGAGACCGGGTACGCCACGACGCGCGACGACCATCCCGTGACGGTGCAGGTGGAGCTGCCGACGGATCCGCCGATACCGGTCTCCGTACGCGCGACGCCCGGCCCCGGACTGCCGCGCTGTCTCCTGGAGGCGCCGGGGGCCGAGCCCCACATCATGTCGCCGCGCCCGTACTGAGGTGCCGGCCCGAGGGGTGGGTCCCCTCGGGCCGGGGGCGGTCAGCTCTTGCCGAGGAGCGTGTTCATACGGGCGATCTCGGCGCTCTGGGAGGTGATGATGGCGCCGGCCATCTCCTTGGCCTGCGGGTACGCGCCGCCGGACTGCTCGGTCTTGGCCATGGCGACGGCGCCCTCGTGGTGCTTGATCATGAGCCGGAGGAAGGCCGTGTCGAAGGCCTTGCCGGACGCCTTCTCCAGGCTGCCCATCTCCTCGGCCGTCATCATCCCGGACGTGCCGTTCCCGCCGTGACCCCCGTGCCCGCCGCCTTCGGCGGGGAGCGGCTCGCCCCAGGCGGTCAGCCAGCCGGACAGGGTCTTGATCTCCGGGTCCTGGGCCTTCTTGATCTCATCGGCGAGCGCCTTGACCTCGGCCGATTCGGCACGCGTCGCGGCGAGCGCGGCCATCTCCACGGCCTGCCGGTGGTGGGGGATCATCCCCTGGGCGAAGGCGACGTCGGCCGCGTTGCGTCCGCCCTGCTGCGAGGCAGGGGCGGAGGCGGAGGCGGAAGGCGAGGGGGCGGAGGACGAGACGGGGGCGTCGTGGCCCCCGCTGTGGGCCGATCCGCTGTCGCCGGTGTCGTTGCCGCCGCAGGCGGCGAGGACGAGGGCGGCGGTGGTGGCCGCGGCCACGGCGGTGGCGCGGCGGACGAGGGAACGCTTGGCGGTCATGCTGGTGCTGCTCCTGGTGTGAGGGCACGCGCACGCGGGGCGTGCCGAAAGAGGGCGTTGGCCGAGGGGAAGGGGCCGCCCTATATGCGCAGGAGCTGCAGTTCGCTCAGTGACGGGGGAGCGCGTCCGCCGCAGGCCACGTCGGGAACGAGCCCGTGCCCTGCCGCCGTCGGAGTGGTGACCGTGCCGGGCAGTACGGCCGGTACGGGCAGGACGGGAGAACCCGCGGTGCCGGCGGCCGCACAGGTCGCGTCGGCGTGCTCGGCATGACCGCCGCCGCTTCCGCCGCCCGCCGGATCACCGGCATGGACGCAGCCGTCGTGCACCGCCGCGACCTCGGCGCCGTGGTGCGCGCCGGCCGTGGTGTGTGCGGCCGCGGGCAGACTCCCCGGGCCCAGGCCGTGCATGGCGACGAGGCCGAACAGTACGGTCAGGACGAGCAGCAGGCCGGAGCGCAGCCCGAAGGGCCTCACCGCTCGCTTCACCTGCCGACTCATACCCCGCATCGTAAGCGGACCCTCTCGGACCTGCGCGAGCGGGTCACACCGCGGACTCACCCCGGGGGTGGCCGGATTCGACGACCCGGAAGCGGGAGACGTCCGGGTCGAGGGCTCCCCGTACGTGCCCGCCGGGGGCTGCCGCGGTACGGCGGAGGAACTCGACGGCCTCGGCGGTGATGACCTCGCCCGGCAGCACGTTGGGGATACCGGGCGGGTACGCGGCCAGGGTGTCGGCTGAGACCATGCCGACGGCCTCCTCGGCGGGCACCACCCGGGCCGGGCCGAGGAAGGCCTCGCGGGCCGTGAGGCGTGCGGGCCCCGGCGGCGGCAGGCGCGGCGGCACCCCTTCGGCGAGGCCGGAGCCGGAGTCGCTCAGGGGAGCGGGCAGGCAGTGCAGCGCCTCCAGGAAGCGATCGGAGTCCGGCGCGGCCCCGGCGCCCACCACCGCCACGATCGCGGCGTCCGTGGCGACTTCGACCATGACCTGGTGGTCCCGGAAGAGCAGCCGCCGCGCCTCGTGCCCGGTGATCCCGCCGGCGCGGGTGTCGATCGCGATGCGCAGCGGATCGGCGGCCGTGATGTCGGGGAACCGGTGGAAGCCGTCGCTGACCACCCCGAACCGGCCCAGCGCCCGCACGACTCCCCGTATCTTGTCCGCCGCCTCCACCGAGCCGGTGATCCGGTCGGCGCCCGCGACGAGGGCCTGCCGCGCGAGGTCCAGCGAGGCGGTGAGCAGGGCGCTCGCGCTGGTCGACTGCACCAGCCGGAAGGCCCGGTCCACGAGGGGTTCGAGCCGGTCCGCGAAGGGCCCCTCGGCCAGGTGCAGCATGGCCGACTGGGTCAGGCTGCCGGCGAGCTTGTGGGTGCTGGAGGTCACCAGGTCCGCGCCGAGGGCCAGCGCCCCGTCGGGCAGCGCGGGGTGGAAACCGAAGTGCGATCCCCACGCCTCGTCGACGATCAGCGGCACTCCTGCGGCGTGCGCGGCGTCGGCGAGCGCGCGTACGTCGGCCACGGCCCCGAAGTAGCTCGGCGAGACGACGTACACGGCCGCGGCGTCCGGGGTCCGCTCCAGGGCCGCCCGTACCTCCGCCGCGGTGACCCCGTGGGCGATGCCCTGCCCGGGGTCGACGGAGGGCTGGACGAACACGGCGTTCAGGCCGGAGAGCACCAGCCCGTCGACGACGCTCGAATGCACACTGCGCTGCACGACCAGCGTGCGGCCCAGGGCGGGGGCGACCATCGAGGCGATCTGGTTGCCCTGGGAGGCGCCGTTGGTCAGGAACCAGGTGCGCCGGGCGCCCCAGGCTCGGGCGGCCAGCTCCAGCGCCTCGTCCAGCGGGGTGCGCGCGCCGAGGTCGAGGCCGTCGAGCAGCGGCGGGAAGTCCAGGGCCGTCACCCGCGGACCGAAGGAGGCGGAGAGGCCCGAGCCCGGGGCGGCCGCGTGGCCGGGGACGTTCAGCCGCAGCCAGTCCCGTCCCGCGTGGGCGAGGAGGGCCTCGGCGTACGGGGCGCGGAGCTGGTCCGGGGCCGGCGGGCGGCCGGGGAGTGGGGTGGTTCGCGTGTTCACACCGGGAGCGTGACAGCGGCACAGTCATAGAGGAATGCTGGATTTTTCGATGGCCCTCCATACTCTGTCTATATGCTTGAGATGCGGCACCTCCAGGTGCTCCGGTCCATCGCCCAGGAGGGTTCGCTCGCCGCGGCCGCCCGGGCGCTGCACTACACGCAGCCGACGATCACCCACCACCTGGCCGCCCTGGAGACCCACTTCGACGCCCGCCTCGTCCGGCGCGGACCGCGCGGCGCCACCCTCACCGAGCTCGGCGAAGCCCTGCTGCCGCACGCCGAGGCCGTCCTCGAACGGCTCCGCCACGCCGAGCTGGAGGTACGCGGCCTCGCCGAGCGCGGCATGCGCACCCTCCACATCGGCACCTTCCCGACCGCCGGCGCCCTCCTGCTCGCCCCCGCCGTCAAACGCCTCCACCAGCAGGGCGTCCACATCTCCCTCACCGAGGGCGAACTCCCTCTGCTCCTGCGCGGATTGAGGGCCCGCGTGCTCCAGACCGCGCTCGTCTTCTCGCAGCCCGGGGACCGGCTCGACCTGGACGAGGAGTTCGAGCTCCACCCCCTCCTGGTCGATCCGCTCCTCCTGGTGATGCCGAGGGACCACCCGTGCGCGGCCCTGGAGCGAGTCCCGCTCACCGCGCTGCGCGACACCGAATGGGTGGGGGCCGCCGACCCCCACGACCCGTGCGACCGGGTCCTGTCCTGGGCCTGTGCCCAGCAGGGCTTCGAGCCCGTCCACGCCATGCGCACCGACGACTACGCGGTCGTCCAGGGCCTGGTGGCCGCCGGCGCGGGCATCGCCCTGGTGCCGCGGCTCGCCCTCGGCGCACCCCACCCCGACCTGGTCCTCCGCCGCCTCGAAGGCCCCGACCTCACGCGGGAGATCAGTGTCGTCGTCCTGCGCTCCACCGCGGCCCGCAGCGCCCGGGAACTGGTCTCGGCGCTCCAGGAACAGGCCGCGCTGATCACGGACCGCTGGGCGCTCGCGGACGCCTGACCTGGGCGGCCGGGGTGTCCGGACCACCTGATGAGACGGCGGAACCGGCAGGTGTGCGGGCCCTGTTACCGTGCGGGTATGCGTGCTCCCATCGGTCCCTTCGACCTCGCCAGGCCCGCCCCCGACTGCCTTGCCGAACTCGTCCGGCCGGTGGCCGAAGCGGTCCGCGCCTGGCGGGGCGCGATCCCCGCCGAGCAGATCCTCTACGTCGACACCGACCCGGAGATCGCCGACACCGCCGCCTTCGTCGCGCACCACGGGCAGGAACTGCTGGACCAGTCGGCCAACTGCGTGGTCGTGGCCGCCAAGCGAGGCGGCGAGACCAGCCTCGCGGCCTGTCTGGTGCCCTCGGCGGGCCGGGTCGACGTGAACGGCGCCGTCCGCCGCCACCTCGGCGCCCGCAAGGTGTCCTTCGCCCCGATGGCCACGGCCGTGGAGCTGACCGGCATGGAGTACGGCGGCATCACCCCCGTGGGCCTCCCGGCCGACTGGCCGCTGCTCGTGGACCCCGCGGTCGCGGACATGCCGTACGTCCTCGTCGGCAGCGGCCGCCGGCGCGGCAAGATCATCGCGCCCGGCAAGCTGTTCGCCGAGCTGCCCGGCGCCGAACTGGTCGACGGCCTCGCCCTCTGAAGGACGCTCAGGAAGGCGTTCTCAGTCGTCGGCCGGCCCCGGGACGTCCTTGAGGCGGCCGGTCACCACCAGGTTGCCTTCCGGGGTGCGCCGCGCGAGGTCACCGGTGCGGAAGTAGCCGTCGGTGGTGAAGGAGCGTGCGTTGTGGTCGGGCGCCCGGTAGTAGCCCCGCACGGTGTACGGACCGCGGGCGAGGAGTTCGCCGGGCTCCCCGTCGGGCACGTCCTTGCCGTCGGCGTCGACGAGGCGGATCTCATCGTCGGGCGAGAGCGGGCGGCCCTGCGTGCCGAGCACGGTCTCGTCCGGATCGGCGGGCCGGGTGAGCGTGAGCGGCCCCTCGGCCCTGCCGAAGACCTGCTGCGGGCGACAGCCCCATTCGGCGCCGATCCGTTCCGTGGTCGCCCGGTCCGAGGGTGACGCGCCGCCGCCGATCTGCACGAGACGCAGACTGCTCAAGTCGGCCTGCACCGTGGGTAGTACGTCGAGCCAGAGCCGCGCGACGGCGGGCATGAGCGATGTGACGGTGACCCGCTCCCGTCCGATGGCCGCGAGGCATGCGGCGGGTTCCGGGTTCTCGACCAGGACGACGGTGCCGCCGACGGAGAGGGTGCCGACGATGCCGGGGCAGCCGAAGGCGAAGTGGGACTCGGCGGGCAGCGCGGCGAGATACACGTCGTTCTCGGTGAGCGACACCAGCTCGGCGGCGGCCCGCGCCTGGTAGGCGTAGTCGTTGTGGGTGCGCGGAACGAGCCGGGGCGCCCCCGGGCCGGCGCCGGAGAGCAGGAAGAACGCCACCTGGTCGGCGCTCTGCGCGAGCGCCTGCTCGGGCGCGGCGTCGATGGAGCCCAGCGGGCTGTACTGGCAGCCCGACGGGTCGGTCGTCATGCCGCCGCCGTACGGGGACGCGGCGCCCGGCGCCTCAAGGGTGAACACCCGCCGCAGGAACGGGCCTTCGGCCGCGATGTCCGCGGTCATCGCCGTGTGGTCGAAGCCCTCGTACGTCGAGGGGCCGACGTAGCCGACGGCCTGGGTGACCCGCACGAGGTGGGACACCTCGGGCGCGCGGTGCGAGAGCGGGCAGAACACGGGGACCGCGCCGGTGCGCATCAGCGCGAACACCGTGATGACGAACTCGGGGACGCTCGGCAGCTGGACGACGACCCGCTGCCCGGGCCGGAGGCCGCGCAGCCGGAATCCGGCGGCCATGCGGTCCACTCGCCGGTTCAGGTTCGCGTACGTGAAGCGGGTGTCGCCGTGCACGAGCGCGGTTCGCGGACCGTACTGCAGGGCCCAGCCGCGCAGGAGGTTGTCCAGCGTGTAGCCGCGCCAGTGCCCGGCCGCCCAGTAGCGGTCGACGAACTCCTCGGGCCAGGGTGTGCAGCCGTCGAGCATGGATGCCCTTCGCTTCCTTCTGTCTGTACCGGTCGGGGGCCGGTCCGTACGATGGCGTCCTCCCCGCCGTCCTGATCTTGGCAATCCAATCCGGCAACACCCGCACACGCCATGTACGTTCCGAACCAGGGCCGCCGCAGTCCCTCAGCGGAAAGCCCAATGAGCGCCGCTGACCAGGGGGAACGCTCGGGGCTCAGGCCGGCCGGCTCGCGTCGAAGGGGCGGACCCGGGCGATGACCAGGGCGACGTCGTCGTGGTCGTCCGGGTGGCGCAGGGAGTCCAGGAGCCGGTCGCACGTCTCCTCCAGGGTCCGGCCGGTGCCGGCGAGGAGCTCCAGCAGCAGGGCGAGCCGGTCGTCGATGGGCCGGTCGCGGGTTTCGACCAGGCCGTCCGTGTAGAGGACCAGCTGGTCGTCGGCCTCCATGGGCACCGTGGTCGCCTCGAAGGGGATGCCGCCCACCCCCAGCGGTGTGCCCGTCGGCAGGTCGAGCAGCCGGGGCGCCCGGCCCTTCCGGATCAGGACCGGCGGCAGGTGTCCGGCGACGGCTATGCGGCACTCCGAGCGGTGCGGGTCGTAGACGGCGTAGATGCACGTCGCGATGGTCTCGTCCAGTCCGGCGGTGGTGCTGTCGAGGTGCTGGAGCACCTGGGCGGGGTCGAGGCCCAGCTCGGCGAGCGTACGGGTGGCGGTGCGCAGCTGTCCCATGCTGGCGGCGGCGTTGATGCCGCTGCCCATGACGTCGCCGATGACGATGGCGGTCGTGTCGTCGGATTGCGCGATGGCGTCGAACCAGTCGCCGCCGATCTCGCTGGTGGCCGCCGCGGGCTGGTACCGGTAGGCGACCTCCAGACCCGGGGTGAAGGGCGGGTGGTGCGGCAGCAGGTGGTGCTGGAGGGCGAGCGCGGTGTGGTGCGCGTTGCGGTACCAGCGGGCGTTGTCTATGCACACGGCGGCGCGGGCGGCCAGCTCGCCCGCCAGGACGATGTCGTCGTCGTCGAAGGGCAGCGGGTTGCGCGTCCGCTTGAGGTCGAGCGCCCCGAGGACCTCGCCGCGGGCGATGAGCGGCACGGCCAGGTAGGAGCGCAGGCCGGCGCGGGCCAGGAGGGCGGCGGCGTCGTCGTTGCGGGCGATGCGCGTCAGGTCCCGGGCGTGTACGTGGGCCACGAGCACCGGGTGCCCCGTGGTCACGGACTGGGTGACCAGCCGGTCCGCCTCGTAGCGGGCGATGTCACCCGGCGGGTCCGCGGCGCGCACCGCCTCGCTGGGGTAGGCCGCGGCCACCGCCAGCGCCCGGAAGACGGCCGGTCCCCGGGACGTCTGGGCCATGCTGGGGCGGCCCTCCAGGACCGAGTCCAGGATGTCCACGGCCGCGATGTCGGCCAGCTCCGGCACGACGACATCGGCCAGCTCACGGGCGGTCTGGTCCAGGTCGAGGGTGGTGCCGATGCGGACCGTGGCGTCCGCGATCATGGCGAGCCTGCGGCGGCTGTGGCCGATCTCCTTGGCCGCCTGGTGGCTCTGGGTGACGTCCACCACCGAGGTGGCCACGCCCAGCACCCGGCCGGCGGCGTCCTCCAGCCGGTAGTACGACACCGACCAGGCGTGCTCGGAGCGCTGATCGGCATGGGTGTGGCCGGCGGTGAACTGCTCCAGCAGCGGCGTACCCGTGGCCAGCACCTGCCGCATCGCGGCCTCCACGGCCTCCGCGTCGTCCAGGAAGGACAGGGCCTCGCGGACCCGGCGGCCGATGTGCGCGGCGGCCGGCAGCCCGTTGATGCGCTCCAGCATCGGGTTGACCAGCACGTACCGCAGGTCGGTGTCCAGGACCGCCAGCCCGATCGGGGACTGCGCCACCAGGCGCGCCGAGAGGGCCAGGTCCCGCTCCAGGTGCTGCAGCCGGGCCCGGTCGGTCGCGATCCCCAGGGCGTACCGGTCCCCGCGCTCGTCCAGCAGCCGCATGTTGCGGAACTCCACGAGGGCGGAGCTGCCGTCCTTGTGCCGCACCGGGAACGCCCCGGCCCAGTCGCCGGCCCCGCCCATCACCCGCGCGAACAGCTCCATGACCAGGCCCACGTGCTCCTTGGAGGCCAGCAGCCGGGCGGCGGGGCGGCCCAGTGCCTCCTCCGCCGTCCAGCCGAAGAGCTGCTCGGCCTGCGGGCTCCACAGGGCGATCCGCCCCTGCGCGTCGAGGACGACCGCGGCCACGTTCAGGACGTCGAGCAGCCCGCTGGGCGGGGAGAGGCCGGCCCCTGCGCGGTCGGTGTCGGCCCTCGGCGCATCGGCTGCATCCATCGCGATGGCTCCCTTCCGGCCGTCGGCCCGGCGCCGTGGGACCTGTGGCGGACGAGCCTCGCGGGGCTACCCCCCATCGTCTCTCGGGACCCGCGGTCCTACAGCCCGCGGCGCCGGCCACCCCGCCCGGCCCCGCGTCCGCACGGCCGGAAAACCCCGTGTCACCTGGCAGTATCGGAGGAACCTCCAAGGTCCGGCACCCGGCGGATCCCTTCCCTCGGGTTCACTCGGCGGCGAGGCGCCCGCTGATCCACACCAGGGCCGGGGGGACCTCCCGCAGCCAGGTGTTGAAGCTGTGTCCGCCGCGGTCGAGGGTGATCGACGAGACGCGCGCGGGCGCCTTCACCTTCTCGATGAACTTCTGCGTGGGCTGGAAGTTGTCCTCGCCCTGGAGGGAGGTGGTCACCAGGAAGGAGGACGCGCCCTGCGGCAGGTGGTCCAGGCTCCACAGCAGGTCGGATCGTTTCTCCAGGTCCTTGTTGCCGTGGAAGAGGTCACCGGAGTACTTGTCCACCTCCGGCTTGTAGTCCGCCGACAGGCCGACGCCGGCCGCGTAGCTCTCCGGATGCTCCAGAGCGATCTTCAACGCGCAGTAACCACCGGTGGAATCCCCGATGATGCCCCAGCCGCGGGGAGAGGAGCCGACGCGGTAGGTGCCGGCCATCGCCCGGGGCAGGTCGGTGCCGAAGAAGGTCTCGCTCGACGGGCCGCCGGGAATGTCGACGCACTGGGTGTTGCGCGGCGGCGCGACGGTCGGCCGCATCATCACGAGGATCATCGGCTGCATCTTCTTCTGCTTGGCCTGCGCCCAGGCGATCTGCGGGTAGCGGAGCTTCTCGATCAGGTTCTCCGCCATGCCGGGGAAGCCGGTGAGGACGACGGCGGCGGGGAACCTCCGCTGTTCGTTCCCCTTCTGGAAGTACTCCGGCGGCAGGTACACGTAGGCGGGAGTGGCTATCCCGGACTCCCGCCCCTGCACCATGACCTTCTCGATCTGCCCGCCCACCTGGGGCGTACCGCCGCCGGGGACGTCCGTCCGCTGCCGGCCGAGCACCTTCACGACCGAAGTGCCGCCGTCCGCGTCCGGGGCGGCGACCCCGGCCGTGCCCTTCCCGCCGAGCAGGTCCGACCACGACGCGTAGATCAGGAAGCTCCGGTTCGCACCCAGCCCGACCGAGGCGAACAGCAGCACCTGCACGGTCAGGATCAGCCCGATCCGCCCCAGTACCGCTCTCGCGCTCCTCCGCGACAACCGTGGCCACAGCCATACGGTGACCGCGAAGGACAGTGCGGTGCAGAGGACGACGATCGCGAGGAGCGCGGTGCTGGTAGGACTCATGCCCGGGTAGAGCGCCGTCCGGCAAGATCCGTTCCAGGGCGGGAGGCCGGATTTCCCGCGGCCGCCGTCACCGCGTCAGGACAGGGTGCGCACGCGCTGGTCGCGCAGCTCGTAGCGGGCGGCGACCACGGCCAGTTCGCCCGAGGCCACCTTGGCGGCCAGATCCGGCTCGGCCGCCAGCCGTCCACGGACGCTCCGGACGTGCGCGTTGACCGTGGCGTCGATGCGGGCCTCGCCGTGCTGGCCGTGGTCGATGGACGGCCGTATCTGGTCGGCCAGGTACTGGATGTGGGCGGGCAGCGGCTCGCCGGTCTCGTCGGCGTGGACCGCCGCGGCGACGGCTCCGCACGACTGGTGGGCCAGTACGAGCACCAGCGGTACGTGCAGTTCGAGCACCCCGTACGCGATGCTCCCCAGGACCGCCTCGTCGAGCACCTCGCCGGCGGAGCGCACGGTCATCAGATCGCCCAGCCCCTGGTCGAAGACCAGCTCGGGAGGCACGCGCGAATCGATGCAGCCCAGCACGACCGCGAACGGCTGCTGCCCCGCGACCAGTCGGCGGCGCAGGGACGCGGACTCGTGCGGGTGCTCCTGCCGCCCGGTGCGCCAGCGCTCGTTTCCCGCCGCCAGCCGGCGCAGCGCCTGCGCGGGCGTGGTGGGCCGCTCCCCGCCGTCCGCCTCCCGGGAGGCGGCGGAAGCGGGGAAGGCGGGGCCGAGGGCCAGCCCCGCGCCGGCGACCGCCGTACCCGCCACGGCGGTGCGCAGCAGGGCGCGTCGGCTGGGCGGGGGAGCGACGGCGGTCCGCGTGTTCGAATTCATGGCCGGACGGTAACCCGCCCCAGGGGCACCGGTGTTGATCCGCCTCCCGCAATGGCGGGATCCGCTCGGCAGCAGGCCGAATGGTGGCGAGATGATCTCAACATGCGGATGTCGCCCCCGGCGGGGCCGTGCGGGCCGCGTCGGGATCAGTCGGACGCGAGACCCAGCAGGCGGACCGCGGCCTCGCGCATCTCGATCTTGCGGATCTTCCCGGTGACGGTCATGGGGAACTCCTCGGCGACGTGGACGTAGCGCGGGATCTTGAAGTGCGCCAGCCGCCCGTCGCAGTACGCGCGCACGGCCGCGGCGGTCAGCGGCTCGGCTCCGTCGCGCATCCGCACCCACGCCATGAGCTCCTCCCCGTACTTGGGGTCGGGCACGCCGACGACCTGCACGTCCAGGACGTCCGGGTGGGAGTGGAGGAACTCCTCGATCTCGCGCGGGTAGACGTTCTCGCCGCCCCGGATCACCATGTCCTTGATCCGGCCGGTGATGCTCAGGTAGCCGTCGTCGCCCATGACCGCCAGGTCGCCCGTGTGCATCCAGCGGGCCGCATCGACGGCCTCGGCGGTCCGCTCCGGCTCGCCCCAGTAGCCGAGCATGACCGAATAGCCGCGCGTGCACAGCTCGCCCGGTTCCCCGCGGGGTACGGTCCGCCCGGACTGCGGGTCGACCACCTTCACCTCCAGGTGCGGCCCGACCCGTCCCACGGTCGACACCCGGCGCTCGACCGAGTCGTCCGCCCGGGTCTGCGTCGACACGGGGGAGGTCTCCGTCATCCCGTAGCAGATGGACACCTCCGCCATGCCCATCCGCTCGATGACCTCCTTCATCACCTCGACCGGACAGGGCGAACCCGCCATGATCCCCGTCCGCAGACTGGACAGGTCGTACGCGTCGAAGCCCGGCTCCGCCAGCTCGGCGATGAACATGGTGGGGACCCCGTACAGCGAGGTGCACGACTCCGCCTCGACCGCGGCCAGCGTGGCCGCCGGGTCGAAGGAGGGCGCGGGGATCACCATGGCCGCGCCGTGGCTCGTGCAGGCGAGGTTGCCCATCACCATGCCGAAGCAGTGGTAGAAGGGCACCGGGATGCAGACCCGGTCCTGCTCGGTGTAGTGGCACAGCTCGCCGACGAAGAAGCCGTTGTTGAGGATGTTGTGGTGCGAGAGGGTCGCACCCTTGGGGAAGCCGGTGGTCCCCGACGTGTACTGGATGTTGATCGGGTCGTCCGGGCTCAGCGAGCCCTGGGCCCGGGCGAGTTCGGCCGTGTCGCCCTGCCGGCCGCGCTCCAGCAGGGAGGTCCACAGGGGGCCGCCGAGCAGGGCCGTGAACTCCAGCTCCGGGCAGCGCGGCCGCACCTCGTCGATCATCGCGGCGTAGTCGGAGGTCTTGAAGCGGTCCGCCGCCACCAGCAGCCGGATCCCGGACTGCCGCAGTACGTACTCCAGTTCGTGGGCGCGGTAGGCGGGGTTCACGGTGACGAGGACGGCCCCGATCCGCGCCGTGGCGTACTGGACCAGCGTCCACTCGGCGCAGTTGGGGGCCCAGATCCCGACCCGGTCCCCCTTGGCGATGCCGAGGTCCAGCAGCCCGAGCGCGAGCGCGTCGACCTCGGCGGCCAGTTCCGCGTACGTCCACCGGCGCCCGGTGGCCCGGTCGATCAGGGCGTCGCGCCCGGGGAACCGGCGGACGGTCCGGTCCAGGTTCTCCCCGATCGTGTCGCCCAGCAGCGGCACTTCGCAGACACCGGACGCATAACTCGACGCGGAGGACACACGTATCTCCTGGACTCGGTGGCGGGGCGCGGGCCCCGGCGGGCCGGCGTGTTCTCATGATCCCCGCCGCCCGGTCCGGGGGCTACCCCCCCCGGTGCGCGGGCTCAGCGCGCGTGCCGTTCCGGCAGGTCCACCTCCGCCGGGGTCGACGCGAAGCCGCGCGGGCCGGCCGGCGCGGAGCGCTTGCCGCAGAACGCGGCTTCGAGGGTCCCGCCGAGGGCGGTGTTCGCGGTGCCCCGGTTCGAGGTGTTCGCCATGGCGGCGAGGCTGCGGCGGCCGTCCCGGGTGGAGAAGGCGTAGGTGTAGAAGCCCTGCACGGTGCCCGTGTGGCCGTACACCGAGGTGCCGCACGAGAGGTCGTAGCGGCGCAGCCCCAGCCCGTACGAGCGGGTGCCGGTGGGGTCGGTCGGGGTCATGGTGAGCATCAGGTCCAGCGTCCGCGCGGGCAGCAGCCGGCCGCCGAGCAGGGCGGAGGTGAAGGTGTTCAGATCGGCCGCGTCCGAGATCATCGCCCCGGCGGACTGCGCCCAGGAGACCGTCTGTTCGGTGGAGTCGACCAGGGGCCCGCCGGCCTCGTCCGGGTGGAGGTAGCCGCGGGAGTGCAGCCCCCTGATCTTCGTGCCGGGGTGGACGTACGAGGTGTTCCGCAGCCCCAGCGGCCGGATGATGCGGCGGTCGTACTCCTCGGCCACGGGGTGCCCGGTCGTCTTCTCGATGAGCATGCCGAGGACCACGAAGTTGGTGTTCGAGTACTGGTACGAGGCCCCCGGCTCGGTGGTCCTCGGCTCGCGGAGCGAGAGCGCCACCAGGTCCCGGTAGCCGAACACCTTGTTCCGTACGGCCTCGAAGCCGGGAACGGTCCGGGCGAACATGGCATCCGTGTAGTCGGCCAGCCCGCTCCGGTGGCTCAGCAGGTGGCGCACGGTGATCCGGTCGTCCGGCAGCAGGCCCGGCAGGTGCCGGCCCACCGGATCGTCGAGCCGGATCCGCCCCTCGGAGACGAGTTGCAGCGCCACCACGGCCGAGAAGCTCTTCGTGACGCTGCCGATCCGGAAGCGGGCCCGGGGGTCCATGGCCGCGCCCGTGCTGCGGTCGCGTACGCCCACCGCCCTGGTCCGGACGCCGCCGGGGCCGGTGAAACGAGCCATCGCACCCGGCGCCCCGGCGTCGGTGGTGTTCCGCAACGCCCGCACCAGGGCCGGGAGATCGGCGGCCGGTGCCTCGGCGGCGTGGGCGGCGGTGGCCGTGGAGACGGTGAGGGCGACCGGCGCCACACCGGCCACCACGGCCAGCAGGGCGGCACCGAGGGCCAGGCGTCGGTTCAGGGGCAGCGGCAGGGACAGGAACACGTGGATCCTCGACTCAGCGGGTACCGGGCAGGGGTACCGACCCTACGGAAGATCCACCGGCCGACGGGTGTGCGGTCAGGGCGTGTTCCGTGGATTCCGCCGGCCTTCGACGATGTCCGCGATCCCGTCGAGCAGGGGACGGAGGCCGAACTCGAAGAGGTCGTCGAGGTCCAGGTCGTAGCCGTTGCGGAAAGATTCAACCGTTCGGGTGAACACGGGATAGCGGTCCGACTCGGTGATGGCCCGCATCGAGGTGGCCTGGTGGTCCAGCCACTGGTCCTCGGTGAGGCCCGTCGAGGCCTGGGCCTGCGCCTCCCACTCCAGGTTGACGGCGATGCCCTGGACGTAGCTGTACAGCAGCACGTGCAGGTCGAACATGGTCACCGGGTCGAGGCCGTGGCCGTCCAGGGCGCTGAGCGTCCACTCGGCGTGCACCATCAGCTGGGGCAGCATCAGGGGCCGGTTGAGCGGGGAGAGCTGCGCCAGCCAGGGATGCCTGCGGTACAGCCGCCACATGGTGCGGCCGCCGAGTTCGAGGCGGGCCCGCCAGCCCTCGGGTCCCGGGTCGGGGTAGGACATCTCGCCGAAGGCGGTGTCGGCCATCAGCAGGACGAGCTCCTCCTTGCCGTCGACGTGGCGGTACGGGGACATCGCCGCCACGCCCAGCCGGGAGGCCACGCCGCGCATGGTCAGTGCCGCCAGCCCCTCGCCGTCGGCGATGTCGAGGGCGGCGCGGACGATCCCCTCGCGGGTCAGCTCCTGGTCGGCGGCCTCGGGACGGCCGCTCCGCTTCGGAGCCCTCGGCGCCGGCGCCGGCACCGAGGGCGGTGCCGGTTCCGCCGCTGCCACCGGCGCTCGCCCGGCGACGATCGTCGCGGCGCGCGGGCGCGTGGTGACGAGCCCCTCCGAGCGCAGCGCGGTCAGCGCCTTGGTGGCGGTGGCCAGGGCGACGCCCCAGTCCCGGCAGATCTGGCGCGTCGAGGGGACCCGGTCGCCCGGGGCGAGTTCGCCGTCGAGGATGCGGCGCCGGATGCCGGCCGCGATGCGCAGGTAGGGCGGTTCGGACGCATCGGTCACGTGGGTCCCCTTTCCGTCCTCGGTCTTTTCCGAATTATTTTTCCGGCCCGTCAGGACCTGTACTAGTGCAGAGGCTAGCAGCGCAGATGGCTGCGGCGGGACAGCCTGAGCTAGGACAGGTAGCGGGAAACGGCTGTTGGCGGGGGTCGGAGTACGCCGTACATTCAGTTGCGTACAGCGTATCCAACAGGGGGTTCTGATGAAGACGGTCCTCATTTCGGGCGGCGGCATCGCCGGATCCGCACTCGCCGGGCTGCTGCGCGACCGCGGCCTCGTCCCCACGGTCGTGGAGCGCGCGCCCGGCCCGCGCCGGGGCGGCCAGGCCGTCGACATCCGAGGCGTCGCCCTCGACGTCGTCGACCGCATGGGCCTGCTGGAAAAGGCGCGGGAAGTGCGCACCCGGATGCGCGGGATGTCGGTCCTCGACGCCGACGGCAACGAGGTCCACCGGTCCACCGAGGCGACCTTCAGCAGCGGCCGGCTCGACAGCGCCGACATCGAGGTGCTGCGCGACGACCTGGTCCAGCTGCTGCAGGACCACACCCGCGACGGCGTCGAGTACCTCTTCGGCGACAGCATCACGGCGCTCACCCAGGAGGAGGACGAGGACGAGGGCGAGGCGGCGGGTGGCGGCGTGCGCGTCGACTTCGCGCACCACCCCTCCCGCACCTTCGATCTGGTGGTGGCGGCCGACGGCCTGCACTCCTCGGTACGCCGGCTGGTCTTCGGTGCCGAGGAGCAGTTCTCCCGGCACCTCGGCAGCTACCTCTCGGTGTTCGGCGCGGACAACTTCCTCGGGCTGGACAACTGGCAGACGTGGCTCCGGGACGGTGACGCGGGCTTCGGGATCATGCCGGTCCGCGAGAACACCGAGCTGAGGATCGCCTTCGGCTTCGCCTCCGAGCCGCTCGACGGCGACCGACGCGACCCCGAGCGGCTGCGCCAGCTGGTCGTCGAGAAGGCCGCCGCCCTGCGCTGGGAGGGCGAGCGGCTGGCCAAGGCCGCTGCCGAGGCGCCCGACTTCTACTGCGACGCCATGGCCCAGATCCACATGGACCACTGGTCGCGCGGCCGGGTGGTGCTGCTCGGGGACGCGGGCTACTGCCCGTCCCCGCTGTCGGGTCAGGGCACGAGCCTGGCCCTGGTCGGTGCCCACGTCCTCGCGCAGGAGCTGCCCCGGCCGGGCGCGGACCACCGGGCAGCCTTCGCCCGGTACGAGGAGCGCATGCGGCCGTACGTCGAGCTCAACCAGGCCCTGGCCACAGAGAACGCGGGCGGACCCGCCTCCGAGGAATCGGTGGAGCGGGCCAAGAACGCCATCGACCTCGACGCCTGACCCCGCGGCGGGGCCCGGCAGACAGGGCCGGGGGTGTCCGGCGGGGCCGCCGGACACCCCCGGAGCCGCTACTTGAAGGCCGAGAACGCCTTGGTGAAGGCCAGCGGCTGCTGGAGGATCGAGCTGCACGTGGCGTCCGCGTAGCCGACGGCCCCGGCCGCGCACTGCCGGTCCCGGGCCGAGGACCACATGGCCAGTCGGCCGATGCCCTTCGCCGCCGCGAAGTCCACGAGCTGGGTGGCGTCCGAGACGGTGAAGATCTCGCTCGCCACGTCGTTCACGCCGATCATCGGCGTGACGGCGACCGCCTTCCAGGCCGCCGCGTCGGACAGCCCGAGCACCCCCTTGAGCTGGGCCTGGGTGGCCGTCGCGGCCTGTATCGCGTACGCGCCCATGTCACCGCTGTACGCCGGCCCGTAGTCCATCGCCATGATGTTGACGGCATCGATCCGCACCCCGTTCTTCCGGGCGTCGGCCAGCAGCGCCACTCCCGGCTGGGTCAGGCCCTCCGGCATCACGGGCAGGGTGAAGGCCACGTCCAGGCCCGGGTGGGACTTCTGCAGCTGCGCGATGGCCTGGGCGCGGCGTGCGTTGGCGGCGGTGTCCGGCAGGGCCGCGCCCTCGATGTCGAAGTCGACCTTGGTGAGCCGGTACTGGTCGATCACCTTGCCGTAGGCGGCGGCCAGCGCGTCGGCGGTGGCGCAGTTCAGCGCCAGCTCGTGCCCGGCGGCCCCGCCGAAGGACACCCGGACGTCGCCGCCCTTGGCGCGCAGCGCGCCGATCTGGGCGGCGACCTTGTCGCTCGCCAGGTCGGTGACCCCGCCCCACAGGGGAGCGCAGCCGCCGCCGGAGGTGATGAAGGCGAGGTGGAACTCCTTCACGCCGGTCGTGGCCGCCGTGTCGAGCAGGTCGTACGCCGGGTAGAGCGAGGTGTCCACGTACGGGGCGAAGCGCGCGCCCGCCACCGGGGCGGTCGGCGCGGGGGTGGCGGTCGGGGTGGCCGACGGGCTGCGGGTGGGCTGCGCGGAGGTCGGAGCAGGCGACGCGGGGGTGGTCGGCGTGGCCGTGGGCGTGGGCCGGGCGGTGGGGCGCCCGCTCGGGCCGGCCGTCGCGCCCGGGTCCACCGAGCACTTCAGCCCGTCGATACGGCAGCCGGTCGGGTCACCGGGGGTGCCGGATCCGCTGGTCACGAAGCCGACCGTGACCGAGGCCCCCGCCGCCAGCTCCCGGTTCCAGCTCGCAGGCCTGACCGTGACGTGCTGCCCGTCGACCGTGTGGGTCCCGTTCCACAGCGAGTCGATCTTCGTGCCCGCCGGGAGGTCGAACTGGAGCGTCCAGTCCGACCGGCTCGCGCCGGTGTTGTTGGTGATGACGTACTGGCCGGTGTAACCGCCGCTCCAGGAGCTGGACTTGGTGTACACGGCTCCGACGGAACTGGCCTGGGCGGTTCCGGTGAACGCGAAGGCCGCGCCACCGATCACCGCCGCCGCCACGATCGCGCCGGTGACCTTCGCCGTACGGCTCGCCTTGCGCCGGTGCCCGCCTGTGCTGCTCATCGCGTGCCTGCCTCTGGTTACTGGGGAGTTGGGGGTGCGGCAGCACGCTAGCCGCCCCGAAACGGACATTCGTTCGCTTCGGGGCGGCAGTCGAGAACTTACGTTCCGCTTAAGGAAGGGATCGGCGGCCATTAAGCCGGGGCGGGCGGGCCGGGCGCCCGCGGGGGGTCAGCCGTGGGTGGAGTCGATGACGCAGAAGCGGTTGCCCTCGGGGTCGGCCAGCACCACGAAGTCGGGGTCGTCGGGGTAGGAGTCCCAGTCGACCCGCAGGGCTCCCAGCGACACCAGGCGCGCCACCTCCGCCTCCTGCTCGGCCGCGTCCGCGACGTACAGGTCCAGGTGGACGCGCGGATGCTCCTGTACGGGGGTGGTGCTGCGGCCGAGGGCCAGCCCGGGCCCGGCGCCCTCGGACGGGACCAGGACGGTCCAGCCGTCGTCGACCTCGCCTTCGCGCGGGACGTACCCCAGCGCCCGGCCCCAGAATTCCGCCGCCCGCCGTACGTCCGCGGCGCCCATCACGATCGTTCCGATGCTCAGCATGATCCGATTGTGGCAAAGGGGCCGGAGCCGGCGGCGGCTACCCGAGGCGCTCGATCGCCACCATCGCCGCGTCGTCGCCCAGGGTGCTGCCGGCCGCGTGCGCGAGCAGGTCCTCGCACAGCCGTTCCAGCAGGGCGCGGGGGTGCAGGCCCGACCAGGCGGCCGCGCGTTCGGCGAGCGGGTAGAAGACCCCCGACCGGTCGCGTGCCTCCAGGACGCCGTCCGTGTACAGGAGAAGGACGTCGCCCTCCTCGAAGGCGAACGTCTGCGCGGTGACGGGAGGTCCCGCCGCGCGGAGGCCCGCGGCGGATCCCACCAGCCCGGCCAGGCCCAGCGGCGGCGCGGGCTGGTCCACGTCGAGCGGCTCGACCCGTCCGCCGCGGCGCAGCACCAGCGGCGGTGGATGCCCGCAGCTGACCAGGTGCACCACGGGCTCGTCGTCGGGGATGTCCAGAACGGCCGCGGTGACGAAGCTTTCGCCGCGCTCCCCGCCGTCGTCGAGGTCGGGGGAGACCGCGCCCTCCAGGTAGTCCACCAGCCCGGGCAGCCCGGCCTCCTGGTGGGCGGCGGCCCGGAAGGCGCCGAGGACGAGCGCGGCGTCCCCCACCGCCTCCAGGCCCTTGCCGCGGACATCGCCGATGATCAGCCGGGAGCTCCCGCCCCTCCGCGCGGCGGCGTACAGATCGCCGCCGATCTGGGCCTCGGCCGCGGCCGCCAGGTACACGGAGGCGACACCCAGCGGACCGATCCGGTCGCGCAGCGGCCGCAGCACCACCTCCTGCGCCGTCTCGGCCACCGAGCGCAGCTGGACCAGCTCCTTCTCGTGCACCTCGCGCAGGTGGGCGAAGAAGGTCACGAACACCGAGATCATGATCAGCGCGCCGATCTGGAACGTGTGGTTCAGATCGGTCAGAGTGGTGCGCACCGCCGCGACCACCGCCTGGGCCAGTACGGCGACCAGGCCCACGAAGCCCGTCATCCGCGGCCCGGCGAACGACGCGGTCACGGCAGGCGCGGCCACCAGGAGCGGACCGAGGTGCACGTCGGGCGGAGCGAGGACGTCGACGATCGTCACGAGGGCGATCAGCGCGAACGGGACCGCCAGCTGTGCGTGGCGCACCTGCCGGGATCGTGGGCGGGACGTGCGCGGCGGGTGGAGATCCATCCCTCCTGCATACACCGCGAGGTGATCGCGGGACCCCAGCCCCGGCCGTCGACGGCCCGCGTTCTCGCCGCCGGCTCCGCCGTTCTAGGGGCGGCGGCGCGGCTTGGCGCTCTTGCCGCCCTTGGGGCCGCCGGAGCCGCCGCGCGGGTTCTTGCCCGTGGACTTCCCGGCCGCCTTGCCGGATCCGGGCTTCCGCTGCGCGCCGCCCGCATCCGGGCGCTTCGCCTTCGCCTTGGCCTTCGCCTTGGCGGTGGCCTTCGGCTGCTCCGGAGTCTGCGGCCGGCCGCGGGTGCTGTTGACGGTCCGTCCGCGGACGATGCCGATGAACTGCTCCACCAGGTCCGTGGTCTCGTCCTGCGGCCACGACAGCGCGACGCGCGACTCGGGGGCGTCCGAGACCGGCCGGTAGGTGAGGTCCTTGCGGTGGTGCAGGCGCGCGAGCGACTGCGGGACGACGAGCACGCCCACCCCCGCGGCCACCAGCTCGATGGCGTCCGCCGTCGTGGCGGGCCGCTCGATCGCGGGCTGCCCGGGCAGGCGCTCCCAGGGCAGGGTGTCGTCGAGGGGATGCAGCACGATCTCCTCGGCCAGGTCCTCGGTGGACACCTCGTCGACCGCCGCGACCAGGTGGTCCTTGGGGATCACCACGACCGTGGTCTCGGTGTAGAGGGGGATGGCGCTGAGGTCGTCGCGGTCCACCGGGAGCCGGACGAATCCCGCATCGGCGCCGCCGTCGCGCAGCACGCCGAAGGCCTCGGTGGGCGACACCGCGACCAGGGTCAGCGGAACGTCCGGCAGCCGCTCGTTCCAGATCCGGATCCACTTGGTGGGGGTCACGCCGGGGACATAAGCGAGCCGGAACGAATGGGGTACTTCCGAGCCTGTCACCCCGCCAGGTTACCGGTCGTGGTCGGAGGTAGCGCACGCGCTCGATACTCTTGACACCATGACGTCGCACCAGAACACCCAGACTATGAAGCCCGCAACCGCGGCGAAGAAGCTGGGCGTGTACCTCGAGGCCACCCCCGCAGAGTTCCAGGAGGGTGTCGTCTCGCGCAGTGAATTGAGTGCGCTGCAGGCCGACCCGCCCCAGTGGCTCCAGGATCTGCGGCGCAACGGCCCGCACCCCCGCCCGGTGGTCGCGGCCAAGCTCGGCGTCTCCATCGCCGGCCTCGCCCGCGGCGGAGTCACCGAGCCCCTCACCACCGAGCAGATCGAGGCGCTGAAGCAGGAAGCTCCCGAGTGGCTGCAGAAGGAGCGTGCCACCCAGGCCGAGGTCCGCAAGGAAGCGGTCCGCATCAAGGAGAAGCACGCCGAGGACGCGGCGCGCGCCGCCGAGCAGGCCCGCAACCCGCGTTCCTGACCCGCCCCGCTCCTCCTCGGTCCTCAGGCCCGGTTCCCCGTGGGAACCGGGCCTGAGGCCTGTGGCCTGTGGCCCGCCCGACCCCGGATCACCCCGGTCGGCCATCCGCCGCGAGCAGCTGCAGCGCCTTGTCGAGCCGGGCCCGCCTGGTCTCCGGTGTCAGCGCCTGGAGCAGGGGCAGCACCACCTGGTAGCGCCCGGTCCGGTCCAGGGCCTCGAACGCCTTCCCGGCCTCCGGGTTCGCCTCCAGCGCCGCCGCGAGATCGGGCGGCACCGTCGCCGTCTTCTGGGATTCGTAGGCCGCCGCCCAGCGCCCGTCCTCCTGCGCCCTGCGCACCTCGGCCAGCCCGGGCTCCCGCATCCGCCCCTCGGCCGTCAGCATCGCGACCTTGTCGACATTGACCTGCGACCACAGGCTCCGGGGCCGGCGCGGTACGTACTTCTGGAGGTAGTACCGCTCGTCGAGGGACCTTCGCTGCCCGGAGATCCAGCCGTAGCAGAGCCCGATGTCGACCAGCTCGTCGTCGCTGACGGTCGGGATTCCGGACTTCTTCTTCGCCACCTTGATCCACACCCCTTCGTGCCGGGTGTGGTGCTCGGCCAGCCAGCTCTCGAACGCCACGCCGTCCGGGAAGGCGATGATCTCCACTCCGTCGATCGCATCCATCGGCTCAGGCTAGCGCCAGCCCCCGAAGGGGGATGGTGGCTGCCGCTACCATCCCCCCCACCACGTCGCGTCCGGTGGCGGGCCGTCGGCCCCTGGGGTCCGCTGGAGGGGTGAGCCCCTTTCCCGGCAGCGGCTGGTGGGCCGGACTCCCGCCGGCCGCGGGAGCCGCGGTCATGGCCCTCGGCATCATCTCCGTCGGCCTCCACCTGACCGGACACGAGGTCGTGTCCCTGATCGCGCTGGCCTTCTCCGGGGCGCTGTGGCTGGTACTGGCCGCCGATTTCACGGCCCGACTGCTCGGCGACCGCAGGCGGTTCCGGGCCGAGGCCGACACCCCGGCCGCCCTGACCGCCGTCGCCGCCACCACCGTGCTCGGCACCAGGCTCTCCGCGCTCGGATGGCAGGAGGTGGCCATCGCCCTGCTGGTCCTGGCCGCCGTGCTCTGGCCCGGGCTGCTGCTCTCCGTCGTACGGCACTGGCGGCGGCGCATGCCGGGCGTGGCCTTCCTCGTCTGCGTCGCCACCCAGGGCCTCGCCGTCCTCGGGGCCGTCCTCGCGACCGCCGAACACCTCGACTGGTTGGCCTGGGCGGCGCTGGCCTGCTTCTGCCTCGGGCTGCTGCTCTACGCGGTCGCCTTCGCCCGCTTCGACCTCCGTGAGGTGGTGGGCGGAGCGGGCGACCAGTGGGTGGCGGGCGGCGCGCTGTCCATCTCCGCCCTGGCCGGCTCCAAGCTCACCGCATCACCCGTATGGACCGGTTCGGCGCACACGGTCCTGCGTACCGCCACCCTCGTGCTGCTCGGCGTCTCCCTCGCCTGGTACGCGGTCCTCCTCACCGCCGAACTGCGCCACCCCCGGCCGCGCTACGACATCCGGCGCTGGTCCACCGTCTTCCCGCTCGGCATGACGGCCGCCGCCTGCCTCTCGGCGGCGGGGCCGACCGGAGCGGCCTGGCTCCGCCCGTTGGGTGAGGTCCTGCTCTGGATCGCCGTCGCCGCCTGCCTGTTCACCTGCGCCAAACTCGTCACCTCCCGCCGGCGGCCGACTGCCTGATCCCGGCGGCCGCCAGGCCACAGCACTAGGCTGCGCCTGTGAACGTCATCCTCTTCGGCGCGACCGGAATGATCGGCCGCGGCGTGCTGCGCGAATGCCTGCGCGACGACTCCGTCACCTCCGTCCTCGCCATCGGGCGGACCCCGCTCGGCGTCAGCCATCCCAAGCTGCGCGAGCGCATCCAGCCGGACCCGTCCGACCTCTCCGCGCCGCCCGCCCTCGACCTGGCCGCCTACGACGCCTGCTTCTTCTGCCTTGGCGTCTCCTCCGTCGGGATGAAGGAGGAGGCCTACCGGCGCGTCACCTACGACCTGACCCTCGCGGTGGCCCGCCCGCTCGCCGCCGCCAACCCCCGTCTCACCTTCGTCTACGTGTCCGGCGAGGGCACCGACAGCACGGAGCGGGGCCGCTCCATGTGGGCCCGGGTCAAGGGCAGGACCGAGAACGACCTGCTGGAACTGCCCTTCCAGGCCTACATGTTCCGCCCCGGGATCGTCCAGCCGGTGCGCGGCGTACCCTCCAAGACCCGGCTCTACCGCGCGCTCTACGCGGTCACCGCACCGCTGGTCCCGCTGCTGCGCCGGGTCGCGCCGAACCTCGTCATCACCAGCGAGGCGCTGGGCCGCGCCATGATCGCGGTGGCCACGCCCGGTACCGAGGTTCCCGGCCGTATCCTGCGCCCCCAGGACATCAACCGACTGGGTGCCCCGCCGGCCAGGCATAATTGACTACCGCGTACCCCCTCCCGCACACGAGAATGAACCATCTCAAACCGGGAGGAACCCATGAGCCAGGAGCACCTGACTCTGCATGACCTGATGCCCGCTCAGGCGCTGGCCGAGTCGATCGCCGCCGGGTACGTGACCCGCAAGCCGCACCCCGAGCTGCCGCTGTCGATCTACACGTACACGCGGACGGCCCAGTACCAGGGCGTCTGGAACCAGGTCACCACACGATGCCGTGGACTCGTCGCCGACGACGCCACCGGCGCGATCGTCGCCCTGCCGCTCCCGAAGTTCTTCAACGTCGGCGAGCACGAGGCCGGCATGCCGTACGCCCCCGCGCTCCCGGACGAGCCGTTCGAGGTGTACGACAAGGTCGACGGCAGCCTCGCGGTGGTGTTCCACTACGCGGGCCACTGGCGGGTCGCCTCCAAGGGTTCCTTCATCAGCACCCAGGCGACCTGGGCCCAGCGGCGCCTCGACGGCAAGGACACCTCCGCGCTGCGCCCGGGAGTCACCTACCTCGCGGAGATCCTGTACCCGCAGAACCGCATCGTCGTGAACTACGGCGACCGCCGGGACCTGGTCCTCCTCGCCGCCTTCGACCGCGACGGCACCGAGGTCCCGCTCGCCGAGGCCGCGGCCCACTGGGAGGGCATCGGCTCCGTCGTCACGGTGTGGCCCGCCATGCCCCTCGACGAGCTGATCGCGCTCACCGAGTCCAGCACCATGCCCGGCGGCGCCGCGGCCACCGGCACCGACGCCGAGGGCTTCGTCCTGCGCTTCGCCTCCGGTGTCCGCGCCAAGGCCAAGATCGCCGAGTACGTACGGCTCCACCGGGTGCTCACCGGTGTCAACGAGCGGGACATCTGGCGCAGCTACGGCATCCAGCGGTTCGCGGGCCTGCCCGCCAAGCGGCTCGCGCAGGGCCTGAACTGCACCGTCGCCGAGGTCGAGGCCTCGGGCGGCAAGCCGCTGGACGCGCTTCTCGAGCAGGTGCCCGACGAGTTCGACGCCTGGGTGCGCGAGGTGATCGCCCGCCTGGAGGAGGAGGCCGCGCGGCACGAGCGCGCCATCGACGAGGCCTACGCGGGCCTCGCCCACCTGGCCGCCGACCGGGGCGCCTTCGCGCGCGCCGTCAAGGAACTGGGCGACCGGGAGGTCCGCCCGGCGATGTTCATGCGGCTCGACGGCCGGCCGACCGACCTCACCACCTGGCGGCACGTGCGGCCGGAGACGGCGGACCCGTACACCACCGACGAGGAGAACACGGACGGGACGGAAGAGGCGCGCCGCCCCGCGCCGCAGCCCGCGCCGCGCGCTTCCGTACCGGCCGCGGCCCGTCCTGCGGGCTCCGCCGTACGGCAGCCCCCCGTACGGCAGCCCGCCGCGCGGGATGCCGTGGCGCCGCAGGCGGATGCGGAGGAGGCCCCGCTGCCCGTCGTGCACGTCATGACGGGACTGCCGGCCTCCGGCAAGACGACGGCGGCGCGCGCCCTCCAGGCGCAGGCCGGCGGCCGGATGCGCCGCGTCAACCTGGACGACCTGCGCAGCATGCTCGACCTGCCGGACCCCGAGCGGGGCCGCTCCTGGGCGCACGAGCAGACCGTACTGGCCGTACAGGACGCGGCGGTGCGGGCGGCGGTCGACGGCGGTTTCGACGTGGTCGTCGACAACACCCACCTGACCAAGCACATCCCCAAGCGCCTGAAGGCGGCGGTCGGCGGACTGGCCACCTTCGTCGTGCACGACTTCACCGACGTCCCGCTGGAGGAGTGCCTGCGCCGGGACGCCGCCCGGGAGAACCGGGTCGGCGAGGAGATCATCCGCATCCTCGCCGAGAAGCACGAGAACGCCCGCAAGGGCGGGTGGCGGCTGACGGCGGAGTGGCTCAACGGCGGCTCCGGCGCGATGGCCGCGCCGCCCGTGACCGAGTACGTCCCCGACCCGGCGCTGCCCGCCGCGGTGATGTGCGACATCGACGGCACCCTCGCGCTGATCGGCGACCGGGGGCCGTACGACTTCTCGCGCTGCGAGCTCGACCTGCTCAACGAGCCGGTACGGCACGCGCTCGACGCCTTCCGGCGCGCCGACGGCGACACGATCGTGCTGCTGTCGGGGCGCGGCGAGGAGTACCGCTCCCAGACCGAGTCCTGGCTGCGGCGCCACCAAGTGCCGTACGACGAACTGTGGATGCGCGCGGCCGGCGACTCGCGCCGCGACGACGTGGTGAAGGCGGAGCTGTTCGACGCGCACGTGCGGCACCGGTACGCGGTACGGGTGTCGCTCGACGACCGGGACCGGGTGGTGGCGGTCTGGCGCCGGATGGGCCTGCCCACGTGGCAGGTCGACTACGGCGACTTCTAGCCGCCGCAGTCGACCCGGGGCGGGGCGAGGGGGTCAGCGGCAGTACTTCACGTGGGTGAGGTTCTGGACGTAGCGGGCGGCGACCCAGTGCTCCTTGCCGTACGCCTTGTCCTCCTTGCCGGCGCCGTACTCCTTGTGCAGGCGGTACCAGATGCGGTTGCCGTCGACCGACTCGCCGTACTTCTTGCACTCGATCTCGACCTTGCGGTGCGGGTACACGTGGTCGACGGCCTGCGAGTGGGTGGTCGGCTTGCTGCGGACCTTCAGCGGGCCCTTGGAGACGACCTTGCCGATGGCGTGCTTGTCCTTGTAGCCGTCGGACTCCTCGTCCTTCTCCTTGTACCCGTCGGACTCCTCGTCCTTCTCCTTGTACCCGTCGGACTCCTCGGTCCCGTCGTCCGCGGCGGCCGCCTGCGACGGAGTGGCGGCCGCCGGACCCTCGTCGTCGGCGACGGCGGCCCCGGCCCCGACCAGGCCGAGCACCAGGCTTCCGGCGGCGAGAGCGAGGATGGTCCTGGTGGGCTTCAGCATGAGCCGGCTCCTCTACGAAGACATCCGCCCGACCGCGGCGCGCGGCGCGGGGGTGGCAACCAGGCGGTCGCCAGGGACGACTATGACGAGGGAGGGGCGCACAACTCCGCTGACTCACCGTCGATTAGCCCGATATGCCCAATATCCGACGTAGTTCGGCACGGTTCGGCACGAGTCGGTACGGGGTCTGCGCGGGCCCGCGCGTACGCGGGGCCGTGCCCGCCCCCGAACGGGCACGGCCGCGCGGCGGGGCCCCGGGGGGCAGGGCCGGTGCCGGCCGGTGGACCGGCGGTGGCAAATCTACGAGCGGCCGGCTGCCGGCCGCGCCCATCCACGGGTTGAAACGCGCCTACCCCCTTGGGGTGCGACCCTGTACAACCAGGGGTGTACACAGGGGGGATGACGTGCACTTGGCCACACATCCGGCGACGGTCCGGCTCCGAGCCGGCCTACCGGTCGTCGGCGAGATCGTGTGGGCGGTCGGCTCGCTCTGGATCTCGTCCACCCTGCTCCACAACTGGCCCGACCCCAACGGCTATTGGCGCGACACCGACGGACTCGCCTACGTCCTCCTCGCCGCCATCTACCTCCCGCTCGTGCTGCGCCGCCGGTTCCCCGTCGCCATCCTGTGCGGCACCGGGTTCTGCGTCGCCGCCTACCTCACCCTCGGCTACTACCACGTCGTCGCCGTGTGCGGCCTGGCCACCGCGCTCTACACGGTGGCCTCCCTGCGGCCCCGCCGGGTCTCTCTGCGGTGCGCGGCCGCGGCGCTGGTCGTGTTCCTGTGGGGCACCCGGCTCGCCGAGCCGGGGATCGGCGCGCTCAGCGTCGCCTTCGTGACGGTGATGACCGTCGTCTGCTGGGTCGTCGGCGACGGCGCGCGCAGGCTGCGCGAGCTCACCCGCCGACTCCGCCTGGAGCAGGAGGAGAAGGCCCGCCGGGCCGTGACCGAGGAGCGCATCCGGATCGCGCGCGAACTGCACGACGTCATCGCGCACCACGTCTCGGTGATCTCCGTCCAGACCGGTCTCGCCGCCTACGTGTTCACTGCCGACCCCCCGACCGCCCGCCGGGCCCTGGACACCGTCGGGGACAGCGCCCGCGAGGCCCTGTCCGAGATGCGCCGCATGCTGGAGGTGCTCCGGGAGGAGGGTCCGGCCCCGGCCAGGGCGGCCGCCTCCGGCCCGGAGCGCCCCGGAGCCGGTGTCCCAGGGCTCGGGCACCTCGACGAGCTGGTCAAACGGGTCGGGGAGGCCGGCGTGCCGGTCGACGTACGGGTCACCGGGACGGCGTACGAGCTGCCGCCCGGGATCGACCTGTGCGCGTACCGCGTGGTCCAGGAGGCGCTCACCAACGTGATCAAGCACGCCCCCGAGGCCCGTACGACCGTACGGGTCGACTACGGTGCGGACGAGGTCCGCGTACGCGTCAAGGACGACGGCAGCGGGCGCACACCGGCCCGCACCACTTCGGGCGCGGGGCCCGCCGCAGGCCAGGGGCTGATCGGCATGCGCGAGCGGGCGACGATCTATCACGGCACGGTGACCGCCGAGCCCGCCCCCGGGGGCGGTTTCGAGGTCAGTCTGCGGGTCCCCGTGCCCCGAGCGGGAGGGGATGACGCGGATGCCGTCCGTACTCGTCGTCGATGACCAGTTCCTGATCCGGTCCGGACTGACCGCGCTGCTCACCGCCGCGCCCGGATACGAGGTCGTGGGCGAGGCCGAGGACGGCGACGAGGCGGTCCGGCTGGCCGCCGAGACCCGCCCCGACGTGATCCTCATGGACATCCGGATGCCGGGCACGGACGGGATCACGGCCACCGAGCGGATCCTGGCCGGGCGCGACCCGGGGCATCCCGGCGGTCCCAAGGTGCTGGTGCTCACCACCTTCGACTCCGACGAATACGTCTTCCGGGCCCTGCGGGTCGGGGCCAGCGGCTTCCTCTTCAAGGACACCCCGCCCGACCGCCTGCTCGCCGCCATCGCCACCGTGCACGCCGGCGAGATGCTGTTCAGCGCCGGGGCCCTGCGGGGACTCGTCGACACCTACGCCGCCCCGCCCTCCCGCGCCCCGCACCCCGGGCTGGCCGCGCTGACCCCGCGCGAGCGCGAGGTGCTCGGCCTGGTCGGCGCCGGCCTGTCCAACACCGACATCGCGGCACGCCTCGTCCTCAGCGCCGCCACCGTCAAGACCCACGTGCACCGCTGCATGAGCAAGCTGGAGCTGTCCAGCCGCGCCCAGGCCGTGGTCCTCGCCCACGAGTTCGGTCTCGCCGCCCGGATGCCCTGAGCGCGGCCCCCTCCGGATGCGGGCGGCGGCGGGCCGGGGGAGAGTGGCTGCCATGGGTATCGAAGACTACGGTGGCGGCCCCGGGGCCCAGCAGACCGGCGTCCTGGTCGTGACGACCAACGACGTCCCCGGCTACCGGGTGGAACAGGTCATCGGCGAGGTCTTCGGCCTCACCGTGCGCTCCCGCCACCTGGGCAGCCAGATCGGTGCGGGCCTGAAGTCGATGATCGGCGGCGAACTGAAGGGCCTCACCAAGACCCTGGTGGAGACCCGCAACCAGGCCATGGACCGGCTCATCGAACAGGCGAAGGCGCGCGGCGCGAACGCCATCCTGATGATGCGCTTCGACGTGACCGAAGCCGCCGACATCGGCACCGAGGTGTGCGCGTACGGGACGGCCGTGGTTCTGGTCCCCGCCTCCACCTGAGCCCCTCCGGGCAACTCAAGAGCCTCCGGCCCCACGTAAGTCCAGGACGGCACTCCGCTTTGTCCATGGGCCTGCGTGCCCTGCGGTCCGCAAGCTGTCAGGTCAGTGAGCGGACCGCTCGGGCCTGCGTGCCGAGCGGTCTTCCGCCGAGGAAGAGCCGACTCCCGGAGGTCCGATGCGAACCCCCCTCTGGCCGGCCGCGGCCGCGGTGGCCGGCCTGGTCGCCACCCTGTTCGTGGCCGCGCCCGCCGCCCCCGCCGTGGCGGCCGCACCCGTGACGATCACCTCGCCCGAGCTGTCCGTCAGCGTGGACGGCGGCTTCCCCCGGGTGATCGGCTACACGCGCCGCGCCACCGGCGACGTCCTGCACGGCAACGAGGACCCGCTCGGCACCGTCCTGGTCAACGGGACCGCCTACACCCCCGCCGTGACCTCGACCCCCTCCGCCTCCGCCGTGGACTACGCGCTCACCTTCTCCGGAGTGACCATCAGGTCCCGCATCTCGGTGGCGGGTTCGGTCGTGGAGTTCAAGGTGACCGCGATCGAGGACACCGCCGCCCTGCGCGTCCGCAGCCTCGCGATCCCCGAGCACCACCTCGTCAGCGTCCGCAGCGACCAGCCGGGCGCCGCGCTCTCCACGGCCACCCTGCACACCGCCACCACCGGCACCGGGGACACCTTCACCCCGATCACCGGCAGCACCCCCGTCGACCCCGCCGCGACCACCGTCATGTACGGCCTGGCCAACACCGGCAGGCTGGCCGCCGCCATCGACTCCAACTCCCTCTACGACACGCCCTCGGGCGGCACGGCACGGGAGAACGGCCGGATCACCAAGCGGGTCACCGACAAGGGCTCCTACCGCCGCGCCGGACTGTGGAGCGGAGCCTGGCTCCACCGGGCCGCGGGCGCGGCCGACGGCGACACCGAGCCGCTGCCGTACGCCCGCATCGCGATCACGGCCGACCGCAACGCGGACTCCGTCGTCGACTGGCAGGACGCCGCCGTCGCCTACCGGGACATCTGGACCCCGCCCAGCGGCTGGCAGCAGACCGCCGACCGGGTCGTGCAGCGCATCCCCTTCAACTTCGCCTCCCAGGCCACCCACCCCTTCGCGCAGACCCTCGACGAGACCAAGCGGGTCTCCCTCGCCACGGACGGCCTCGGACAGTTCGTCCTCCTCAAGGGATACGCCTCGGAGGGCCACGACTCCGCGCACATGGACTACAAGAACATCGGCTCGAAGCTGGGCGGCGCCGTCGACCTGAACACCCTCACCACCGCCGGACACGCCTACAACGCCGACTTCGGCGTGCACGTCAACGCCACCGAGGAGTACCCGGTCTCGGCCACCTTCGACCCGGCCCACCAGAGCGGCGGCCTCGGCTGGGACTGGCTCGACCAGTCCTACTACGTGGACACCCGCAAGGACGGCCAGTCCGGGCAGCGGCTGAAGCGCCTCCAGGACCTCAAGACAGCCGCCCCCGGGCTGGACTTCCTCTACGTGGACGTCTGGTACGGCGACGGCTACGTCTCGCGCAAACTCCAGCGCGAGATCGGCGGCCTCGGCTTCCAGCTGGCCACGGAGTTCCCCAACACCCTCACCGAGCAGTCCCTCTGGCACCACTGGGCCACCGACGTCAACTACGGTGGCAGCGACCTGAAGGGCATCAACTCCACCATCGCCCGGTTCATCGCCAACCACACCAAGGACGACTGGATCGCCCGCAACCCGCTGCTCGGCGGCGCCGAGGTCACCGCCTACGAGGGCTGGCAGGGCAAGAAGGACTTCACCGCCTTCCAGAACACCACCTTCGCCGTCAACCTGCCGACCAAGTACCTCCAGGAATCCCCGATCGTGAAGTGGACCGCCGACACGGTCACCCTGGCCGACGGCACCACCGTCACCACCGCCGGGAACAAGCGCCGGATCACCACCGCCGGCCGCACGGTCCTGTCCGGGGACGCCTACCTGCTGCCCCGCGACGGCAAGCTCTATCACTGGAACGACAAGGCGGGCTCCACCAGCTGGACCCTGCCCGCCGGCTGGACCGCGCCCAAGCTCTATAAACTCACTGACACCGGACGCCAGTTGGTCGGCGACCTCGCGGTGAGCCAGGGCCAGGTCACCATCAACGCCGCCGCCCGCACCGCCTACGTGGTCACCAACGGCGCCGCGCCCGCCCCCGCCGACCCCAAGTGGGGCGAAGCCACGCCCGTCAAGGACCCCTCCTTCTACTCCGGGGACCTCAACGCCTGGACCGTCACCGGAACCGGAGCCGCCGTCACCCGCAACGCCCAGGGCCAAAGCGAGCTCACCTTCGCCCCCGGCACCGCCCCGGCCGTCTCCCAGCAGCTCACCGGCCTCGCCCCCGGCACCTACGCCGCCTCCGTCTGGGTCTCCACCCCGGCCGGCCGCGCCGTGACCCTCACCGCCACCCCGGCCGGCGGCGCCGCGGCCTCCGTGTACGCCGACTCCTCACCGCTGACCAACAGCCTCGGCGGCAGCGAGAAGAACGGCACCAGGATGCAGCGCATGAAGGTGTTCTTCGACGTCCCGGCCGGGCAGTCCACCGCCACGCTCAGGCTGTCCGCGGCCGCCGGATCCGCCACCGCCTACCTGGACGACGTACGCGTGGTGCGCTCCGCCCGGACCCCGCTCGGCGGGCACTTCTTCGCCGAGGACTTCGAGAACGTCGACGCGGGCTGGGGCCCCTTCGCCTTCGGCGGCGCGGGCGGCTCGGCCACCGACCCGCGCACGCACATCGCCCAGCGCAACGCCCCGTACACGCAGGCCGGCTGGAGCGGCAAGCTGGTCGACGACGTGATCAGCGGGCAGAACTCCCTCAAATCGCACGAGGAGCGGACCGGGCTCGTCTACCGCACCCTGCCCCAGACCCTGAGGCTGACCCAGGGGCGTTCCTACAAGGTGACCTTCACCTACGAGAACGGCTTCGCCGGGGACTACCGGTTCGTCGCCGGCGCCGGATCCACCGAGACCGCCACCGCGCTGGGCCAGGCCCGTACGCCCACCACCTTCACCACGACCTTCACCGCCGGGGCCGACGCCTGGATCGGCGTACGGAAGGTGACCCCCGAGGACTCGCACAACGAGGCCGACCTCGTCCTCGACGACCTGACCGTGGACGACCTGGGCCCGGTGGGCGGCGGCGAACTCCTCGTACCGCAGGGACAGATGAGCGTGAAGGCCGTCGACAGCCAGGAGACCGCGGGCGAGAACGGCAGCGCCGCCAACGTCCTGGACGGCGACGCCTCCACCATCTGGCACACCCAGTGGTACGCCGCCACCGCGCCGATGCCGCACGAGATCACCCTGGACCTCGGCGCCCCGTACAACGTCTCGGCCCTGCACTGCCTGCCCCGGCAGACGCAGAGCAACGGACGCATCGCGGACTACCAGGTGTTCACCTCCGCCGACGGGGTCACCTGGGGGACGGCGGCGGCCACCGGGACCTTCGCCGACAGCACCGCCCAGCAGGACGTCTCCTTCACCCCGCGGACCGCGCGCTACGTCAGGCTCAAGGCCACCAGCGAGGTGGGCGGCAACCCGTGGACCTCGGTGGCGGAGCTCAACATCGGCCACCGGCCCTGAGGTTCACCGGGACGGCCCCCGCACCGACTGCTGGGCCCGGAACCGTCCGGGAGCCATGCCCACCCGGCGGCTGAACAGCCGGCTGAAGTAGGCCGGATCCTCGTAACCGACCCGCCGGGCGACCCCGGCGACCGGCAGGTCGGTGCGGGCCAGCAGCTCCTTCGCCCGGCTCAGCCGGATCCCGAGGAGGTATTCCTTGACGCCCTCCCCGGTACTGCGCCGCACCGCCCGGCGCAGCTGGGGCAGCGGCATCCCGAGCCGGGCGGCGTGCTCGGCCACCGATATCGGCAGCAGGGCGTCCCGCGCGAGGGTGTCCATCACGGCGTCCCCGTGCCGGGACACCTCGGCGCGGGCGTAGCGCAGGGCCACCAGCAGCCCATGCACGGCGGCCGCGGCCTCCACCTCCAGGAGCGGGCCGCCGCGCCGGGCGGCCCGGACGATCCCGTCGACCACGTGCCGCACCCCGGCCGTCCCGCTCAGCGGCACGAGCGGCCGGTCCGGGGTGACGTAGCCGAGGTCGGTGTACGCCTCCACGCCGAGGCCCGTGAAATCGACGAAGCACTCGTCCCAGCCGGTCCGCGGATCGGGCCCGTAGTGGTGCTCCACGCCCGGCACCAGCCACAGCAGCGCGGGCGCGGTCACCGGCTGGGCGGGCCGGCCGCCGTGGCTGAACCAGCCCCGGCCGCGCGTGACGACCACGGCCACGTGGTGGTCGAGGACCCGCGGCCCCACGACCGGCAGTCCGCCCTCCTGCACCCCCACTCCGAGGCAGACCAGGCCGAGTCTGCGGTGGTTGGCGGTGGGGGAGAAGTACCGCATCCAGCTGCTGTACGGGGGCGTCGCCATCTGCGGATTGTGATCCACGGGGCCGGGCGCCCTCAAGGGGCGGCGGGCGTCCGGACCGGAACCTTCACGGGTGGGCGGCGGGCCTGCCGAAGTCCCGCTGCCAGCCCGGCGATCACGACGGCCAGACCCAGCCACACCGCCGGGGCCGGCACCCCGCCGCCGGTGAACGCGCCTGCCCCGGCCGCCGCGAGCGGCGCGATGCCGGTCAGCAGCCCGGCCCGGCCGGAGCCCACCGCGGCCACCGTGCGGTACCAGAGCAGGAACGCCACCGCCGTCACCATCACCGCGAGGTAGGCGGCGGCCGCCCACTGGCGCGCCCCGATCTCCAGCACCGCCGAGGGGCCCTCCACGCACACCGTGAGCACCGCCAGCATCACCGCCCCCATCCACACCGCGTGCACCGACACCCCCCACGGGCCGTGCCGCCGCAGCACCGGCACGGCGAGCAGGGTGAACCCGGCCTCGCAGCCCAGGGCCAGCGCGGCCCAGGCCACCCCGGCGGCGTCCGTCCGGCCCGTCCCCTCCACCAGGACCGCTCCGGCCACGACCACCGGCGCCGCCAGCAGCACCCGGCGGCTGGGCCTGCGGCCCTCCAGGAACGGGCCGATCAGCCCGAGCAGGATCGGTACGGAGGCCACCGCCACCGCGATGACGGCCGGCTCGGCATGCGCGACCCCGCGGACGACGGCCACGTTGAACAGCACCAGGCCCGTCGCCGCGATCCCGGCCAGCCACAGCCACTCGCGGCCCCGCGGCCGCAGGACCGGCACCTTCGCCGCCCGGGCCAGGGCCAGCAGGATCAGCGCGGCAGCCGCGTACCGGGCCGCCTGGACGGCGAAGAGCGGGGCGTCCACGAGGGACCGGGAGACGGTGACGCTGCTGCCGACCAGCGCCATCCCGGCGATCCCGGGCGCCAGGTCCCGGAGGGCGGTGGATGGTGTTCTCATGCGTCCACCCTGGCCCCACAATGGTCCTGTGAGCAGGTCCAAAGGGAGCGGGCCCCAGGGGTCCAAAAGGCAGTCCGCGGGGTCGGCGGGATCCGACTTCCTCCAGCTCGACATCGGCCAGGCCCCGCCGGGCGCCCGCACCGACTGGCTCGCCGGCCGGCTCCGCGCCGCCATCGCCGACGGCACCCTGCCGGTGGGCAGCCGCCTCCCGGCCAGCCGCGTGCTCGCCGCCGAGCTCCGCGTCTCCCGGGGGCTCGTCACCGAGGCCTACCAGCGGCTCGCGGAGACCGGCCAGGTGTCCGGCCGCGGCCGGGGCGGCACGGTCGTCGTCGCCGCCCCGCCCCCGGTGGCCGCGCCGTCCCCCGCACCCGCCCGCGGAGGCCTGGTCGACGCCCTGCGCGCCGTGCCCTGCCGGATCGACCTCTCGCCCGGGGTGCCCGACCTGACCGCCTTCCCCCGTACGGCCTGGCTCCAGGCCGAGCGCCGGGTGCTCGCCGGACTCACCCCCGCCGACTTCGGCTACGGGAACCCCCAGGGCGCGCCCGCGCTGCGCGAGGCCGTCGTCGGCTGGCTGGCCCGCAACCGCGGGATCCGCGCCGACCCCGACGAAGTGGTGATCGTCGCCGGAGTCGCCCAGGCCCTCGCACTGCTCGCGCACGTCCTGCGCGAGGACGGGGTGCGCCGGGTCGCGGTGGAGGACCCCGGCTCGCTCGGGGCCCGGCAACAGCTGGAGTACGGGCGGCTGGAGACCGTTCCCGTACGGGTGGACGAGGCCGGGCTGGACGTGGCGGAGCTCCGCGCGAGCGGGGCCGGCGCCGTCCTGCTCACCCCCGCGCACCAGTTCCCGACCGGAGTCGTCCTCGACGGGGAGCGCCGCCGCGACCTGCTCGACTGGGCGGCCGCCGGGGGACTGGTCATCGAGGACGACTACGACGCCGAGCACCGCTACGACCGCGCCCCCGTCCCCGCGCTGCGCGCCCTGCTGCCCGAAGGCGTCTGCTACGCCGGGAGCGTGTCCAAACTCCTCGCCCCCGCACTGCGCCTCGGCTGGCTCCTGGTCCCCCCGCGCCTACGCGAGGCCGTGACCGCCGCCAAGCGCTACGCCGACCTCGGCAATCCGGTCCTGGCCCAACTGGTCCTGGCCCGGCTGATGGACTCGGGCGAACTGGAACGGCACCTGCGCTTCGTCCGGCGCCGCCACCGCCGTCGCCGGGACGCCATGCTCCGGGCCGTCGCGGACCGGCTGCCGGGCGCGCGGGTGCACGGCGCGGCGGCGGGCCTGCACCTGATGGTCACCTTCGACGGCGCCCGCTTCGCCGACACGGACCTCGCCGCGGCGGCCCTGGACCTCGGAGTCAAGACCCACCCGCTGTCCTGGCACCGCCTCGCGTCCGGCCCGCCGGGGCTGATCCTGGGCTACGCGGCCGGGTCGACCGGCGAGATCGAGGACGGCATCGCCACGCTGGGCACCGCCCTGAGCGAGCTGCGCAAGCGCTCCGGGTGACGGCCGGAAAGTTTTTCGGAACCGGCGGCAACCTCCCCGGGGGTCGCGCGTCGTGAGGGGGTGGAGGGCGCAGTCCCGCGTCCTCGACCCGACCGTGGAGAACCACCGTGAAGAACCTCAAGCGCGTCCCCCTGGCCGTCCGTCGGGCGGGCGTCACCGCTGCCGCCGCCGGGGCGGTCGTCCTGCTCGCCGGGCCCGCCCTCGCCGCGGGCGGGAGCCCGGCCGCGCCCTCCCCGTCCATCAGCGTTCCGCCGGCCGCCCCCTCCGCCGTCCCGTCGGCCGCTCCCTCGGCCGCCCCCGTCCCGTCGGTGAGCACCCCGCCCGCCGCGGGGTCGAGCGCCGAGCCCAGCGCGTCCCCGTCCGCGGGGACGAGCGTCAAGCCCAGCCCGGCCCCCGCCTCGCCGTCCGCCGCACCCGCCCCCTCGGAGGCGTCCGAGCTCGCGCATACTGGCTCCTCGGCGACCACCGTCGCCATGGGGGCAGGGGCCACCGGACTGATCCTCGCCGGAGCCGGAGCCCTGTACGCCGTGCGGCGCCGCACGAACAGCTGAGGAATTCCGTGCTCCACCTCGCACCACCCGTCGGCCCCCTCGCGCCCGGCTTCGGCCGGGCGTGGCGGGGCCTGTGGTCGTTGCTGCGCCGCGAGCGTTCCGCCCCGGCGGCCTCCCCGCGGTCGAACGGGTCCTCGTACGGGTCCTCGTACGGCCACGGGTACGAGTACGCGCACGACGCGGGCCACGGCGATCCGCAGCCGCCGACCGTCACCGAGCTCTACCACGCGCACCGGCTGCGGATGGTCCGGCTGGCGGTGCTGCTCGTCGACGACCTGGCCACCGCCGAGGACGTGGTCCAGGACGCCTTCACGGCCCTGTACCGCCGCCACGGGGAGCACATCACCGAGGTCGACAACGCGCTGGGCTACCTGCGGACGGCCGTCGTCAACACCGCGCGCTCCGTGCTGCGCCGCAGGCGGACCGTCCGGGCCTGGACCCCGCCGCCGGCGGTCGACGTGCCGTCGGCGGAGTCGTCCGTGGTCCTCGACGAGGCACATCGCGAAGTGCTGGCCGCGCTCGGCCGGTTGACGCCGCGCCGCCGGCAGGTCCTGGTGCTGCGCTACTGGGCCGACCTCAGCGAGGCGGAGATAGCGACCACCCTCGGCATCAGCCGGGGAGCGGTGAAGTCGAACGCGAGCCGTGGCCTGGACGCGCTGGAACGGATACTGGAGGGACGGATATGACGCCTACGACGCGCGACGGCGAACGCCCCGTCGAGCGCCGGCTGCGGCAGGCCCTCGGGGCGCGCGCCGACGGCATCGACCTCCGGCTGCTGCGCCCCGCGGATCCGCCCCGGCCCCAGGCCGGCCGCCTGCGGGTCGAACGGCTCAGGCGTTTCGCGGTGCCCCTCGGGGGCCTGGCGGCGGCTGCCGCCGCCGGGATCGGGTACCTGCTGCTCGCCCCGGATCCGGCTCCCGCCCCGGCGCCGCCCGCCACCCCGCCGAGGATCACGGCACCCGGCCCGTCGCCGGAGTTCCCGCACGCGCCCACACCCGCGCCGTCGCCGTCGCCGTCCACTCCGGGTCCGGACCGGTCGCCGAGCGCGAGCGTGAGCGCGGGGGCGAGCCCGAGCGCGATCCCGAGTCCGAGTCCGAGCCGGACGGTAAGCCCGGCGCCGCCGGCCTCCCCCTCGACGTCCGTGCCGGCGTCGCTCGTGCCCTCCGCCGCTCCGGGCTCGGGTTCGCGCTAGCCGGACACCGCTACGGGTGTCCGGCCGGCGCAGGGTCACAGCACTAGCCCCGGTCGGGCGCGCTCTGCAGGTTCTCCACCGCCGCGACCAGCGGGGCGAGCTCCGGCTTGCGGGCGGCCTCGTCCAGCGCCTCGCGCAGGGCGGAGTCGTTCGTGGGCCGGGCCGCCGCCAGCAGGGCCAGGCCGGCCTCGCTCACATCGGTGTAGATGCCCCGCCGGTCGGTGTCGCAGAGATAGCGGCTCAGCAGGCCGCGGTCCTCCAGCCTGCTGACCAGGCGCGTCGTCGCGCTCTGGCTGAGCACCACCGAGTCGGCGACCTGGTGCATCCGCAGGTGCCCGCCCGGTCCGTTGTGCTGGCGGCTCAGCACGTCCAGCAGCGAGTACTCGCGCACGCTGAGGCCGTGACCCGCCTGCAGCGCCCGCTCGATGTGCGCCTCGATCCGCCCGTGCAGGAGGGAGAGGGCGCACCAGCCCTGGGAAAGGGCGGTGAGTGCGCCGTCCGTGGCCGTCATGGGCTCCTCCTTGGTCCGTGTGCCCCCAGGATAGGCCACTTCCGCAATAGCCCGCGCTTGCAAATATCCCGCGTCTGCAATTAATGTGGACGCACGTAAGCGGCGGCAGCAACATGCGCCGCAAGCGCGCCGGCGGCCCGGCGCCGCACCCACCCCGCACCCCCTGAAGGGCACTCCCCTCATGCCACTCGCACTCCTCGCCCTCGCCATCGGGGCCTTCGGGATCGGCACCACAGAGTTCGTGATCATGGGCCTGCTCCCCGAGGTGGCCGCCGACTACGGCGTCTCGATCCCCACCGCGGGCTTCCTGGTCACCGGCTATGCCCTCGGTGTGGTCCTCGGCGCGCCGATCATGACCGTCCTCGGCACCCGCATCCCCCGCAAGCGCATGCTGATGCTGCTCATGGGCCTCTTCGTCGCGGGCAACGTGCTCTCCGCACTCGCCCCCGCCTTCGGCGTCATGCTCACCGGCCGCGTGGTCGCCTCCCTCGCCCACGGCGCCTTCTTCGGCATCGGCGCGGTCGTCGCCGCGGAACTCGTCGCCCCGGAGAAGAAGGCCGGAGCCATCGCCATGATGTTCACCGGCCTGACCGTGGCCAACGTCGTCGGCGTCCCGCTCGGCACCCTCGTCGGCCAGACCCTCGGCTGGCGCGTCACCTTCCTGATCGTCGCCGCGCTCGGCGTCCTCGGCCTGCTCGGCATCGCCAAGCTGGTACCCGAGCTGCCCCGGCCCGCCGGCGGCGTCCGGATCCGCAGCGAGCTGGCCGCCTTCCGCAACGTCCAGGTGCTGCTCGCGATGGGGATGACCGTCCTCGGCTTCGGCGGGGTCTTCGCCGCGATCACCTACATCACCCCGATGATGACCAACGTCGCCGGCTTCGCGGACTCCTCCGTCACCTGGCTCCTCGTCCTCCTCGGCCTCGGCATGGTCGCGGGCAACCTCATCGGTGGCCGCTTCGCCGACCGGGCGCTCATGCCGATGCTGTACGTGGCCCTGGGCGCGCTCACCCTCACCCTGGCCGCCTTCACCCTCACCGCCCACACCAAGGCCGGTGCCGCGGTCACCATCCTCCTCATCGGAGCCCTCGGCTTCGCGACCGTGCCGCCGCTCCAGAAGCGGGTCCTCGACCAGGCCGCCGGCGCGCCCACCCTGGCCTCCGCCGTGAACATCGGCGCCTTCAACCTCGGCAACGCCCTCGCCGCCTGGCTCGGCGGCCTCGTGATCGCCGCCGGCCTCGGCTGGACCGCCCCGAACTGGGTCGGCGCGGCGCTGGCCGCCTCCGCCCTCGTCCTCGCCCTCGTCTCCGGCGCACTGGAGCGCCGTACGGCATCCCGCCCGGCCGGCGCCGGCCGGGGCCGGGTCGTCGCCGCCGGAGCGCCCGCGGCCGTCCCCGTCCACCACTGATCCACGACCCCTCGTACGACACCTCAGGAGAACCCCCGCATGTCCAGCACCACCCGCACCACCCGCACCGCCGTCGTCCCGCTGACCACCGAGGACGCCGACCTGCTCGTCGCCGCCGCCCGGACCGCTGCCGAAGCGGCCGGGGCCACGGTCAGCGTCACCGTCCTCGACGCCGGCGGCCACCTGCTCGCCTTCCGGCGCGACGACCGGGCCGTGCTGATCTCCGGCGAGACCAGCACCCGCAAGGCCTACACCGCCCTCCAGCTGAACGCCCCCACCGCCGACCTCGTCGAGGCCGTCCGCCCCGACGGCCCCTTCCACACCCTGCCCACCGCCCTCGACCGGCCGCTGCTCTTCATCGCCGGCGGGCTCCCCGTCCACCGCGACGGCCGTCTCATCGGCGCCATCGGCGTCGGCGGCGCCGCCCCCGACCAGGACCACGGCTTCGCCGCCGCCGCGCTCGACGCCCTGGTCTGAGACCGCCGGGTCGCGCGCCCGTCTCCCCCGTGCCAGGTTGGTACGGGGGAGACGGGCGCATGATGCGAAATCCGAGGTTCCACGTGAGAGGCCACGTCATGGCGACGGCCACGGTCGCCGCACTGGTCACCCTTGCCGTCCCGGGCTGTACGGCCGCCTCCGACGAGCCCCGCGCCCCAGCCGCCCCGACGTCCGGCCCCGGTACCCCGGCCGGCACGGCGGCCCCCTCCCCGGAGCCCACCGAAGCCGCCCCCTCCCCGACGCGCTCCTACGCCCTGTCCACCGCCCCGCGCACCATCCCGGCCGTACGGGAACACATACCCGCCCGGGGCCCCGGCTGGAAGCCCGCCCCCGAGGCCCGCGTGGTCGTCGCGGCGGGTGACAAGGCGGCCCTGTCCGACGAGGGCAGACTGCTCGCCGGTGAACTGCGCATGGGATACACCGACTCGGAGGCGCCGCGCGCCGGAGACGTGGAACTCGCCCTGGGCGCCAAGGGATCGGGCCCCGCCGAGTCGTACACCCTCGACGTCAAGAACGGCCGCGTACGGATCGCAGGCCCCGACCAGGCCGGTGTCTTCTACGGCACCCGCACCCTCAAACAGGCCGTGCGGAGCGCCGGTTCGGCTCCCGAGGGCACCGTGCGCGACGGCCCGGCCAAGCCCCAGCGCGGGCTCAACCTCGACATAGCGCGCAAGCACTTCACCCCCGACTGGATCGAGGACCGGCTGCGCGAGATGGCCGACCTCAAGCTCAACCAGCTCGGCCTGCACTTCTCCGACGACCAGGCCTTCCGGATCGAGTCCGACAGCCACCCCGAGATCGTCTCCACCCCGCACCTCACCAAGGCCCAGGTGCGCTCCATCACCGCACTCGCCGCCCGCCTGCACATCACCGTCGTCCCCGAGATCGACTCGCCCGGACACCTCGGCGCGGTGCTGCGCGTCCACCCCGACCTGCAGCTGCGCGACGTGCAGGGCAAGGCGGTGAAGGGAGCGGTGGACATAGCGAACCCCGCTTCCGCCAAGCTCGTCGACGAACTGCTCCGCGAGTACCGGCCGCTGTTCCCCGGCGGGGCCTGGCACCTGGGCGCCGACGAGTACCAGGCGCTGGTGGTGCGCGACCCCGAAGCCTCCTTCCCGCAGCTCGCGAGCGCGGCGCGGCAGCGGTACGGCCCCACGGCTCGGGTGCAGGACCTGGCCACGGGCTGGCTCAACGACCGTGCGGACACGGTGCGGCCCTCGGGCAAGGCACTGAAGGCCTGGAACGACGGATTCTTCCGCGGCGGGGCCGCGACCGCGGCCAAGGACATCCAGGTCGAGTACTGGACCGGCAAGGAGATCGGCGCCCGCCCGCCGCTGGAGTACCTGCGCGAGGGCCGCAAGGTCGTGAACCTCAACGACGAGTACCTGTACTACGTGCTGGGCGAACCGAACGAGTTCACGTACCCCACCGGCCGGCGCATCTACGAGGAGTGGACCCCGCTGGTCCTGCGCGGCACCACCCCCGTCCCGGCGCAGTACGCGGACCAGATCCTGGGCGGACGCCTCGCCGTCTGGAGCGACCTGTCCGGAGCCCAGACCCAGGCCCAGGTGGCGGCGGGCATCCGGCTGCCGCTCGCCGCGCTCTCCCAGAAGGTGTGGGACTCCCGCCCGCCCCAACTGGCCTGGCCCGCCTTCAACACCCTGGCCGACCGGCTCCGGTAGGTCACGGAGGTCCGTGCTCCGCAACAACGTGATGCCGGGTCCGTGACGAACGACATCCGGCCATCGTCCTGGCCGAATCCCGCACGCTACGTTGACGCCACGCTTCGACGCGGCAGAGGGAGACGGCCATGCAGGTGGTACGCAACGGGAGACGGACTCGCAGGCAGGCGGCACTGGCCGCCCTCGCGGTGTGCGGGGTGCTCGCGCTCACGGCCTGCCAGGGAGGAGAGGACGGGACCGCGCCCGGAGCGCCCACGCCCAGCGTCCCGGCCGTGCCCTCCACCACGGCCTCGACGGCCGCGAAGCCCTCGGCCGCGGCCTCGGCGTCCAAGCCGGCCCCCAAGCCCACGGCGATCGCCACCGGCGCGAAGAAGCCCACGCCCCCGGCTCCCGCCGCCACGTGCGACCACAAGATGCCCATCGCCCCGGACCTGCTCTCCCTGCGCCGCTACACGCCGGAGGGCGGCTCCCACAACCTGATCATCCAGCACGGGAACTGGAGCTGCGGCAGCAAGGACACGGAGGGCGCCACCTTCGAGCCGGTGGGCAAGGAGACCTTCATCCCGATCGCGGAATCCGCCAAGATCACGGCCACCGCTCCGATCGTCACGGGCGTGGAGCCCAAGCCCGTCACCCTCCACGAGCTCATCTCCTGGGTGACCGCCCACCCCGACTCCGGCCTGCCCTTCCGCTACCACCTGGGCGCCGACGGAGCCATCGACACCCTGGACGAGATCTACCTGTCCGACTAGGGAGCGTCCGGTGCCTGCGGCCGCGCCGTGCGCTCACGACGCTGCCAGCGGCGGCGGACCCACCCGCCGAGCAGCGGCAGCGCCGTGACCACGGTCAGCATCCAGGCGGCGGCGAAAGCCCAGATCAGCGGCTGGGACACGGTGACCGACGCCGCGACGAGCAGCGCCACCGTCACCGCACCGAGCAGACAGGCCGCAGCGGTGCGGTGACGCAGATGCGCGGACCGCAGCAACCGGTCCAGCGACCGGTCGTTCTTGAGATGGGCTTCGATCGCCGAAAGGGCTCGCTGCTCGCGGTCCGAGAGTCCGGCTCCGTCCATGGCCACCTCCGTCGGCTGCCGCCGCCGGGCGCGGACCGCAGCCTCTGGCCTGCGAATACCCGGCCTGGCGCGGGCCAACCCCCGGAGGCGGTCGGGACTGACCCGGGCGGTCACCAGATGGAGCTGACCCACTCCGGGTGGTCGATGAACGGGTTGCGGTTGTGCTGGTAGGTGTCGAATATGACCTGGTTGCGGCGCTGCTCGAAGGCGTCCGGCGGATCCATCTGGTTCCAC
Organism: Streptomyces sp. NPDC059989; assembly: GCF_042736975.1. Lineage (NCBI taxonomy): Bacteria > Bacillati > Actinomycetota > Actinomycetes > Kitasatosporales > Streptomycetaceae > Streptomyces > Streptomyces sp. NPDC059989. The sequence goes on from NZ_JBHWUO010000009.1 coordinate 184,450, forward strand.
TGCTTCAGCAGGCTGATCTTGCCGAAGAGCGGGGCGGACCCGTTGTTGACCTTGTCGTTCATCTCCAGGTCGGCGAAGCCGTCACCGCCGTCGTAGCGCACCGCCATGTAGAGCAGCATGCGCGCCACGTCGCCCTTGACCGCGTCGCGCGGCTCGAAGGAGTCGGCGTCGGTGAAGCTGCCCGGGGCCTCGGCGACCGGGCTGCCGCCCTTGTCGAAGTCCTTGTTGCCGCGGGTGCTGTTGACCGTGACGTCCTCGGGGCGCAGGTGGTGCAGGTCGGTGCCCGGGCCGGTTGCGGTGCCGAAGTCGCCGTGGCTCTTGGCCCAGACGTGCTCGCGGTTCCAGTCGTTGACGCCGCCGCCGTTGGTGGACTTGGACTGGGAGCGGCCGGAGTAGACCAGGATGACGTTGTTGCTGTTGGCCGGGTCCTGGTCGGTCACCTTCAGCGCGTTCCACACGCCGTCGTAGCTCACCTTGGACTGGGTCTTGATGATGTCGTGCAGGGCGGTCTTCAGCGCGGCGCCGGTCTTGCCCTCGGCGGCCGCGTAGTAGGCGTCGACGGACGAGGCATAGGCGTCCACCGGGGTGGCGGCCGCGGCGGGGTGGGGGGCCGCCGTCCGCTGCTGGCCGGCGGAGGCCGCGGCGGGTACGGCGAACAGGGCGGCGGCCGCCAGGCCGGCCGCCCAGGGGGTCAGGCGCTGGATTCTCTTCACGTGGGGGTACCTCTCCACACGCACCGTCCCCGCCCGGGGAATTGGCGGGGTGTCAGGTGGCAGAGCGAGGCTCACATTGTCATGTGCCCTACAGGTAAAAACCATGTGTCCGGCGTGAGGACCTTGGTGTGTGCCCGGCCTGCGCCGCGGGCAGGGTAGCGGTGGCCCCGGCGGGGCCGAGCCGACCGTGAACAGCCCTGACGGGAGCAGCACATGGCAGCCAAGATCCTCATCGTGACCGGCGACGCGGCGGAGTCGCTGGAGGTCCTGTATCCGTACCAGCGCCTGCGCGAGGAGGGCTATGAGGTCCACATCGCGGCGCCGTCCGTGAAGAAGCTGCGGTTCGTGGTCCACGACTTCGAGGACGGCTTCGACACCTACACCGAGAAGCCCGGCTACACCTGGCCGGCCGACCTGGCCTTCGCCGACGTGGTCACGGACGACTACGCGGCCCTGGTCGTCCCGGGCGGGCGCGCGCCGGAGTACCTGCGCAACGATCCCGAGGTGCGGCGGATCCTGGAGGCCTTCGCGGGCTCCGACAAGCCCATCGCCCAGATCTGCCACGGGCCCCTGATCACCGCCGCGGCCGGGGGCCTGGCGGGCCGCCGGGTGACCGCGTATCCGGCGCTGGAGCTGGACATGAAGGCCGCGGGGGCCGAGTTCGAGGACTCCGAGACGGTCGTGGACGGCACGCTCGTCTCGGCGAGGGCCTGGCCCGACCACTCGCGCTGGATGCGGGAGTTCCTGACCGTGCTGCGGAGCAAGGCCCCCGTGACCTGATCGGACACCTGACCTGACCGCCCGGGCGCGAAGGGGAGGCTCCTCATTCCCTTGTGAAGTGTCGTGGCCGGGGACCGTCGGGGTGCGGGAGGTGTGCTGAGGTGGAAGCGTCAAACGACGCTTCCACCAAGGCAGTTGAAAGGACACCACCGTGACTGGACCCTTGGGTCGGCGCACGTTCATCGGCGCGGCAGCGGCACTCGGCGGCGCGGCGCTCGCAGGTCCGTTCGCCCCGATCGCCCAGGCCCGCCCCGCCGGGGCCGACGCGTCCGAGGCCTCCCGGCGGCCGGACACCCTCGCGACCCCGCCCGGCTTCCAGCCGGAGGGCATAGCCGTCTCCGGCCGCGGCGTGGCCTACACGGGCTCGCTGATCGACGGCTCGATCTACCGCGCCGACCTCGCCGACGGGACCGGCCGGATCCTCTCCCGCGGCCAGGGCCCGATGTCGGTCGGGCTCAAGCTCGACACCTACGGCAGGCTGCTCGTCGCGGGCGGTGCCAGTGGCCAGATCCGGGTGATCCACGCCGGCGACGGCCGGGTGCTGGCCACCCACCAGGCCGCGACCGGCACCACCTTCGTCAACGACGTCGTCGTCGGATGCGGCGGAGCCTGGTTCACCGACTCCTTCAACGACGTCCTGTACTTCCTGCCCGCCGGCCGCGAGCTCACCGGCGCCGGCGCCGCGCCGCGTGCCCTGCGACTCGGCGGCGAGTGGGCCCCGGTTCCGCCCGGCGGCCAGTACTGGGGCGCCAACGGCATCGAGCGGACCCCCGACGGCCGGGCCCTGCTGGTGGTGCACGACACCGCCGAGGCGCTGTACCGCGTCGACCCGCGCACCGGCGAAGCCACCCGCACCGTGCTCGACGGCGGGTCGGTGGGCAACGGCGACGGGCTCGTGGTCCACGGCCGCACGCTGTACGTCGTGCGCAACTGGGCCTACGCCGTCGACGTGTTCACCCTGAGCGGGGACGGCCGCCGGGCCCGGTTCCTGAAGCGGATCACCGACCCGCGCTTCGACGAGCCGACGACCGCGGCGGTGTACGGCGACCGGCTCTACGTCGTCAACGCCCGCTTCGACGCCGACTGGTCGGACCCGGCCACCGCCTCGACGATCGTCAGCTGCCCGCTGTGATGCCGGACGTGACCTGCGGGGCCGGCTCGTACTTGTAGTCGGCCGCGCCGAAGTTCTTCTTCACGGCGGCTTCCCAGGAGCCGTCCTCGACCATCTTCTTCAGCGCGGCGTTGATCTTGCGCTGGAGTTCCTTGTCGCCCTTCTTGACACCGATGCCGTAGCTCTCGCTGCTCAGGCTCAGCCCGACCAGCTTGAACTTGCCCTCGTTGCCCTTCCGGGCGGTGTACCCGGCCAGGATGGAGTTGTCGGTGGTCATGGCGTCGACCAGGCCGTCATTGAGGGCGACGAGGCAGTCCGAGTACCCCTCCGACTCCAGGAGGCTCGCCTTCGGGGCGAGGTTCTTCTTGACGTTCTCCGCCGAGGTGGAGCCGGTGACCGAGCAGAGCCGCTTGTTGTTGAGGTCCTCGGCCTTGGTGATGCTCGTGTCGCCGGCGCGGACCAGCAGGTCCTGGTGCGCGAGGAAGTACGGGCCGGCGAAGTCGACCTTTTCCTTGCGCTTGTCGCTGATCGAGTAGCTCGCCGCGACGAACTCCACCTCGTTGTACTGGAGCAGCAGCTCGCGGTCGTTGCTGTAGACCTGCGTGAAGTCGATCCGGTCGGGCTTGTAGCCCAGCTCCTTGGCCACGTAGGTGGCGACGTCCACGTCGAAGCCGGAGAAGGTGCCGTCGGCCTCGCGCATGCCGATGCCCGGCTGGTCGAACTTGATGCCGATCGAGAGCTTCCCCTTGGGCTCGTCGTCACCGTTGCACCCGGAGGTGGTGAGGACGAGGGCGATCACTGCGGCGACCGCTCCGGCCTGGGGAACCTTCATGCTGCACTCTTTCCTCGGAACGCGGGCCGCGCGCCGGGATCGCCGGGCGCGCGGGGAACCGCGGGGACGTGGGGGGACGTCGAGACACGTGTATGAGGAAGCTAGGAAGGGGACGGGCGCAGCGTCACTACATCTGAGGAAAACTTGAGGATAACGATCCGGAACGACCGCAGATCATGTGCTCGATCCGGGCGGGAACGGGAAAAAGGGGCGGGCATGGGGACTGATTCGGTACGGCTCGACGGTAATGCGCTGCACTTGGGCGAAGGGGTGCAGATCCGCTTCAAGCGGACACTGAGGCTGCCCGAAACGGGCACGCACGCGCTGCCCCCGGGGCTGGGGGAGTTCCCGCTCCGCAGGGTGGAGGACTACCCGGACACCGTGCCGCCGGAGTGGCTGGCGAAGGGCGGCGTGATGCTGCCCGTGTACCTGCGCGAGGCGATGTGGCTGAGCTTCGGCGGAAGCCGGGAGCCCGCCGCCCTCCAGGTCGGGGTCGGCAAGGTGTGCGCCGTCTCCGGCGAGCGCTGGACGGGCCGGCTGGCCCGCACCCCGCAGAACTACGTGGTGCTGCCCCGGCAGCCGTGGCTGGACGGGATCAACTCGGGCGACGGGACGGTGCGCCAGTTCGTCGCCGTACCGCTGGGGCTCGGTGCCACCGTCGAGGGCCAGGTGACCGGCGAGGAGACCACCGGCGGGGTGCAGCTTCAGGCGTTCCCGCTGGGGCCGGAGGCGCGGACCGAGTGGCGGCTGGCGGAGCAGGCGCGGACGCGGGGGCCGGGCGGAGGCGGCTACGGGGGCGCCGCACCGAAGCCGATGGCGGCGCCCGCGCCCGGTGCGGCCCCGCGGCGGGGCGGGCCGGGCGCGCCCGCGGCCCCGGCGATGGGGCTCGGCGTCGGCGGCACCATGCGCCAGGAGGTCTACCGGGACGAGCGCTCCCTCTCCGCCTGGGCGCCGGAGCCGGCCGCGCGGGTCTTCGTCCACCTCGTGACCCCGCCCGCGTGGCGCCGTATCACCGGGGAGGGCGCACCGCCCTCGCCGGTCGACCGGGCCGCCTACACCAAGGCCGGGCTGCCCTGGTTCGACCACTACGACGAGACCGCCGCCGACCTCGCCCCGGCCGAGGCCCTGGACGGGGTCAAGCCGGTGGGGGAGTGGCTCGGCGACGACCACGCCCCCTGGGCGGAGCCGGGCTCGGGCCAGGTCAAGCCGCTCGGCAACGCGCCGAGGCCGGGCAGGCCCGTACAGGACGGCTCCTGGTGACCGGACCGGGGTGACCGGGGCCGGCTCCGCCCAGGGCTCCGGCGAACTGGCCGGGAACGTACGGCCGTTCGGTCCTGGCGGGAGCCGCGTGGGAACATGTCCGGGCCATACCCGTTCAAAGGAGGGGGAGTTCGGTGACCGGTGTACGCAAGGGTCTGGCCAAGGTGGAGGTCGGGCTGCGGTGGGACCCCAGCCCCGCCGGCACGCCCGCGCACGACCTCGACATAGTGGCCGCGGTCTACGGCGCGGCGGACCTCCACGGGGCGCCCCTCCACCTGGTCCACTTCGGCAGCCGCTCGCCCGACGGCACCATCACCCTGAACCGGGACAGCCACACGGGCCAGGGCTTCGGCTTCGACGAGGTGATGACCCTCGAACTCGACCGGATGGCACCGGAGCTGCGCCGGGTGGTGGTCGGCGTGATCATCCAGGACACCGGCGGCGGCCCCCGGAAGACCTTCGCCGACATCCCCGGCACGGGGATCCGGATCCGCGAGGGGTACACGGACCTCGCCCAGGGCGGCTTCGAGTCCGTCCCGGAGGCCACCGCGGCCACGGTCGCGGAGTTCACCCGGGAGGACTCGGGCGTCTGGTCGCTCGACGCCCGCCTGCGCGGCTTCGACGCCGGCCCCGAGGAGTTCACCCGCACCATGGGCGCGCTTCGCTGACCGTGCCCACCGACGGGCCCCGGCGCTGTCCGCGGGTTCACGACCGTGACGGCGGCCCGCACGGACGGTCCGCACAGATCGGGCGGCGGCCGCTCCACGTGTGAGTGGCCGCCGCCCGGTCCGGGTGGCGCGCTGCCGCCGTCCCCACGAGGCAGCGCGGGCAGGTCGCCGTCAGGTCATCAGGACGGCGGCCCGCCGGTTCAGGGGGTCCCGGGTGCTGTCAGACCCAGGGAGGGGAGCATCACCGCGTCGACGAACCGCACCAGGTAGTCGGCGTCCGCGTACCGCCCCTCCAGCACCGGCCGGATGCGGAGCACGCCCATCAGCTGCGCGGGCAGGAACTCCACGGCCGGGTGGTCCGCGGCGATCTCGCCCCGGGCCACGGCCCGCTCCACCATCGCGTCGAACGCGGCCAGCTCCGGCTCGACCAGGGCCTCGCGCAGGGCGGCCTGGAGCTCCTCGTCGCTGAGCACGGCGTGCCCGAGGGCCTGGGCGAGCCGGGTGTCGCGGCCCGAGGTGCAGGCCGCGATCCGGGCCGCCTCGCGCAGGTCGCCCGCCAGCGAACCGGTGTCCACCGCGACCAGGGTGCCCTGCCGGTTCGCCCGCAGGGCGGCGGCGACGAGCTGGGGCTTGGTCTTCCACTGCCGGTACAGCGTGGATTTGCCGCAGCTCGCCCGGGCGGCGACGCCCTCCATGGTCAGGGCCTCGTAGCCGTGCTCGCGCAGCTGGTCCAGGACGGCCTCGTAGAACTCCTGCTCCCGCTCCGGGGTGATCTTGGAGCGGCGCGCGGTGATCGGCGTCGACGTCATGGGGTGCGGCTCTCCTCGGGGGCGCCTTGGCGGCAGGTTCGAGTACGAGTGTAGGGGAACGCGAGCGTATCGGTACACGGTCGTATCGATACGCGAATGTATCGATACACTGGCGTGTCGATGTGCGCGTAGAGAGAAGAGAGACCGGGGGATGACCTCCCAGACCACACCTGCCGATCCGGCAGCCGGACGGAGAGCCGCGCGCCGCCGCCTCATACGCGAGCTGCTGCTCGTGGCGGGCCTGTTCACCGTCTACAAGGCCGGCCGGATGCTCTCCACCGGACGCACGGACGAGGCCTTCCGCAACGCCGCGCGGATCTGGGACGCCGAGCGCGCCCTGCACCTGCCCGGCGAGGGGGCGGTGCAGCGGATGCTGATGCACGGGGACGCCCTCGTGCACGTCGCGAACACCTACTACGCGGCCGTCCACTTCCCGGCGACCGCGCTCTTCCTGGTCTGGCTCTACCTGCGCCGCCCCGGCCACTACCTGTGGACCCGGCGGGTGCTCGCCGTCCTCACCGGAGCCGCCCTCGCCCTGCACCTCGCCTTCCCGCTCGCGCCCCCGCGGATGCTCGGCGACGCGGACCTGATCGACACCGGCCAGGTCTACGGACCCACCGTCTACGGGGCCGCGCCGGCCACCGACACCATGGCCAACCAGTTCGCCGCGATGCCCTCGCTGCACTTCGGCTGGGCCCTGATGCTCGCACTCGGCATGATCGCCGCCACCCGGTCCAGGTGGCGCGCGCTGTGGCTGCTGCACCCCCTGCTGACCCTGCTGGTGGTCGTGGGCACGGCCAACCACTACTGGCTCGACGCGATCGTGGCGACCGTCCTGCTCGGGGCGGCCCTGCTGCTGATCCCGCGGCCGGTCCCGAACGACACCGACGCCGGCCCCGACGCCGACGTGGAGACCGACGCGGGTGCCGCCGTACGGGACCTGCCCCGCCCGCGGCGCGCCGCCGAGCCCGTCGAGGCCGGGCGATGAACGCCACCGCGCTCGCCGTCTGCCTCTGCCTCGCCTCGGCCGTCGCCTACGCGTCCGCCGCCGTCGCCCAGGAGCGCCTCGCCCGGGCCGCCGTCGCCCGCAGCGCCAAGGCCCTGCTCGGCAACAGCGCATGGTGGTGGTCGGCCGGGCTGAACGCGGCCGCCGCGCTCCTGCACGCCGCCGCTCTGCGGTACGGGCCGCTCACCCTGGTCCAGCCGCTCGGCGCGCTCACCCTCGTGGCCGCCGTCCCGCTGGGCGCGCGCCGAGCCGGGCGCCGGGTGGCGGCCACCGAGTGGCGGGGCACCCTGGCCACCGTCGCGGGGCTGGGCCTGCTGCTGCTCCCCGCCTCGGGACCGGCCCCCGACGACACCCTCACCCTGGCCGAGGCCCTCGCCGTCTCCGGGGCCACGATCGCCGTCATCCTGATGCTGACCGCGGTCAAGGACCCCCGGTCGGGGCTGCGCCACGCCACCGCCTCCGGGCTGGCCTCCGCGGCCGCCTCCGCCCTGACCCAGACCGTGGCCGTGGCCGGTGGCCGCGGCGGATCCCTGCTCAGCGTCCGGGTCATCGCGGTGGCGCTGCTCGTCGTGGTGTTCGCGGTCGGCGGGCTGCTCCTGTCGCAGCGGGCCTACCGCGGCGGGCTCGGCGCCCCCCTCGCCGTGGTGAACCTGGCCAACCCGCTCGCCGCGGCCGCCATCGGCATGGTCCTGCTCGGCGAACGACTCCAGGGCGGCGCACTGGGCGTCCTGCTGGCGGTGGCCGGAGCCGCCGCGGCGGCGCGCGGGGTCCTGCTGCTGACCCGCACCCCGCCCGCCGCCGCGACCCCCGGGGTCGTCGGGCCCGCGCGGACCCCCGGCGGCCTCGCCCTGGCGCGGTCCGCCCACCGCCGCTGAGCGGCCGGAGAACCGTTCGCGCCCCGGCCGCGTCCTCCCCGGTGAAACACCGGACCACCGAAACGGAGTGAACGGGCATGGGGATCGTCGGCTGGATCATCCTGGGACTGCTGGCCGGAGGCATCGCCAAGGTCCTGCTGCCCGGCCGGGACCCGGGCGGTCTGATCGGAACCACCCTCATCGGCGTCGCCGGCGCCTTCATCGGCGGCTGGCTCTCGGCGAAGTTCCTCGACCGGCCGATCCAGACCCAGTTCTTCGACCTCGCCACCTGGGGCTCCGCGATCGCGGGCTCGCTGGTCCTGCTCATCGGCTACCGGATCCTGTTCGGCAACTCCCGCGACTGACCCGGGCCCGCCGGCGCCGCCGAGCCGCCGATTACGCTGGCCGCACGGCGCGACGTACGAGCGAGAACGAGCAGCGAGGAAGTTTCAGCGACATGAGCGTCACCCCAGTGCCCACGGCCGACATGTACGACGAGCACGGCGAGGACCTCGGCATCTGTGCCACGCAGTTCCGGCAGCTGGGCGGCCGCCGGCTGTTCGCAGGCCCGGTGCGGACCCTCTCCTGCCACGAGGACAACGCGCTGCTGCGCGAACTCGTCCACGGGCCGGGCGGGGGCGCCGTCCTCGTCGTGGACGGCGGCGGTTCGCTGCGCACCGCCCTGGTGGGCGACCTCCTCGCGGGCGCGGCCGAGCGCAACGGCTGGGCGGGCCTGATCATCAACGGCGCGGTCCGCGACAGCGTGGCCCTGGGCGGGCTCGACCTCGGCATCAAGGCACTGGGCACGGTTCCCCGTAAGAGCGGGAAGACCGGCGCGGGCGAGGTGGACGTGCCCGTCACGATCGGCGGCACCACCTTCCGACCCGGGGACACGGTCCACGCGGACGACGACGGCATCGTGGTCCTGCCGGCCTGATCCTGAGCCGGCCCCTTCGGCCGTACGCCGCCGGGCCGGGCCGCGGGGGCGAGATCCGGCCACATTCCGCACACCGGCCCTGGCGCGGTCCCGGCGGGCCGGGTTTCACTGCGGGCCCATGAGACGACACAGGATCATGGGCGTGCTCGGCGCGATCGCGCTGGCCGCCGCCACCGTCGCCGGCGCGGGACCCGCGTACGCCACGACCGTGCCCGCCACGACCGCGTACCCCGCGGCCGTGCCCGCCGCGGCCGCGCCCGCGGGTGAGCCGCCCGCCGAGTTCGGCACCGACTGGCACGACCCCCTCACCGTCGCGCCGCCCGTCACCCGGCCCGCGACCCGGTCCTGCGAGGTGACCCTCGCCGAGGCGCAGTTCCGCGACTTCACCCCGTACCGGGGCGGCTACGCGCCGCCCCGCGGCTGCGGCACCGGCCACTGGGCCAAGGTGGTGCTCCGCCTCGACGGCAAGGTCAAGGGCCGCCAGTACGACCGGCTCGGGTACCTCTCCCTCGGCGGCGTCGAGATCCTGCGCACCTCCACCCCGCAGCCCTCGCCCGACGGCATCACCTGGTCCGTGGAGAAGGACGTCACCCGCTACCGGGACACCCTCACCCGCCCCCAGCCCGTCGAGATGCTCATCGGCAACGTCGTCAACGACACCTACACCGGCGTCATCGACGTCAAGGTCACCCTCACCTTCTACGCGGCCGAGCGCGGTACCGTGACCCCCGACACCCCCGACCGCGTCCTCCCGCTCACCTCGCCGGCCGTCACCACCCCGCGCAACACCGAGCGCCTCCTCGCCGAGGTCTACGCGACGGGCTCGGGCGGCGGCTGCGAGGAGTACTGGTACATGACCACCCCGGACGCGGCCCCGTACTCCTGCAAGGCCGCCGACGGCCCCCACCGCGAGGTCCGCATCTCCGTGGACGGCGCGCTCGCGGGCATCGCCGCGCCCTTCCCCACCGTCTGGACCGGCGGCTGGTCCAACCCCTTCCTCTGGTACGTCACTCCCGGCCCGCGCGCCTTCGACGTGCAGCCCCTCCTCTACGACCTGACCCCCTACGCCGCCCTGCTCAACGACGGGCGCCCGCACCGGATCGAGGTGTCCGTGGCCGGGGTGCCGGCCGGGCAGAGCGGCTGGAGCACCCCCACCAATCTGCTGCTCTGGCAGGACGAGGCCCGCGAGGTCGTCACCGGCGCGCTGACCCGGCACGAGCAGAGCGATCCGGCCAACTCCTCCCGCTGGACGCCCGCCACACCCGGCACGCCCGGAGCCGAGCACCGCCTGGACACCGAGGGCGCCCACCGGCTGACCGTCGCCGGGCACCTGGACACCTCCCACGGCCGGGTCACCACCACCGTCACCCGCGCCGTGCGGGGCACCTCCGTACACCGCTGGACCGACGGCGAGAACCGCGACGCGCTCACCGCCACCTGGACCGACGAGGAGACCGTGACCCGCGGGGCCAACGCCACCCGCACCGCGCGCACGTACACGATGGACGGCGAGACCACCCTCGGCGCCGGCGACCGGCTGCGCACCGTCCTCTCCCTCGGCGACCGCGCGGACACCGTCACCCTGCGCGGCGGCCGGACCGTCGACGTCTCCCGGCTCGACGACCGGTACACGGGCGACGCCACCTACACCGCGAACGTCCCGCGCGACCAGCGGCACGCGGTCGCCACCACCACGGCCCGCCACCGGCTGTACGGGTCCGGGGCGCCGGGCGGCTGCCACGACCGCACGGTGACCACCGTCCAGGGCACGGTGACCGAGGACCGGCGCCGCTGCTGAATCCGGCGCCGCCTACGATGACCGCCCATGGACACTGGTGAGTCTGGCAGACGGTTGATCGACGGGCGCTTCGAACTGGTCGCGCCCCTGGGCAGCGGCGGCATGGGTACGGTGTGGCGGGCCCGCGACATCGCCCTGCACCGCGAGGTCGCGCTCAAGGAAGTGCGCCCGCCGGACCCGGCCACCGCCGCCGCCCAGCCCGGACTGACCGACCAGCTGCGCGAACGGGCCGTCCGCGAGGCCCGCGCCCTCGCCCGCCTCGCCCACCCCCACGTGGTGACGATCCACCACATCGTCGAACCGGCGGAGGGCGCGGACGGGCATCCGTGGATCGTCATGGAGCTCGTCCGGGGCGGTTCCCTGCACGACCGGCTGGCCTCCGGGCCGCTGCCGCTCGCGGAGGTGCTGCGGCTCGGCCTCGACCTCCTGTCCGCGCTGCGTGCCGCACACGCCGAGGGGATCCTCCACCGCGACGTGAAACCGGCCAACGTGCTGCTGCGGCCCGACGGGTCGGCGGTGCTCACCGACTTCGGCATCGCGGCCCTGCACGGATCGACGGGGCTCACCGCCACCGGCGTGCTGATCGGCTCCCCGGAGTACATCGCACCCGAACGCGTGCGGGGAGAGGAGGGACTGGCCGCCTCCGACCTGTGGTCGCTCGGCATGCTGCTGTACGTGGCCGCGGAAGGGGTCCACCCGCTGCGCCGGGCCACCAGCCTGGCCACGGTCGTCGCCGTGCTGGACGATCCCATCCCGGTGCCCGTGCGTTCCGGCCCGCTGGGATCCGTACTGGAACGGCTGCTCGTACGGGACCCGGCCGCGCGGCCCGACGGGGCTCGGCTGGAACGACTGCTCCGGGATGCGAGCACTGCTCTCGGGGCCGGCCCGGGCGCGGGCTCCGGCGCGGCGCCGGTGGCCGGTCCCGCCGTCCCGGCCCCGTACGGGCAGTACGGGCCGCCCACCCTGCCCGCCCCGCCGCCGTTCGGCCCGGGGCCCTCGCCCTATGCGGTCACCACCGCGCCCCTTCCCCTGGCACCCGCCCCGCGCAGGCGCCCGGCCCTGATCGGCGCCGCACTCGCAGCGGTGCTGGCGGCCGGAGCCGTCGGCCTCGTCCAGTGGCTGCCGGACGGGACCGCCGGCAGCCGCGACGACGCGAAGGGCGGTTCCATAACCGGCCCCACCGCCACCGCCACCGCCACCGCCACCGCCACCGCCACCGCCACCGCCACGGCGACCGCCACCACTGTCGCTGCCGCGCCCAGCACCGGCCCGAAGCCGAACACGCCCAAGGCGGGCGCGGCCCGGGGCAGCCTGCTCACCCCGGAGAACATCCGGATCGCCCTGGAGGCGTTCAAGCAGCAGACGGGCACGACCACCTTCGTGGACCTGAAGGTCTACGACGGCTACGTCCTCGCCTCCATCCCCACCGGCCCCGGAGCCGAGACCGTGGACGCCTGGCAGTACCGCGACGGCGCGGCCAAGCGCACCGGTCCGGACGGCACGGTCAAGGACGGCGAGCCGCTGATCGACATGGCAGCGGTCGACTGGGACGCCCTGCCCGGCCTGTTGGAGCAGTCCAAGAAGGACCTCGGCGTCCCGAACCCGACCTCGCGCTACGTCATCGTCGAGCCCTGGATGATGGACCAGGTCCCCTGCATGCGCCCGTACCTCAGCGACGAGTACGGCCGTGGCGGCTACGTCCTCGCCGGTATCGACGGCAAGGTCAAGAAGGTCGTCCCTTCCTGACATCGTGTACCGGTACACACGCGTACGTACGGACGCGTGCTCGAAGAGGTCAAGGGAGCGAGATCGCCATGCCCAGCTGGCGCACCACACTCACGGCGGCCGGGATATCCGGCACCCGGCTGCGGGAGGACTACACATACGCCGCACGCCGGGTGCTCCGCCGCGAACCCGCCCCCTACCTCGCGCTGCGGCTGCTGGCCGCCCCGCCGCTGGTGCCCTGGCTGGCCGCCGGTCTCGCCTTCATGAACCTGGTCGACGACGTGGCCGAAACCGGTACCCCGCAGCAACGGGCCACCGCGCTGGACGCCTTGACCGGGCAGGTCGAGGCCGCCCTGAAGTCCGGGGACAGCCCCGACCCCGTGCTGCGCGCCTACGCCCACGCCGTGCACTCCCGCGCCCTGCCCCCGCACTGGGTCTCCCGGTTCCTGGAGGGCGCCGCCACCGCCGAGGCCGGATTCGACGGCTTCGGCTCCGAGGAGGACTTCCAGGCCTACCTCGACGCCTACGCCTGGCCCGGCGTACTGGTCTTCACCGGCCTCCATTACCAGGGCGGCCCCGACCCCGAACAGGCCGCGGGCTGGCGGCGGTTCGTCGACGCCGCCCAGCGCGTCGACTTCCTCGCCGACCTCGCCGGGGACCTCGCGGACGGCCGGCTCTGCATTCCGCGCGACCGTCTCGCCGAGCACTCCGTGACCCGCGCCGACCTCGAACAGGGCCGCGACACCCCGGCCGTACGCGCCCTCCTCGCCGACGAGACCCGCCGCGCCCGGGCCGCCCTCGACGCCACCGACGGGCAGCTCGCCCTTGCCGACCCGGGCCTGCGCCCCGTGGTCGCGACCATGATGGAGCTCATGGCGCAGCAGCTGACCGCCGTGGAGCGCGCGGGCATCACCGCCCTGCGCCGGGACACCGGCTACGGCCTGGTCGCCCCGCTGCGCATCCTCCTGCGGGCCCGCGCGCACCGTCCGCGCGCGGGCCGGCCGTGACACGTGGCTAGTAGGGCCCGTTGACGTTGTCGATGGAGCCGTAGCGGGCGGCCGCGTAGTTGCAGGCGGCGGTGATGTTGGCGACCGGGTCGTACGAGTCCGACGAGGTGCCCGGCACGTGGTAGGTGCGGAAGGTCGGGTCGATGACCTGGAGCAGGCCCTTGGAGGGGATGCCGTTCTGGGCGTTGATGTCCCAGTTGTTGATGGCGAGGGGGTTGCCCGAGGACTCCCGCATCACGTTGCGGTGAATTCCGTTGTAGGTGCCGGGAATTCCGTGCTCGGCCATCACGGCGAGAGATTCTTTGATCCAGCCGTCGAGGTTGTTCGCGTAGGTGGGGGTGATGGCGGGCCGGGCGGCGGACCTGCTCGCGCGGGGGGCCTCCGGCTGGGTGCCGAGCTTCAGTTTGATGCCGGGCCGGATGATCGACGGGTTGTCGCCGATGACGCTCTTGTTCGCCGCGTAGAGCTGCTTCCAGCCGCCGCTCACGGAATGCTCCACCGCGATCTCGGAAAGGGTGTCGCCGGCGACCACGGAATAGGTCGTGGGAGCGGCGGCCGCGGGAGCGGTGACCACGGAATTGGTCGTGGGAGCGGCGGCCGCGGGAGCGGTGACCACGGAATTGGTCGTGGGAGCGGCCGCCACCTCCGTCGCCCCTGCGGTGGTCGTGCTGATCAGGGGCAGGGCGAGCGCCGCGCCGCCCGTGCCGGCGAGGGCCAGCTTGCGGGTGATCGGGTGCTGCTTCGGCCGACGGTGCTTTCCCTTTGCGGGCATGGCGCATTTCCTCACGTGGGGGGACGGAGAGGCTCCCGACGTGGCCGGATTCGGCAGTGGAACACCGGGAATGAGGGTGACCGTAGGCGAGCGCGCCGGGCCGGAACAAGGCCCGATTTCCACCGGTAGATCGACATCCGACTATCCGCCCGGAAAATGACCTTGACGGCGCGTTCGGGTCATAGCCAACTTTCTTTCCGGGAAAAGGGAATCCGCCCCCTATGGGGAAATGATGTTGATGCTCCCGGAGTGACTCACATCACGGTTTGAAGGGCCCGTCGCGGCCCGCCCGGGCGGGCGGACAAGTCCGCTCTCGCCATGCCTCATTCGGGTGATCTGTACGTTGGTTGCGAATCGCCCATCTCGGACTCTTTCCGGGCAATCCCGAGCCCTCACCGCTCCCCTCGGCCGCCCCCTCACCCGCCCCTCGGCTTCCCCCGCCTCAGAGCTCCGCGAGCCGCTCCAGCGTGGCCGCCACGGCCGCCCGCGACGCCGGCAGGAGGGGGAGTCGCACCCCCGGATCCGGGATCCGCCCCTGGGCGTGCAGCACGCCCTTGACCACCGCGGGATTGGGCTCGGCGAAGGCCGCCGCCGAGAGCCGGGCCAGCGCGTGCCCCAGCGGCCGCGCCCGCGCCATGTCGCCCGCCCGCCAGGCGCCGGCCAGCTCCGCGAAGCGGGCCGTCGCCAGATGCGCCGAGGCCAGGATCCCGCCCGCCGCGCCCATCGCCAGCAGCGGGGAGAGGTAGGCGTCGTCGCCCGCCAGCACCGTGAACCCCTCCGGCAGGTCGCCGAGGAGCGCCACCGTGTCCTGGTCGATGCCGCCGCCCGCGTACTTCACCCCGGCGACCCCCGCGAGCGCCCCGAGCCCCCGCAGGGCGGCGGCGCCCAGCGGCTGCCCGGTTCGGTAGGGGATGTGATAGACGATCAGCGGTACGGGGCTCACCTCGGCCAGCCGCGCGAAGTGCGCCAACACCCCCGCCGCGGAAGGCCGCACGAATGCGGGCACCGTCACCAGCGCCGCCCGCGCCTGCGGCCACCGGGCGAGCCGGGCCAGCGAGGCCTCCGCGGCCCGGGTCCCGCTCGCCCCGGCCCCGACGGTCAGCAGCGCGCCCCGCTCCCCGCAGACCCGGGCGCAGACGTCGGTGACGAGGTCCCGCTCGGCCTCGTCCAGGGTGGCCGTCTCGGCGGTGGTGCCGAGGGTGACGATCCCGCCGGCGCCAGCGTCGAGCACCTCGTGGGCGAGCGCCTCCAGGGCGTCGGCGGCGATGTCCCCGGAGCGGGTGAAGGGAGTGACCAGCGGTACGTGGATCCCGCGGAGCGGGAGGCCCGCGGGGCCGTGGTCCGCCGGGGCGAGGTCCGCGGGGACGGCGTCCGGTGCGATGAGGTCCCGCGCGACGAGGTTCCGCGCGATGGGATCGGGTGCGATGTCCTGTGTCATGCCTCCGAGCCTCACCCGCCCCGAGCCCCGAATCCAGTTCGCATTTCTTACCCAACTCGTAAGCTGAGCCGATGCTCGACGTACGACGCCTGCGCCTGCTGCGCGAACTGGCCCGCCGCGGAACCATCGCAGCCGTGGCCGAGGCCCTGGCTTTCAGCCCTTCGGCGGTGTCCCAGCAACTCGGCGTCCTCGAAAGGGAAGCCGGACTGCCGCTGCTGGAGCGCACCGGCCGCCGGGTCCGGCTCACCCCCGCCGGGCAGAACCTGGTCCGCCACGCCGACGCCGTCCTCGAACGGCTGGAGCAGGCCGACGCCGACCTCGCGGAGGCGCGCGGCGGCCTGGCCGGCGCCCTGCGGATCGGTGCCTTCCCCACCGCCACCCGGGCCATCGTCCCGGCGGCGCTGGTCGCCCTGGCCCGGCGCCACCCGGGGCTGGAGCCGATGGTCTGCGAGACCGACCCGGCGGTGGTCGCACACGCCCTGCGGGCCGGGGACCTGGACGTGGCCCTGGTCCACGTGTACGACCTGGTGCCCGCCGCCCGGGAGCCCGGGCTCGCCACCGAGCCGCTGTACGGGGAGGCGATGTACCTGGCCGCGCCCGCGGGGGAGCCCCCGCGGGCGACCCCCGACCCGGATCCGGCTCCCGACGGGGGTCAGGCCCCCGACGAGCGTCCGGCACCCGGCCAGGACGCGGCCGCCGACCAGGGCGCGGTCCTCCGTACGCACGCCGACGACCCCTGGATCACCGCCACTCCCGGCACCCTCTGCCACGCCATGACCGTACGGGCCTGCCGGGCCGCCGGTTTCACGCCCCGGGTCCGCCATCAGGTCGACGAGTTCGCCACCGTCCTCGCCCTGGTCGCCGCGGGCCAGGGCGTGGCCGTCGTCCCCCAGCTCGGCATCACCGAGCCCGCCGAACCGGCCGTCCGCCTCACCCGCCTGCGCATGCAGCGCCGTACGCAGCTCGCCTTCCGCAGCGGCGCCGCCCGCCACCCGGCCGTGGCCGCCTTCGGCGCCGCCCTGCGCGCCTCCGTACCGCCCGACTTGGCCGGATCGCACGCCGCGGAGTGAGGCAACTCCCGTACCGCGCCGAGCCCGTGTACGTTCGGACGGAACTCAACGAGAGCGGGGTAGAACGAACGTGACGCATCGCGTACGAGGGGTCATCGCCCGGAGCAAGGGCGCGCCGGTGGAGACCACGACGATCCTCGTGCCCGACCCGGGACCGGGCGAGGCGCTCGTCCGGGTCCAGGCCTGCGGGGTCTGCCACACCGACCTGCACTACCGCGAGGGCGGCATCAACGACGAGTTCCCGTTCCTGCTCGGCCACGAGGCCGCCGGGATCGTGGAATCCGTCGGCCCGGACGTCACCTCCGTGGCCCCCGGCGACTTCGTCATCCTCAACTGGCGTGCGGTGTGCGGGACCTGCCGGGCCTGCAGGCGCGGCCGCCCCTGGTACTGCTTCAACACGCACAACGCCACCCAGCCCATGACCCTGGAGGACGGCACCCCGCTCTCCCCGGCGCTCGGCATCGGCGCCTTCGCCGAGAAGACCCTGGTCGCGGCCGGCCAGTGCACCAAGGTGGATCCGGCCGCCTCCCCGGCCGCCGCGGGCCTCCTCGGCTGCGGGGTGATGGCCGGCCTAGGCGCGGCCCTGAACACGGGCAACGTCGGCCGGGGCGACTCCGTCGCCGTCATCGGCTGCGGGGGAGTGGGCAACGCCGCCGTGGCCGGTGCCCGCCTGGCCGGCGCCTCGCGCATCATCGCCGTCGACCTCGACGACCGGAAGCTGGAATGGGCGCGGGGCCTGGGCGCCACCCACACCGTCAACGGCCGCAAGGAGGACGTGGTGCAGGCCATCCAGGGCCTCACCGGCGGAAACGGCGCCGACGTGGTCATCGAAGCGGTGGGCCGGCCGGAGACCTACCGACAGGCCTTCTACGCCCGCGACCTTGCGGGGACCGTGGTGCTGGTCGGCGTGCCGACCCCGGAGATGAAGCTCGAACTCCCGCTCCTCGACGTCTTCGGCCGCGGCGGGGCCCTGAAGTCCTCCTGGTACGGGGACTGCCTGCCCGAGCGCGACTTCCCGCTCCTCGTGGACCTCTACCTCCAGGGCCGGCTCGACCTGGACGCCTTCGTCTCCGAGACCATCCCCCTCGACGGCGTCGAAGCCGCCTTCGCCCGCATGGAACGCGGCGAGGTCCTCCGCTCGGTCGTCGAGTTCCCGTAAGCCCCCAGAGAGCCCCGAGGCCCGTACTAGACTCGCACGGACCGCCACACCCGTACCCCGGCCGCGATCCGGCCGGGGCGCGGGTCACCGCACCTCGCACCCCAGGGGCCGTCCGTGACCATCGCCCACAGCTACCGTCAGCCCGGTACGGTCCTCACCGACCACCGGTTCACCGTCCCGCTGGACCACACGCGGCCGGACGGCGAACGGATCGAGCTGTACGCCCGGGAGGTCGTCGCCTCCGGCAAGGACCCGGAGACCCTGCCCTGGCTGCTGTACCTGGAGGGCGGCCCCGGCTTCGGGGCCCGGCGGTTCATCGGCCGGCAGGCCTGGCTGGAGCGGGCCCTGGCCGACTACCGCGTCCTCCTGCTCGACCAGCGCGGAACCGGCCGCTCCACCCCGGTGAACCGGCAGACCCTGCCCCTGCGCGGCACGCCCGCGCAGCAGGCCGAGTACCTCGCCCACTTCCGCTCCGACTCCATCGTGCGCGACGCCGAGGCGATCCGCCCCGGCCTGACCGGCGGCGCGCCCTGGACCGTGCTCGGCCAGAGCTTCGGCGGCTTCTGCGCCACCCACTACCTCTCCACCGCCCCCGAGGGCCTCACCGCCGCCCTGATCACCGGCGGCCTCCCCTCGCTGACCGCCACCGCCGACGAGGTGTACGAGGCCGCGTACCCCCGCATCGAGCGCAAGAACCTGGCCCACTACGCCCGCTACCCGATGGACGCCGAGCGGGCCCGCCGCATCGCGTCCCACCTCGCCGAGCGCCCGGCCGAACTCCCCGGCGGCTACCGCCTCACCGTCGAGGCCTTCCAGTCCCTCGGCCTCCTCCTCGGCTCCGGCGACGGCAGCCACCAGCTGCACTACCTGCTGGAGGACGCCTTCGTCCCGACCCCCGCCGGCCCGGCCCTCTCCGACGCCTTCCTGGAGGGCGCCCGCGCGCTGCTCTCCTTCGCCGGGCACCCCCTCTACGCGCTGGTCCACGAGGCGATCTACGCCCAGGACCCGGCCGTGCCCACCGCCTGGGCCGCCGAGCGGGTGCGCGCCGGCCACCCCCGCTTCGACGCCGCCAAGACCCTCGCGGGCGACGAACCGCTCCTCTTCACCGGCGAGACCATCCACCCCTGGCACTTCACCGCCGACCCCTCCCTCGCCCCCTTGCGCGAGACCGCCGAACTGCTGGCCGCCCGTACGGGCTGGGCGCCGCTCTACGACCCGGCGCGGCTCGCCGCGAACGAGGTGCCGGTGGCCGCCGCCGTCTACCACGACGACATGTACGTCGACACCGCCCACTCCCTGGACACCGCCCGCGCCGTACGGGGCCTGCGGACCTGGGTGACGGACGAGTTCGAGCACGACGGCGTCCGCGCGGGCGGCACCCGCGTCCTGGACCGGCTCCTGGCCCTCGTACGCGACGAGGCCTGAGCCGACCGGCACAGCGACGCGGCGGCGCGGGCAGGGTGAGCCGCCCCCTGCCCGCGCCGGTCCGTTCGCCTACAGTGCGACGCATGACCGAACAACCTGATCAGCAGGCCCCCTTGCAGCCCATGCCCACCGACTGGCAGCGCGCCCTCGCCGTGGTCGCCCACCCGGACGACCTGGAGTACGGCTGCGCGGCCGCGATCGCGGACTGGACGGACGGCGGCCGCGAGGTCGTCTACCTCCTGGCCACGCGCGGCGAGGCCGGCATCGACACCATCGCCCCCGCCGACTGCGCCCCGCTGCGCGAGGCGGAGCAGCGGGCGAGCGCCGCCGTCGTCGGCGTGTCCCAGGTGGAGTTCCTCGACCACCGCGACGGCATCGTCGAGTACGGCCTCGACCTGCGCCGGGACATCGCGGCGGCCATCCGCCGGCACCGCCCCGAGCTGGTCATCACCCTCAACCACCGTGACACGTGGGGCGGGGAGGAGGGCGGCGGCTACTGGAACACCCCCGACCACAAGGCCGTGGGCCGGGCCGTCCTGGACGCGGCCGCCGACGCCGGCAACCGGTGGATCTTCCCGGAACTCATCTCCGAGCAGGGCCTGGAGCCGTGGAACGGCGTGCGCTGGGTCGCGGTGGCCGGCACCAGCACGCCCACGCACGCGGCCGATGCCGGTCCGGGCTTCGAGCGTTCGGTGAAGTCGCTGCTGGAACACAAGGCCTACATCGAGGTGCTGACGGACCAGGACCCCGAGGAGTACGTACGCACCTTCCTCGCCGGCAACGCCCAGCGGGCGGCAGCCCGGTTCGGCGGCGCCCCGGCGGTCCCGTTCGAGGTCTTCCCCCGCTGACCGGCCACCCCTAAGATGACGGATCGTCAGCTATCGACGGGGGTGCGGGACAGGGTGATCGACACCATCACCACGCAGATCGCGGAGGGCGAGGAGCGGATCCGGCTGGAGGTCGCGGACGGCGTCGCGGTGCTCACCCTGTGCCGTCCGGCCACACTCAACGGCTGGAGCTGGGAGTCGACCCGCCAGCTGGGCCTGCTGGCGGACCGGATCCGCTTCGACCCCTCGGTGCGGGCCGTGCTGCTGCGGGCCGAGGGGCGGGCCTTCTGCGCGGGCATCGACGTCACGGCCCCCGGCGGCGCGATCACCGGCGGATCCGCCGCCGAGCGCACCCGCAACTACTACGAGGGCATCCGCTGGGTCCACGAGCGGTTCGCGGTCCTCGCCCGCCTCCCGCAGCCGGTGGTGGCCGCCGTCCAGGGCTACTGCCTCGGCTTCGGATTCGAACTGGCGCTGATGGCCGACATCCGGGTGGCCGCCGAGGACGCCGTCTTCGCCCTGCCGGAGGCACAGCTGGGCGTGGCGGTGGACGCGGGCGGCGACCTGCGCATCGCCCGCGAGGCGGGCGCCGGCTGGGCCAAGTACCTGGCCCTGACGGGCCGACGCATCGACGCGGCGACCGCGCTGCGCCTGAACCTGGTCCAACTGGTCCTCCCCGGCCCGGAACTGGAGCCCACCGCCAGAACCCTGGCGGCCGACATCGCCGCCAACGCCCCCCTCGCCGTCCAGGGCATCAAACGCTCGGTCGACGCCTACGCGGACGCCGCCCTCCCCGCGGCCCTCGACCGCGCCGCGATGACCGCGGCCCTCACCCTCACCTCGGACGACTGCCGCGAGGGCTACACCGCCAAGGCGGCCCGCCGCCCGCCGCACTTCACGGGAGGCTGAGCCCCGGGCGAAGCGGATTCCCGAGAGTGGCCACAGCACTAGCTCCCCGGGACGTCCTTGACGAACACGAGGCCGTCGCTGTCCGCCAGGTGGGCCGGGTCGAGCGGGGCGTAGCCGAACCAGGGCGATACGCGGGGCGCGGGCCGCGTATCGCCGAGGGCGGTGGCCAGCCGGGGGGCGTCGATGACGCAGCGGTCCTGCGGGAGCGCGTACAGGAGTCCTTCGAGGGTGTCCGGCGGCGGGGTGTCCACGCCCCGGTGCCCGATCGTGCCGACGGCCGTGGCCAGGAAGCCGTACCCCTCGCCCAGGCGGGCGCTCACGAGCGCCCCGGCGCTCCACCACTCCAGCGGCGTCCCGCCCATCCGCATCGAGCTCTTCTCCCGCTGGAGATGGGCGTTGTGGGCGTGGACGAGTGCCGGGCCCCGCGCGGCGACGGCGAGGAGGTTGTCGGCCATCATCCGGCCCCGCACGCCCAGCAGCCGCGTCATACGGCCCGGTGAGTTGTCGGCCATCCAGTGGTGGTAGCCCAGCAGGCCGGTGGCGGTGCGCCCGTACAGGCGCGCCCTGTCCCACTCGTCCCGCGAGGTGGCCGCGATCAGGTGCGGCGTCTGCTCGTCGAGCAGTGCCACCAGGTCGTCGGCGAGCAGCCGCAGCTCGCGGGCCTCCGCGGACCGCCCCGCGGACCGGGACGGGTCCATCATCGCGGCGGGCTCGGTCCACCGGTCGTCGGCGCCGAGCAGGCGGTCGAGCGTGTCCGCGGTGCAGGGGAGCAGGTCCGCGTCCACCCGGGCCGCGAGGTAGCCGTGGAGTGCGGTGAGGGCCTGCCGGGGGCTCGCGGCGCCGGTGATCTCCAGCGGGCCGTCGAAGCCGGCGAAGCGGAGCCGGTCGGACGCGGGCCGGCCGTCGTTGTACGCCCGCATCCAGCGCACGAGTTCGCGGTTGGCCGCGGACGCGCCGAACCTGTGGCTGAACCCGCGCTCCATGACCTCGTCGAGGGTGCCCGTGCCCGAGGTGACGTGGTCGTCCACGACCAGGCCCATCAGGCAGTCGCTCTCGATCGCGATCGTCCGGTAGCCCTCCTGCTCGACGAGCTGCCGGAAGAGCGCGTTGCGCACTTCGAGCAGCGTGTCCTCGCCGTGGGTGGGCTCGCCCAGGGCGAGCAGCCGCGGCCGGGCCGGGAACAGCTTCATGACGGCGCCGGCCTCGACGGCATGGGCGGTGTTCGTGATGTCGGTTGCCATGCCCTCAACGCTATCGTTGAAGCCTCGGTTGAAACTTTTCCCCGATATCGTCGGGCCCATGGGGCAAAACCTTCAAACGGGCAGGCAGCTCAGGCCGATCGACCTGGCCCGCGGGCACGGCCTGTCCGCGCAGGCCGTCAGGAACTACGAGGAGGCCGGCATCCTCCCGGCCGCCGGGCGCACACCCCACGGCTACCGCACCTACACCCCGCTGCACGCGCGGGCCCTGGGCGCGTTCCTCGCCCTGGTGCCCGGCCACGGCCACCGGACGGCGACGTCGATCATGCAGGCCGTGAACCGGGGCGCGGTCGACGAGGCGTTCCGCCTCATCGACGAGAGCCACGCCCAGCTGCTCGACGACCGGCGGACCCTCCAGGCCGTCGAGAACGCCCTCCGCGACCTGGCGCCCGCCACGGCGCCGGAACCCGGCACGGCGGTGTCCGGGCGCGGCGACACGTTCATCGGGCCGCTGGCGAGGCAGCTCGGAATCCGGCCCGCGACGCTGCGCGCATGGGAGCGCGCCGGGCTGGTGCGCCCGCGCCGCGACCCGCTGACCGGGTACCGCGTCTACGACGGGGCCGACGTACGGGACGCCCGGCTGGCCCACCAGCTCAGGCGGGGCGGCTACCTGCTGGAGCGGATCGCCCCGCTGATCGCCCAGGTGCGGGCGGCCGGCGGGCTGGAGCCGCTGGAGGCCGCACTGCGCGACTGGCACGGCCGGCTGTCAGCCCGCGGGCGGGCGATGCTGACCGGGGCCGCCGAGCTGGAGGCCTACCTCCGCGAGCGCGGATGAGACTCCGGCCGCCGAAGGGCACGCCCCCTCGGTTCGGCCGGGTCACCCCCCGAACGGGCCGCGGCCCAGCTGGTCCCGTACCGGCTCGACCTCCGGGTTGACCAGGGCGCGGCGCTGCCAGTTCGCGCCGTCCACCACCAGGGTGTGGCCGGTGACGAAGCGGGCGTAGGGGGAGGCCAGGAAGGTCGCCGCCCAGCCCAGTTCGCGCGGGGCGCCCACGCGCAGGGCGGGCTGGCGCGCGTCCCGGGCGTCCGGTGCGGCCCGGTCCAGGCCCGTGCGGATGTCCTCGGTCATGTCGGCGTGCGGGAACAGCCCCGGGACCAGGCCGTTGATCTGGATGCCGTACGGGCCCCACTCGACGGCGAGCGTCTCCACCAGGTTCTTCACCCCGGCCTTGGCGGCCGCGCTGTGCGCGAAACCCGGTCCGCCGGTCCAGGCGTACGAGGCGCCGATGTTCACGATCGAGCCCGGCGTGCCCGCGGCCAGGTGGCGGCGGCCGAACTCGCGGGTCATGAACCAGGTGCCGGTCAGGGTGATGTCGACCACCGCCCGCCAGGCGTTGGGGGAGAGGTCCTCGGCGGGGGAGGGGAAGTTGGCGGCCGCGTTGTTGACCAGCACGTCCGGCAGGCCCAGCGCGGCCTGCGCCGCGTCGAAGACCTCCGCGACCCGCTCGGGGTCCCGGATGTCGCAGACGGCGGCCGTCACCCGGCCCGCGCCGGGGACGGCCGCCAGTTCCTCACGCGCCGCGTGGAGCTGCTCGGCGCGCCGGCTCGCGATCACCAGGTCGGCGCCGAGCCGTGCGAACTCGGCGGCGATGGCCTTGCCCAGCCCGGTGCCGCCGCCGGTCACGAGGACCACCTGCCCCGCGTACGTACCGGGGGGCAGGGCGGCGGCGCCGAGCGGCGGGGGCGCGGGCAGGCCGCGCCGGTTGTGGTCCGTCATGGGGCATCGATAGCGCGCCGGCGCTCACATCTCCATGCCCGCGACACCGCCTCCTGCTACGGCGCGTACGCCTGCCCGCTCGCGCAGGTCCAGATCACGGCGCTGCCCGCCCGGGTCTCCCGGTCGATGACGGTGCCGCCGACCCGGTCGTCATCGGTGGCGGCAAAGGCGCGGCTGAGCGGCACGCCGCCCGGGGCGCCCGCCGGGAAGGGGAGCGCCAGCGGAGCCCCCGTGCCGGGCCAGTAGACGGCCTGGAAGGAGGTGGCGTAGCTCTCCTCGAAGGCGGTGGCGGTGCCGACGGCCACGTTGGTGGTCGGGCTGCTGCCGTTGAACTCCAGGTGGCCGTAGCCCTTCACCCGGCCCGGATCGGCGGGCAGGGCGTCGTACGGCTTCTTCCAGACGGCCGGGGTCAGCTTCGGGTCGTTGCGGTAGTAGTAGTCCTCCAGGCCCACCACCCGGCCGCGGTCGTCGATGTCCCGGCCGATCGTGGCGAACGAGGAGTGGTAGCCGTTCCACACCTCCAGGCTGTAGGGCGGGTAGCCGCCCCCGGCGGGCCAGACCACCGGGAAGGTCTTGGTGACCTCGATGTCGTTCTCGGCGTCGAAGTAGGAGCCGCTCGCCGTGCCGACGATGTCGCCGCGCTTGTTGATGCCGGTGAGCGAGGTGACCTCGGTACCGGGGATCGCGTCGGCCGGAGCCGACAGTTCGCGCACGACCCGGCCGTTCACCCACTCCTTGGCGACGCCGTGGTCCACGGCGACGATCCGGCCCGACTCGTTGATGTCGACGCTCACCTCGTGCGCGACGGGCGCGGTGAGCGCCTCGGAGGTCGCGGCGCCCTTCTGGTGGGTGAAGGCGATCGTGGCGCGGTCCGCGTCGCGGGTGGCCGTGCCCACCATCAGGCCCTTGGCGCTGACGGCCTTGACGCTGCCCCGGTCGAAGCCCGCGGGCAGCGGGACGGCGTGGACCGTGTGCTCGGCGCCGGTCCAGTAGGCGGGCCGGTCGCCGCTCGCGCCGACGACGAGTCCGCCGGTGCCGAAGCCCGCCACGGCGCCCCCGCTCAGCCCGGGCAGGGCGGGCAGCAGCTCGACGGCCGGGCTGCACGCCGTCGGGCCGGCCGCCGCCGCGGCCGGGCCGGCGGCGGTGACCAGCCCCGCGAGGACGGCGGCGGCCGCCGCCGCGGCCGTCACGTTTCTCGTACGGATTCCGTTCATGGTTCGAGTCCCCCCGGTGGTGCGTGTCATGTGCCGTACGGCATCTGCCTGTTGATCTACGAGGGACATGGTGCCCAACAAACGCTCCGTGAGCACGCACCTCGTACGGAACGCTCCCGGGTGGGTTCACAGGAGGGCAAGCGACCGCTTAGTATGCGCGCGGAGCGGTTCCCCGACGGCGGCTGGAGGCCCCGGATGCAGGCATGGCGAGTACATACCCCCGGTGAACCCCGTGAGGCCATGCGCCTCGAAGAAGTTCCCGAACCGGTCCCCGGCGAGGGCGAGGTGAGGCTCCGGGTGCTCGCCGCCAACGTGAACTTCCCCGATGCGCTGCTGGTCCGCGGCCAGTACCAGATCCGCCCGCCGCTCCCCTTCACCCCCGGTGTCGAGATCTGCGGCGAGACCGAGGACGGCCGCCGCGTCATCGCCAACCCGAGCCTGCCGCACGGCGGCTTCGCCGAGTACGTCACCGCGCCCGCCCGCGCCCTGCTGCCCGCTCCGGACTCCCTCGACGACGCCGAGGCGGCAGCACTCCACATCGGCTACCAGACCGGCTGGTTCGGCCTGCACCGCCGCGCCCGCATCCAGCCCGGCGAGACCCTCCTCGTGCACGCCGCGGCCGGCGGGGTCGGCAGCGCCGCCGTCCAGCTCGGCAAGGCCGCCGGGGCCACCGTCATCGGCGTCGTCGGAGGCAAGGCCAAGGCGCGCACCGCCGAGGAACTCGGCTGCGACCTGGTCATCGACCGCACGGCGGAGGACGTCGCCGCCCGCGTCAAGGAGTTCACCGCCGGCCGCGGCGCCGACGTGGTCTACGACCCGGTCGGCGGGGACTCCTACACCGCCTCCGCCAAATGCGTGGCCTTCGAGGGCCGGATCGTCGTCGTCGGCTTCGCGAGCGGCACCATCCCCACCCCCGCGCTCAACCACGCGCTGGTGAAGAACTACTCCGTCCTCGGCCTGCACTGGGGCCTGTACGCCACCAAGGAACCGGCCGCCATCCTCGCCTGCCACGCCGAGCTCACCCGGCTCGCCGCCGAAGGCTCCGTGAAACCGCTGGTCAGCGAACGCGTCCCGCTCGCCGCGGCCGCCGACGCCGTGCAGCGCCTCGCCGACGGGACCACCACCGGCCGGCTGGTCGTCGTACCCGCCCCGGACGGGGGTGCCTCCCGATGACGCCCACCGCCGAGGACCTGGTCACCCGCACCCGGCACCTGCTCGCCGCGCACCCGCCCGCGGCCACCCCGCGCCCCGACTTCCTGCGCGCCCGCTTCGACGCCGGCCTCGCCTGGGTCCACTACCCCGAGGGCCTGGGCGGCCTCGGCGCCCCCCGCACCCTCCAGGCCGTCGTCGACGCCGAACTGGAGGCCGCCGGAGCCCCCGACAACGACCCGCGCCGGATCGGCATCGGCCTGGGCATGGCCGCCCCCACGATCCTCGCGTACGGCACCGAGGAGCAGAAGCGCCGCTTCCTGCGCCCCCTGTGGGTCGGCGAAGAGGTCTGGTGCCAGCTCTTCAGCGAGCCCGGCGCCGGCTCCGACCTCGCCGCGCTCGGCACCCGCGCCGTCCACGACGAGGACACCGGCGAGTGGGTGGTCGACGGCCAGAAGGTGTGGACCTCCAGCGCCCACACCGCCCGCTGGGCCATCCTGATCGCCCGCACCGACCCGGCGCTGCCCAAGCACCAGGGCATCACCTACTTCCTCTGCGACATGCACGCCCCCGGCGTCGAGGTCCGGCCGCTGCGCCAGATCACCGGCGAGGCCGAGTTCAACGAGGTCTTCCTCACCGGCGTCCGCATCCCCGACGCCCACCGCCTCGGCGCCGTCGGAGAGGGCTGGGCCGTCGCCCGCACCACCCTGATGAACGAGCGCGTCTCCATCGGCGGCATGCGCATCCCCCGCGAGGGCGGCATGATCGCCCCGGTCGCCGCCGCCTGGCGCGAACGCCCGGAACTGCGCACCCACGCCCTCCACCAGCGGCTCCTGGAACTGTGGGTCGAGGCCGAGGTCGCCCGCCTCACCGGGGAACGGCTGCGCCAGCAGCTCGTCGCCGGGCAGCCCGGCCCCGAGGGATCCGGCATGAAGCTCACCTTCGCCCGCCTCAACCAGGAGATCAGCGGCCTGGAAGTGGAACTCCTCGGCGAGGAGGGCCTCCTGTACGAGGACTGGACGCTGCGCCGGCCCGAACTGGTCGACTTCACCGGCCGCGACGCCGGCTACCGCTACCTGCGCGCCAAGGGCAACAGCATCGAGGGCGGCACCAGCGAAATCCTCCTCAACATCGTCGCCGAACGCGTCCTGGGCCTGCCCCCCGAGCCGCGCGACGACAAGGACCTCGCCTGGAAGGACCTGGCCCGATGACGGATCTGCTGTACTCGGACACCGAAGAGGAACTCCGCTCCGCCGTACGCTCCCTCCTCGCCGACCGCTGCGACAGCGCGGCCGTCCTCGCCCGCGCCGAGACCGGCCGCCCGCACGACCCGGCCCTGTGGGACACCCTCGCCACCGGGATCGGCGCCGCCGGACTGCTCGTACCGGAGAAGCTCGGCGGCCAGGGCGCGAGCCACCGCGAGGCGGCCGTGGTCCTGGAGGAGCTGGGCCGGGCCGTGGCGCCCGTCCCGTACCTGACGAGCGCGGTGCTCGCGACGGAGATCCTGCTCGGCTGCGACACGCCCGAAGTCACCCCGCTGCTCCGGGAGCTGGCCTCCGGCGACCGGGTGTGCGTACCGGTGGTACCGCTGAGCCTCGCCCCCGGCGCGCCCCTGCCCGTCGGCGCCGTCCGGGATTCCGGAGGAGGCGTCCTGACCGGCAGGGTCACCGCCGTCGCGGACGCCGTGGCCGCCGATGTCCTGCTGGTCCTCGCCGACACCGGGCTGTACGCCGTGCCGGCCGCCTCGGCCGAGCTGGCCGCCCAGGTCCCGCTGGACCTGACCCGCCCCCTGGCCACCGTCACCCTCGGCGCCGCTGCGGGCACCCTGCTCGCGGACCCGGCCACGGCTCGGGCGGCCGTCGCCGGAGCGCTGCTCTCCGGGGCGGGGCTGCTCGCCTCCGAGCAGCTCGGGATCGCCGAGTGGTGCCTGACGGAGACCGTCGGGTACGTCCGGGGCCGCCACCAGTTCAACCGGCCCGTCGGCTCCTTCCAGGCCCTCAAGCACCGCCTCGCGCGGCTCTGGCTCGACGTGGCCTCCGCCCGCGCGGCGGCCAGGGCGGCGGCCGACGCCCTGGCCGTGGCGGCCCCCGACGCCCCGCTGACGGTGGCCGTCGCCCAGGCGTACTGCTCGGGGGTGGCCGTCCGGGCCGCGGAGGAATGCGTCCAGCTCCACGGGGGGATCGGCATGACGTGGGAGCACCCGGCCCACCTCTACCTCAAGCGGGCCAAGGCCGATGCCGTTGCCCTCGGCACGGCGGGCCACCACCGCGGCCTGGTGGCCGACTTCGCGGAGCTCCCGTCCCCCTGACCCTCCCGCTGCGCGGGCCTTCCCCCACCCCGCCCCTCCCCGATCCTGCGGGCTCCGCCCCCAGCCCCCCGCGCCTCAATCGCCGGCGGGGCTGGGTGGTGCCCGGCGCCGCCGAACAGGTGCGGCTCAAAGACCTGGGGCTCCGCCCCAGACCCCGCTCCTCAAACGCCGGAGGGGCTGGATTTTGCCCGGCCTGGGCTGGAAAGTGCACCAGGGCGGGTGGGATCGGCACGAGGGAGGGGTTGGCCGGGGTCGGGGACGGGGTGGGGTGTTGGCCGGGACGTAAAACGTGATTTGTGGCGCGCACCAAGCCCGTACAGGTCAAT